>JALYGJ010000150.1 GCA_030777155.1 Chloroflexota bacterium | reverse complement strand
GCCCACAGGCGGCGCTGGCGGAGTTCGTCGACGGCTGAGGGCGCGGCACCCACGCCGGGCAGCACCAGCCGGCGCGCGTCACCGATCTCCTCCGGCCGGTGGGCCAGCCACGCTTTCGTCCCAACGGCCTCGAGCGCGCGCAGGACCGAGCGGGTGTTGCCAGCCCCGTAGTCGACAACCGCGATCAGCGAAGCACCCCCTTCGTGCTCGGCACGGCGGCAGGCGTGCTACCCGAGCGGGACTGGTCGAGCGCAGCCAGGCGCGGGTCGGGCTCGATGGCCTCGCGCAGGGCACGGGCGAAGGCCTTGACCATCGCTTCGCAGTGGTGGTGCACCGAGCGCGCCTTCGTCACCTCGAGATGCACGGTCAGGCCCGCTTCGCGGGCAAGCGCCTCGAGCATGTGCGGCACGAGCTCGAGCCACTCGTCGCGGCCATCGGTCGCGCTCGGGCGTGGAGCGATGTCGGCATAGAACCTGCCGCTGACGTCGAGCGCGCAGTCGGCCAGTGCCTCGTCCATCGGCAATCTCGCCGCGCCGTAGCGGCGGATGCCGGCGCGCTCGGCGAGCGCGCCATCGAGCGCTCGACCGAGCAGCAGCCCGCAGTCCTCGGCGGTGTGGTGTGCGTCGACGTGGAGGTCGCCGCGCGCCGTCAGCTCGAGGTCGATCAGGGCATGCCGAGCGAGCAGCTCGAACAGGTGGTCGAGGAAGCCGAGGCCGGTGTCGATCGTCGCCGCGCCGGTGCCATCGATGTCGACGCTCGCCCGGATGGTCGTTTCGCGCGTAACGCGCTCGGCGCCCCCTGTCCGCGGCATCACGCCGGTCCTCGCTCGAGCCGGGCACGAACGGACGCGGCATGTGCCGGCAGTCCCTCGCTTGCCGCCAGTGCCTCAACCGTTGGCGCCAGCTGCCGAACGCCGTCCGCAGTTGCCTCCTGCACGATCAGCCAGCGGCCGAACTGCTCGACGCCGATGCCGCTCCACGCACGCGCCGCCCCGCCGGTGGGCAGCACGTGGTTCGTGCCGGTGGCGTAGTCGCCGGCCGCGACCGGCGTCCACGGCCCGACGAAGACGGCGCCCGCGCTGCGGACGTGTCGGGCCAGCTCCCCTGCGCCGGCGCACTGAAGCGAGAGGTGTTCCGGCGCCACGGCCTCGACCACGGCCAGGCCGTCCTCGAGGTCGGCGACGAGCACGACGGCGCCCTGGCGGCGCAGCGTCTCGAGAGCGCGCGGCCCGGTCTCGATCGTTGCCGCTCTCGGCGCCAGCGCAGCCTCCACGGCATCCGCGACCGCCGAAGAATCGGTTACCAGCAGAGCGACCGAGTCGGGTCCGTGTTCGGCCTGCGCGAGCAGGTCGGCGGCCACCCAGCCGGGATCGGCCGTCCGATCGGCCAGCACGACGCATTCCGACGGGCCGGCCGGCAGGTCGATCGCGACGTCGGCCGATACGGCACGCTTGGCGGCGGTGACCCACGGTCCACCGGCACCGAAGATGCGATCGACGCGAGGCACGGACTCGCTGCCGTAGGCGAGGGCGGCGATCGCGTGGGCACCGCCGGCCTTGAGCACGCGCCGCACGCCGACAAGTCCTGCCGCCGCCAGGACGGCCGCCGCCACGCGCCCGTCGGGCAGCGGAGGTGTGGCCAGGATCAGCTCGTCGACGCCGGCCAGCCGGGCCGGTACGCCGAGCATGACCACCGAGCTTGCCAACGGAGCGCGCCCACCGGGCACGTAGCCGGCGATACGGCGCAGCGGGACGAAGCGGCGCCACGCCCGGACCCCAGGTCGCGTTTCCACGGCGCGCGCCGATCGCAGCAGCGCGAGCTGCTCGGCGTGGAAGGACTCGACCGGCGCGATCGCCGACTCGAGCGCGGCGAGGATCGCGGGCGGGGTGGCAGCCGCCGCCTCAGCCAACTCCTGCTCCGCTACCCACAGCTCGTCGAGCTCGGCGCGGTCGTGCTGCGACACCAGCAGGCGCAGCGCCGCATCACCACCGCGGCGCACGGCATCGATGATGGCGCCGACGTCCCGTACCGGCTCGGGCGGACGCAGCCCGGCCAGCCAGCGCTCCCTGCCGTCATCGTCGAGCGCCGACCAGTGGACCCGTGCGAGATCGCGTTCGACGCGCACGGGCGCGCTCATCGGATGACCTTCTCGACGGGCAGCACGAGGATGTCCCGCGCGCCGGCGGCCTTCAGCTCCGGGACCAGCTGCCACAGCCCGCTGCGCTCGACGACCGAGTGGACGGCGATCATCGACGGGTCGGCCAGTGGCATCACCGTCGGCCCGGCAAGGCCGGGGATCAGCCGGCGAATGGCGTCGAGTGACGACGCCGGCGCGTTCATCATCACGTACTCCTTGCCACGCGCGTCGAGCACGCTGCGCAGCATCGTCAGCAGCTGCTCGACACGGCCGTTGCCGGCCGGCGCGGCGCCGATCAGGACGGCCTGCGAGCGGAGCAACGTGGCCAGCGGGCGCAGGCCGTTGATGCGGAGCGTCGAACCCGTGGCAACGAGATCGACGATCGCATCGGCGACGCCGAGCTGCGGCGCAATCTCGACCGAGCCGTGAACCTCGACCAGCGTGGCCGAGATGCCGCGCTCCTCGAGGAAGGCGCCCGTCAGCCGCGGGAAGGCGGTCGCAACCGTGCAGCCGGTCACGTCATCGGCGCTGTGGAGGCCGCCTGCGCGCGGGGCAGCGAGAACCAATGAGCACGCGCCGAAGCCGAGCTCGAGCAGCGGCTGCATGCCGTCGCCGCGCTCGGCGACCAGGTCGAGGCCGGTTATGCCCAAGTCGACGAGCCCATCGGCAACGTACTCGGTGATGTCGTCGGTGCGCACGAAGATCAGCTCGAGCTCGAAGTTGTCCACGCGCGTACTCAGCCGGCGCTCGGACAGCTCGAAGTCGAGGCCGGCGTCACGCAGCAACGCCACGGCCGGCTCGGCCAGGCGGCCCTTGCTGGGCAGAGCGATGCGAAGCACACCCGGCTCGCGTACCGTCGCCATCAACCCTCCGCGCGCTCCTCGCCCAAGCGATCGATGACCAGCCGATAGCCGCCGCGGCCGTACTGGAGCCACTGCTTGACCCGGCTGATCGTCGCGCTCGACGCGCCGGTGGCCTGCGCCACCTGTCCATAGGTCAGCCCCGCGTCGAGCAGTTGGGCGACCTGCCAGCGCTCGCCAAGCTCGCGCAGCTCGCTGACCGTGCATAGGTCGCGCAGGAAGCGCAACGTCTCGTCCTCGTTGCGCAGGGCGACAAACGCCCGCGCGAGGGCACGCGTCTCTTCGGACATCCACGGCTCCGCTTCCAACGCGGGCGATTGCGTATCTGGCTTCGGCTTCACCGCTTTAGTTAACTAAAGTCGTGAAGCGCCGTCAAGTGGCGGCGTCAAATTGCGTCGCCCTCGCGCTCGGCCGGAATCGCCCCGATCGCGTCCCCGAGCTCGGCGCGGTGTTCGGCTTCGTGCTGCGCCAGGTGATGCATAACCCACGCCGGCGTAACGTTGTACTCGGGCAGGCTGCGCAGCCGGTGAAAGTCCTATTCGGTCATCGGCCGGAGGCGCTCGAGCAGCAGTCGCCGGACAACCGCGAGCCGGGCCAGGTGCTGGTTCAGGGTTTCGCCGACGACGACCGAGAGGACGCCGGCCTGGTCGCGGTGTTCGGGGGGAAACAGGCGCACCAGTTCAGCGGGTAGCTCTGCCTCGAGGATCTCGGTGTAGAGCCAGTCAGCCTCCGTCAGCGCGACGTGGTAGAGGATGCTCGCAACGGTATTGCCGCCGGTAGCGCGATCGACGTCGTCGGCCGGCATGTCGGCCAGCACGCGCGGCGTCCGTTGCCGAGCGTCAGCGAGGCGCCACAGAGCGGCACCGGCTTCGCGCGCGTAGCCGGGGACCGCCTCGGCCCTGACTGCCTCACGTGCCATCGACACGTCTTCCGCGGGTGCTTGAGCTCCGCTGCCCGGAGGGGGAAGACGCCCGCGATAGGTCGGGTCGCGAGCGTCTCTTCTTTGGTCGAAGCGCGGGGCCTAGGGAACGATCGTGTCCGACGTCGCTCCGTCGGCGCTGTTGTAGACGTCGGCAGTGTTGTCGTTGAACTTCGGGCCGAACATGTAGCCCTTCAGCGACGAGTACCCGTAGGAGTTTAGTGAGCTGAGGGTGCCGCTGCCGGTCGATTCATTGAAGTTGGTGAACCACGGCCCGCCTGACGATCCACCGGTCATGTCGCATGCCAGGCCGTATGTCTGGTTGTCGTTCCAGCTGTCGTAGAAGATGGGGCCCGCGCAGTAGATGAGCTTGTTGCCCTTGTACTTGCCCGCGGCCGGATAGCCGAAGGCGTACATGCGCGTACCCTCGGCAAACTGGTTGAAGGTGATCGGGAAGCTGCCGACGGTCGTGTCGAGCTGCTTGGACTCACCGCTCTTGCCGCCACCGCCGACGACGGCGAAGGCGAAGTCGTGGACAGTCGCCTGGCTGTTGAAGCCGGTCGCATCCTTGTAGCCCTTGTGGATGACCAGCGCCGAAGCTGTCCAACAACCGTACTTGGTGTTGTTGCAGGTGCGTGTGGGCGAGGCTTCGTAATCGGGGATGAACAACCAGTCGGTGGCGAAGACGTCACCAGTCTCGTCGAACGCGCAGTGGGCCGCGGTCAACACGAGCGAGTACGTCGAGCGCGAGTCGTTTGCGACAGATCCCGAGCATGTGTAGAGCGTGCCGCTCAGCTTGAAGAAGACCTTGCCGACGGCCGTGCGAACCGTCCCGCCTTTGTTCCCCCACCCAGCGCCGGTGACGTTGGTGGTGCTCGTGTCGCCGCCATCCCCGCCGCCGCCGCCGGGCTTGCCCTTGCCGTTGTTGTTTGGGCTGAGGGCGGCCTCACCCGACAGCGCCCTGTCGCGCGGAATGGCCGCCGCCATACGTGCTGGCGTCCAGAAACGCACGACACGCTCGTGTTCGGCACGCGCGGCATCGGCGCGCGCCGGCGGGCCGGCAAGTACCGGCGCTGCGCTCAGGGCAAGCAGGAGGAGAGCGGCGAGGGTGGGTCGGGACAGGCGCATGGACAGAGCTCCCTCGAGGTCAGATTCGGCCGACTAAGGATGCGCTCAGGGACCACCTTCGTCAAGGTACGTGTGCCCATCGCCAGAAGTACCACTCGGTTGGACGACCGTATGCGTGCCGGTCTGTAAACAGGTCAGCCCGTTTCAGGCAACGGTCGCGGCGAGGGTGCGGGCAGGGTGGAAGAGGGCGCTCCACCTACCACCGGGCCAGGCGCGACGAGCAGCGCGGCTGGCTGCTCGGCGGGCGCCATCATGCGGTAGGCGACGAGGCGGAGCGCAGTCGAGAGCGTGTAGAGGACGGCGTAGACGGGGTAGCCAAAGCCACCGCCCAGCGCGAGGGTGGCGCCGCTCAGGAGCTGACCGGAGGTCATTGCGCCTGCATTTGCGGCTGTATAGCGGCCGTACTGGCGGAGCACCGCCGGCCCGTTGATCAGCCGGAACAGCCGCTCGTTGCCGGCCAGGGTGCCCGACGCAAAGCCGATCGCACCGAGCACCGAAGACAGCAGCAGCAGCAGTGGCGCGAAGGCGAGGCCGGGCAGCGCCAGAACGGGCGCCGCCATCGCCGCCGCACGGACGGCGAACGAGAAGCGCAGTAGGCGGGCCGACGAGCCACGCGTCAGCCACGAACCGGCGACGGCCGATGCGCCAACCATCGTCAGCGTGCCGAGCGCAGCCATGGCCATCGTGAATCCCGCCGACAGGCCGAGGACGGCGATCGCGTAGACCGAGACGTACGGCGCGGCACCCATGCCAAGGGCGTTCGCGACGCTCGCCCGCATCATCTGTCTCAGCGCCGGCGGCTGGGCAACGCGGCCGGTCAGCGCGGCGACCGGGACGTGCACGCGGCCGGGGCGCGGCAGGTTGCGCTGAACGACGAGCTCGACGAGCCCGAAGACGCCGGCCAGCCCGAACGGGATGACGTACACGATCACGCCGAAGGCGTCGACGAGCACGTCCATCACGAGCGCCATCGGCAGCAGCAACAGCGCGCCCACTGCCAGGGACACGGACATCAGCCGCGGGACGACCAGCCGCCGATCGTCCTCGCCGAGCACCGCCGAGTGCCAGGTCAGCAGGTTCGAGCCGACCATCGCGGCGAGCACGCCGTTGACCCCCACGACGACGAACAGCAGCAGCACGGCCAGCGGGGTGGGCAGGACGTCGGCGACGACGAGCAGGACGACGCCGACGAGCATCAGGCCGCGCGTCTCGGCGACCGAGCTGATCAGCATTGTCAGCCCGCGCAGGTTGCCGTCCGTCCTGGTGAGCATGCGCGGCATGGCCAGCACGGCCATGCCGCCGGCCAACGGCAGGATGCCGAGCAGCGGTGTTATGGCCGGCGGGCACCCGATCGACAGCGCGAACGGGATGAGCACCTCGAAGCCGGTCATCATCGCCACGATGCCCTGCGCGATGGCCAGCAGGTGATACCAGCGGAACCTCCGGCCAGCGAAACGTTGCCACTCGGCTAGCGCCGCTTCGGGCACGGACATGCGCCGACGGCGGAGCTGGATTGACGTGAACAGCTGAAACACGGCCTCGGGGCCTGTCTGCCCACGGAGCCGGCCGATCCGGCGACGCGCGCCGTCGAGCCTTCTTCTCGCCGGCAGGGCAACGGCAGCCCTGCCGCTGGGCCGTCGTAACGGCGCGGCCCGCGAGACCCCGGTGGATCGGTGCCAAGCATACGCCTTTCCCGGGCAGCACGAAGAGGGCTCGCTTAGGATTGCGCGGTGGCAGCCGACCCCCACCTCGGTGAGCTCGCGACCTCCGACCTGCATGCACTCCGGCTGGCCGCGCAGGTCCTGCGGCACAAGGCCGAGCTGGAGTCACGCGCACCCATCGCCGACTACTTCGGCAGGCTGGTCGAGCGCTCGCTGGTCGAGCTCGCGGCACGGGGTGAAGGCGTGATAGTGATCGCGGACAGGGTCGACACGCGCCTGCCCGGCACGGCCAGCAGGGACGACCGACGCGTGTTGGCGGAGTACTTCGGGTTGCTGATCGGCAACGAGCAGCTATCACCAACGCTGCGTGCCGCGCTGCGTGCACTGCGCGCCCGGGATTGCCGTTGACCTCCGACGATCGTTCTACCAGCGCCGGACAGGCCGGCCTGCGAGTCCGCGGCCGCCGCCCGGGCGACGAGCGCGTCCGTATCGAGCGGGTGCGGCCGGAGGAGTACCGCGCCCCGCTCCCGCCTCGCCGGCGCCGCCAGCTCCAGCCGACGCTCGTGCTCATCCTCGGCTTTGCCGTGCTGATCGCGATCGGAACGCTGATCCTGATGCTGCCCGTGGCCAGTGCAAACGGGCAGTGGACCGATCCGATCACTGCCCTCTTCACGGCGACGTCGGCGGTCTGCGTGACCGGCCTGGTCGTGGTTGACACGGGCACCTACTGGAGCCCGTTCGGGCACGTGGCGATCGCCGCGCTCATCCAACTCGGCGGCTTCGGCTTCATGACCTCGTCGACCCTGCTCCTGCTGCTCGTGGTGCGCAGGCGTACCCGGCTGCGCGACCGGGTTCTCGTTCAGCAGAGCATGGGCGGCGGTGAGCTGGGCGACGTTACCGATCTCGTCAAGCGGGTGGCGCTGTTCACGCTGCTGGCCGAGGTGGTTGGCGCGCTGATCCTGACCGTTTCGTTCTCCGGTGTCGCCGGGCTAGACGGCGTGGCACCGCTGTGGTGGGGCGTCTTCCACGCGATTTCGGCCTTCAACAACGCCGGCTTCGACCTGACCGGCCTGGTCGGCTCGAGCAGCCTGCGCAGCTTCTGGACGGACTACCTGATGCTCGGCGTGATCGGCGTGCTGATCGTCATCGGCGGCCTGGGCTACGCGATCATCGAGGACTTCGTGCGTAATCGGCGCTGGGCGCGTCTGGCGCTCGAGACCAAGGTCGTGCTACTGACGACGATCGCGCTGATCGCCGTCGGCACGGCCACCATAGCCGTGTTCGAGTGGGACAACCCGGCGACGCTTGCCGTCCTCCCACCCGAGCTGCGCTTCTTCAACTCGCTCTTCGAGTCGGTAACCCTGCGCACGGCGGGTTTCAGCGCGCTCGACACGGCGGCGCTGCTCAGGCCAACCATTTTCGTCGTCATGGCCCTGATGTTCATCGGCGGGGCCTCGGGGTCGACGGCCGGCGGGATCAAGGTCAACACCTTCTCCGTGCTGCTGATAGCGATCGTTTCAACCGCCCGTGGCGTGCCGTCGGCCGAGGCGTTCGGACGGCGCATCGAGCACGTCGTCATCTACCGCGCGCTGGCGGTTGCGCTGCTCAGCATTGCCTTCCTGTTCAGCATCGCGCTGGCGCTCGAGCTGCTCACCAATGCCGAGATCGTCGACGTGCTGTTCGAAGCAATGTCGGCGTCCGCCACCGTGGGCGCCAGCCGTGGGCTGACGCGCGATCTGAACGAGCTGGCCCGGCTGCTCGTGATCGGAGCGATGTTCGTCGGTCGGCTGGGGCCATTGACGCTGGTGCTGGCGCTGGCAGCGCGCGCCCGGCCGGTGACGTACCGTCATGCGGTCGAGTCGATGCGCATCGGCTGATAACCGGGCAGAGGAGCGAGATGAAGGAGCAGGTCATCGTCGTCGGGCTGGGTCGTTTCGGCGGCGCCGTTGCGCGCGAGCTGCATCGCCTGGGCCACGAGGTCCTCGCCATCGATGCCCACGAGTCGACGATCAACGACATTGCGCCCGAGGTCACCCACGCGATCCAGCTCGACGCCAGCGACGAGGAGGCGCTGCGAGCGGCCGGCGCAGCCGAGTTCCAGACGGCGGTGGTGGCGATGAGCAGCGCGGTCGAGGCGAGCATCTTCGCCACGATGGCGCTCAAGCTGCTCGGTGTCCCGAACGTGATTGCCAAGGCCAGCGGCCCGCTCCACGGCGCGATCCTCGAGCGCATCGGCGCCGACCGCGTCGTCTACCCGGAGCGCGAAGCCGGCATCGACGTCGCCCACACGTTCCGCCTGCGCAACGTCGTCGACTACCTCGACGTGGCGCCCGGTTTCGGGATCGCCAAGATCCACGTGCCGCCGGCTTTCGTCGGCCAGAGCCTGCGCGAGCTCGACCTGGTAACCCGTTTCAAGGTCACCCCGATTGCGCTCCGCCGCGGCGGCGCGGTGACGGTCAACCCGCACCGCGACGAGCGCCTGGTCGAAGGCGACCAGCTCGTCCTGATCGGACTCGACGATCAGCTGGCGCTGGTTGGCTGACGGCGCGCCCGGCCCCGCCGACGGAGGCGCCGTGAAGCGCGGCCCCGTCGCTACGGCGCGCGTGCGCTAAGGTGTGGCCATGTGCCGCAGCATCGTCACCCTCCGACGCCCCGACGGAGCACCCAGCGACGAAGAGATCCGTGCCGCCGCGCTCCAGTATGTGCGCAAGGTGAGCGGTTACCGCACGCCGTCGAAGCGCAACGCAGAAGCGTTCGAAGCGGCCGTCAGCGAGGTCAGCGCCGCCTCGCGCAGGTTGCTCGAGGCGGTCAGCAGCGGCGGTCGCTGACGCGTTTTTTGCCCGCCCCTCGCGCGAATCGTTCGACAGAGGTGTTGCTATTGACACCGATGCTGTAGGATCTCGTCCTCAGCCCAACAGGGGCGAAACAGAATACGCCGGTCCCCAACGACTCCCTCTCACGGCCTCTCGCGAGACAGCGTCGCGAAGCCCGGCAAGCAGAAGGAGTCGTTCTCTTTGAACACCGATCGAACGCTGACCTGTGCCGACTGCGGCCAGGAGTTCGTGTTTTCGGCCAGTGAGCAGCAGTTCTACGCCGATCGGGGCTTCAGCGATCCGCGGAGATGTCCATCGTGCCGGCGTGTGCGCAAGGCACAGCGTGGGACGACAGGCGGGGGTGACTACTCGGCGGTAGGGTCCGGTTCCAGTTACGGCGGTGGCGGCGGCTACGGCGGTGGTGGCGGCTACGGCGGAGGTGGCGGCGGTGGGTACCGCGAGCGCGGTCCGCGCGAGATGTTCGAGGCGGTCTGCTCCAACTGCGGCAAGACGGCCAGCGTTCCGTTCCGACCGACGAGCGGCAAGCCCGTCTACTGCGACGACTGCTTCAGCCGAAGGCGAATGTAGGATCCGCGAAGGCAAATAATGAGATAAGCCTGCGACCGCTGTCGCGGGCTTATCTTTCAAGAGGAGCGGGTCACCATGCCTGGTGGTCGTCGCGCAATGCTCGCCGTCACGGCCGCCCTTGGCGCGCTGACCGTTGGCGCCACGCCGGTGGCTGCCGGCGGCGCCGTGGTCTACCGCTACGGCGACCAGGCCGAGAAGGTCGTGGCGCTCACCTTCGACGACGGCTACTTCGCCAACCGAACCGAGCAGGTGGTTGCCATCCTCGACCGCTACCAGGCGAGCGCGACCTTCTTCCCCTACGCCAACGCCGTGCTGGAAGCGCCGGCGCTCTGGCGATCAATCGCCGACCGCTATCCGATCGCCAACCACACTGTCACTCATCCCAACCTGAAGAGGCTGACCGCCAGCCAGGTCTACGGCGAGATCGACGGAGCGCGACGGATCGTCGAGAGCGTGATCAACCGGCCGATGGTTCCCATCTTTCGGCCGCCCTACGGTGCCTACAACACGAGCGTCCTGACACAGGCCTACGCCGCCGGCTTCACGCAGGTCGCGATGTGGAGCGTCGATTCGGGCGACGGGCTCGGCCTCGCTGACCAGCAGGTGTACGCACGTGCCATCTCGGGCGGCAACGGGGCGATCGTGCTGATGCACGCCGGGCCGGCCGTCACGGTGCGCGTCCTGCCGCGCGTCATCGAGAGCTACAGGGCACGCGGCTATCGCCTGGTGACCCTGCCCGAGATGCTCGGCGTTGGCTGGGACGGGAAGCCGATCGCCGCGGCGGCACAGACGCTGCTACCGGCGCCGCACGATACGCCGACGACTGCCGTCGTGCGCGCGCCGGTGCGCCGCTCCGCGCACCGCGCATACATGTACATCTAGCGCCGCCTCTCGGCAGCGCCGCCGGCGCTACCTGTCGCGTTCGGCGGCACCGCTCAGCGCCGCCTGTGCCGCAGCCAGCCGTGCCACCGGGACGCGGAACGGCGAACAGCTGACGTAGTCGAGCCCGACCTCGTCGAAGAAGGCGATCGACGCCGGATCGCCACCGTGTTCGCCGCAGATGCCCAGCTTCAGGTCGGGCCGCGCCCGCCGGCCCCTCTCGACGGCCGCCCGGACGAGCTGCCCGACGCCATCGACATCGAGCGTCTGGAACGGGTTGTCGGGCAGGATGCCCTTCTCGATGTAGTTCAGCAGGAACCCGCCCTCGGCGTCGTCACGCGAGTACCCGAAGGCCATCTGGGTGAGGGCGTTCGTGCCGAAGCTGAAGAACTCGGCATGGGCCGCGATCTCGTCGGCGGTCAGCGCGCCGCGCGGTACCTCGATCATCGTGCCGAACTTGTAGTCGACCTCGACACCGGCCGCCTGCTCGACCAGCTTCGCCTCCGCCTCCAGGATCGCCCGTGTCTCGGCCAGCTCGTTCACGTGGCCGACGAGCGGGATCATGATCTCGGCGTGCGGGTCGCCGCCTTCCCGCTTGCGGGCGATGGCGGCATTGAGGATGGCGCGTGTCTGCATCTTCACGAAGTCGGGGATCATGAGTCCCAGGCGGCAGCCGCGCAGGCCGAGCATGGGGTTCTGCTCGCGCAATGCCTCAACCGCGCGCAGAAGCTCGCGCGCCTCGGCGTACTTCGCGTCGTCGCTGGCCGTGCCGGTCGCCTCCATCCGGGTGACCTCGGCCACCAGCTCAGCGTGGTTGGGCAGGAACTCGTGGAGCGGCGGGTCGATCAGGCGGACGACCACCGGCAACCCGTCCATGGCCTCGAAGATGCCCTCGAAGTCGCCGGTCTGGAGCTGCTCCAGCTTGGCCATCGCCTCGTCGAAGCGGCGGACCGCCTCCTCGTCCTCGGCCGACAGGCTCGCGCCGGCCTCGCGCCGCTCCTTGGCGCGGGTCGCCTGGAATGCGACGAGGATGGCGTCGCGGACTATGTCGAGCCGCTCGCCCTCGCGGAACATGTGCTCGGTGCGGCAGAGGCCGATGCCCTGCGCGCCGTAGCGCCGGGCCAGCGCCGCCTCCTCCGGCTTGTCGGCGTTCGTCCAGACCTGCAGGCGGCGCGCCCGGTCGGCCCACTCGAGGATCTTCTGCAGCTCGGCCTGGTCCTCGAAGCGCACCTCGACGGTGGCCAGGGCGCCGACGAAGACGTCGCCGGTCGTGCCGTCGAGGCTGATCCACTCCCCTTCCGAGAACCCGAGACCGTCGACCTTGGCCGAGCGCGTTCCGTAGTCGATAACGAGTGCGGCGCAGCCGGCGACGCATGGCTTGCCGATCTGCCGGGCGACGACGGCGGCGTGGGAGGTCGCACCGCCGCGCGCGGTCAACACGCCCTGCGCGGCAGCCATGCCGTGGAAATCATCGGGGCTTGTCTCGATGCGGACGAGGATCACCCTCTCGCCCTGCTGTGCCAGCTCGAAGGCGCGGTCGGCGTTGAAGACCGCCTTGCCGACCGCCGCCCCAGGCGAGGCGTTGAGGCCGGCCGTGATGCGCGTCGCCTTCTCGCGCTCGCGCGGATCGAACTGGTCGCGCAGCAGCTGGTCGACGTGGGCCGGCTCGATGCGCGCGAGCGCCTCGCGCTCGCTGATGATCCCCTCCTCGACCATGTCGGCGGCGATGCGCACGGCGGCCATCGCGGTCCGCTTGGCCGAACGCGTCTGAAGCATGTACAGCCGGCCGCGCTCGATCGTGAACTCGAGGTCCTGCACGTCGCGGTAATGGCGCTCGAGGCGCTCGGCGATCTGCTCGAACTGACGGTAGGCCTCGGGCATCTGCTCGCGCATCTGCGCGATGGGCAGCGGCGTCCGGATCCCGGCCACCACGTCCTCCCCCTGCGCGTTGGTGAGGTACTCGCCGAAGAGGACCTTCTCGCCCGTGTTCGGGTCGCGCGTAAAGGCCACGCCGGTGCCCGAGTCGTCGCCCATGTTGCCGAAGACCATCGTCACGACGTTGACCGCCGTGCCGAGGTCATGCGCGATCTTGTTGAACTCGCGGTAGTCGCGCGCGCGCTTGCCGAACCACGACGCGAAGACGGCCTTGATGGCGAGGTCGAGCTGCTCGTAGGGGGCGGCCGGGAACTGGCGGCCGGTGTCCTCGCGCACGATCTCGCGGAAGCGCCGGGCGACAGCGCGCAGCGCGTCGGCGTCGAGGTCGGTGTCCTCCTTCGCGCCGCGCTCCTCCTTCGCCTTCTCCCACGCCTCGTCGAAGCGGTGGCCGTCCACGCCCATCACGATTCGCCCGAACATCTGGATGAAGCGCCGGTAGGCGTCCCAGCCGAAGCGCTCGTTGCCGGTCAGCGCGATCAGCCCGTGCAGCGTCTCCTCGTTGAGGCCCAGGTTCAGGACGGTGTCCATCATGCCGGGCATCGAGAACTTGGCGCCCGAGCGGACGCTGACGAGCAACGGGTTGCGTTGGTCGCCGAACGCCTTGCCCGTTTCGCGCTCGATCTCGTTGACCGCCTCCAGGACGTCCTCCCACAGCCCCTCGGGCAGCTGCTGGCCGGCGGCGAAGTAGTCGTTGCACGCCTCGGTGGTGATCGTGAAGCCGGGCGGTACGGGCAGCCCGGCGTTGGTCATCTCGGCCAGGCCGGCGCCCTTGCCACCGAGCAGGTCGCGCATGTTGGCGTCGCCTTCGGCGTGGCCGCCACCGAACGAGTAGATGTAGCGCTTGGCGGCGCGGTGGGTACGGTCGGTCGGGCGGGAGATCGTCTCGGTCATGACGTTCCTCGGCTTGCTGGGCGGCCACGACGTGCGTCACGACGTGCGTGCCATTGGGCGCACGGTTCAGGAAGGCCAGATTGTAACCGGCGAGCGGGCGCAGGCGACGACCCCCGCCCGGCGGCTCAGCCCGGCGGGCGGCGCTAGCGACGCAGCAGCAGGTTGAGCAGGATCGTCAGGATGATCGAAACGACGAGCATCGTGGCCAGCGGGATGAAGATGCCGCCGCGCTCGCCTTCGATGCGAATGTCGCCCGGGAGCTGACCGAACGGGATGCGGATGCCGAGCACGGCGAGCAGGCCGACGGCGGCGATGACCAGCCCGACGACGAGCAGGATCCGGCCGACCTCGGGGCTCATTCGCGGCTGCCCGCCGGATGCCTAGCGTCGACCGGCTCGGGCTCGGCGATCTCGGGTAGCAGCGGGCGGCCGGTGATCAGGCGGCTGCCCCGCGCGTGCGATACGAAGCTCCACAGCCAGCGGACGAGCACCACCAGCCGGTTGGCGAAGCCGATGAGGTAGGCGATGTGGATGCCCAGCCAGAGGAACCACGCCGGAAAGCCCTGCTGGCGCCCGAACGGCCCGAGCCAACCGATGTTGGTTACGCCGGCGAGGCGACCGATGATCGCCACGTCGCCACGGTCACGGTAGCGGAACGGTGGCGTTGGCTCACGGTCAAGCCGTCGCCGGATGGTGCGCGCGGCATGCACGCCGCTCTGGATCGCGCCCTGCGCCACACCGGGCACGCTCTTGCCGCCTCGCCATGGGATGACCGCGGCATCGCCGACGACGAAGACGTCGTCGTGCCCGGGCAGGGTCAGCGCGGACGTCACCCGCGCCCGCCCGGCGCGGTCGGTCTCGAGGCCGAGCGCGGAGCAGACCTCGCCAACGAAGCCGGAGGCGGCGACGCCGGCCGCCCAGAGGACGGTCCGCGTCGGGATCGTTGCCCGGCCCTCGGCCGTGTCGACGGTAACGCTCAGCTCATCGATGCCGACAACGCGCGTGCGCGTGCGGACCTCGACGCCCAGGCGCGCAAGCTGCCGCTCGGCGGAGGGCGACAGCTGCGGCGGGTAGGTGGGCAGGACGCGCTCGTCGGCCTCGACGAGGATGATTCGCGCGTCGGGCGGACGGATCGAGCGAAAGTCCCGGCGGAGCGTGTCGTTGGCGATCTCGCCCAGCGCCCCGGCAAGCTCGACGCCGGTCGGTCCGGCGCCGACGATGACGAACGTCATCCATGCCGCGCGCAGATCGGGGTTCGCCTCACGCTCGGCCGCCTCGAAGGCGATGAAGATGCGCCGCCGGATCTCCGTTGCGTCATCGATCGACTTGAGGCCCGGCGCAAAGCGAGCCCACTCGTCATGCCCGAAGTACGAGTGCGCCGCGCCGGTGGCGACGATCAACGTGTCGTAGGGAACGCGACCTCCGTCAGCGAGGATCACCTCGCGCCGCTCGGCGTCGAGCCCGACGGCCTGCGCGAGCAGCACGCGCGTGTCGCGGTGGCGGCGCAGGATCGCGCGCAGCGGCTGGGCGATCTCGCCAGGCGACAGTGAGCCGGTCGCAACCTGGTACAGCAGCGGCTGGAACAGGTGGTAGTTGTGCTCGTCGATGAGGGCGAGCTCGACACGCTGATCGCGCGCCAGCTCGCGTGCCGCGTACAGGCCGGCGAAGCCGCCGCCAACGACGACGACCCGATGGCCATGGGCTGGGTCTGACGCGCTGCTCGAAGCCCGATGCATCTGCACAATCTAGCGGGCACCACCGTCGCCGCCGGAGTCGAGCGGCGGCGGTTACCATCGCAGGGAGATGTCCGACGTCGCCGTCGACGAGCGGCCGATTGCTGCCCAGTCCGCGCACCACAACGCGGTCGTATCGCGCCGCATCGACCTGACCGAGTCGCTCGCCTTCTTCTGGGTCCGTTTCACGGGCCAGCCGGTCGAGTTCCTGCCCGGTCAGTACCTGACACTTGGCGTCGAATCGAACGGCAAGCTGATCCAGCGGCCGTATTCGGTGGCCAGCTCGGCGCGCGAGATCGAGCAGGGCTACGAGTTCTACGTGCGCCTCGTCAACGGCGGACTGTTCACGCCGCTGCTGTGGCGCCTCGGCGTTGGTCACGGCATGAGCATGCGCGGCCCAAAGGGGAAGTTCGTGCTCGAGCCGAGCGACGACCGCCAGCACGTCTTCATCAGCAGCGGCACGGGCATCGCGCCGTTCGTGTCGATGATGAAGACGCTGCTCCACGATGGCCAGCCGCGGCCGGCGATCGTGCTCCATGGCGCATCGTATGAGCACGACCTGGGCTACCGCGAGCTGCTCGAGGAGTGGCAGACAAGCGGCGAGTACCCGGTCCGCTACGTACCCACCGTCTCACGGCCCGGCTCAGCCGAGAACAGCCGCTGGCGCGGCCGCGTCGGCCGCGTCGAGTCGATCATCCCGGCGGTCTACGACGAGCTCGCGCTGACACCGGACAACTCGATCGCCTACATCTGCGGGAATCCGGACATGATCACCGCTGCCGAGGCGCTGCTGGTCGAGCGCGGCTTCCCCGAGCAGCAGATCAAGAAGGAGCTCTACTGGCCGAAGGGCAGGGAGCCGCGCCGCCAGGCGGTGGCGAGCGGCGACGCGCGCGGCTGAGGCGATCCGGGCGAGCGGCAGGTCGCGCCGGGCTTCGCACCGGGATCAGGGACTTCCCAGCGGGATTAGGATTGTCGCCACGGGCTAGACCCCCGGACACGCGCGCCTGGCGGAGCTGTTTGCGGGCCGGAGGCGGCCCCGACCAGCACGACCGACGGCGCAAGCATACGCAGAGGAGGAGGATCGAATGCGCATCCGCGCACTCGCGCCGGCTGGCCTTGCCATCGGCGCACTACTGCTCGCCGCCTGCCAGACGGCGCAGCCGACGGCTTCGCCGGGAACCGGTGCCACCGCCACGCCGGAAACCGGCACGCCGGGGACCGGCACGCCGGGCGTGACCGAGGCAGCAGCGACCGGCACTCCGGGAACCGGCACACCGGCGGCGACCGGCACGCCAGGGACCGCTCCAACCGGCGGCACCCTCGCCGCAGTCCAGAACCGCGGGACGCTGATCTGCGGCGTCAACGGCGGCCTGCCCGGCTTCAGCTTCCTCGATCCGAACGGCAACTGGTCCGGCTTCGACGCCGACTACTGTCGCGCCGTCGCGGCGGCGGTGCTGGGCGACCCCAACGCCGTCGAGTTCCGCCAGCTTACGGCCGACGACCGCGGACCGGCGCTGCAGAACCGTGAGGTCGACGTCCTGATCCGCAACACCACCTGGACATCCGGGCGCGACGCGCAGTGGGGCAACTTCGGCCCGACGACCTTCTACGACGGCCAGGGCATGATGGTCAACACGACGCGCACGCCGGCGACGACGCTCGAGCAGCTGGCCGGGGCAACGATCTGCGTCCAGACCGGGACGACGACCGAGCTCAACCTGACCGACCAGATGCGCGCGCGGGGCATCGAGTTCACCCCGCGCACGTTTGACAATATCGACGCCACCTACGACGAGTACCTCGCCGGCACCTGCGACGCCGTGACCAGCGACCGCTCGCAGCTCGTCGGCCGGCGCAGCGCCTTCCCCAACCCCGACGAGCACATCCTGCTCGACGTGGTGATGTCGAAGGAGCCGCTGGGGCCGGTCGTCCCGCACGGCGACGACCAGTGGTTCGACGTCATCAAGTGGGTCGTGTTCGCGACCTTCGAAGCGGAGGAGCTGGGCATCGACTCGACCAACGTGACGAACATGCGCGACACCAGCACCGATCCGGTGGTCCGCCGACTGCTCGGCGTGCAGCCCGAGGTCGGCCAGCTGGCCGCGCAGCTCGGCCTTGACGACGACTGGGTCGTGAACGTCATCTCCTCGGTCGGCAACTACGCCGAGATCTACAACCGCAACCTGGGTCCCGAGACCCCGCTCAATCTCGACCGCGGGCCGAACCAGCAGTGGGTCGACGGCGGTCTGCTCTACGCGCCCCCCTATCGCTGAGCGTGACAACTGCCCGGGGCGGCCACGCCGCCCCGGGGACCGTTCGCTGAACTGACCGACCGTCGGTGACCGAGCCCGCCCTGCCGCGCGGCCACCATGGCGGCGTCCCGCCGTGGCGCGACGTGCGCGTCCTGCGCGTCGTCGCGCAGGTCGTCGCTCTCGGCCTGATCGGCCTGCTCGTTGCCTGGCTGGGCACCAACCTGCTCAGCAACATGCGCAGCAGCGGGCTCAGCTTCGGCTTCCGCTTCCTCGACGCCACCGCAGGCTTCGAGATCCCCGACAAGATCATCCCCTACAACGCCACCGATACGTACGGGCAGGCCTTCCTGGTGGGCCTGCTCAACACGCTCCAAGTGAGCGTGATCGGCATCTTCTTCGCCACCATCCTGGGCGTTGTGGTCGGCGTCGCCCGGCTGTCGAGCAACTGGTTGCTGAGCCGGCTGGCGGCCGGCTATGTCGAGCTGATGCGCAACACCCCACTGCTCGTGCAGCTGGTGTTGATCTACGCCATCCTGCGCCAGCTGCCGCCGGTTGCACAGTCGCTCAGCCTGCCCGGCTCGATCTTCCTCAACCAGCGCGGGCTGTACCTGCCGCGGCCGGAGGTGCAGCCGGGCTTCGGACTGTGGCTCGCCTCACTCGCCGTCGCCGTCGCGGTCGCGGTCGCGTTCCATCTGGCTGCCCGGCGGCCCACGCTGGATGAGAGGAGCGCCCAGCAGCTGCGCTGGGCGGGCTACGCGACGCTCATCGGCCTGCCCGTGGTCGCCTGGATCGTCCTCGGCTCGCCGCTGGCCTTCGAGGCGCCGGTCCAGGGCGCCTTCAACTTCAGCGGCGGGCTGCCCGTCTCGCGCGAGCTGACCGCCCTCACCTTCGGCCTGGTGGTCTATACCGCGGCGTTCATCGGCGAGGTCGTGCGCGGCGGCATCCAGGCGGTCAGGCGCGGCCAGGTCGAGGCGGCACTGGCGCTCGGCCTGACCGGCCGCCAGACGCTGCGACTGGTCGTCTTTCCGCAGGCGCTGCGCGTGATCGTGCCGCCACTGACCAGTCAGTACCTGAACCTGGCCAAGAACTCGAGCCTCGCCATCGCGGTCGGCTTTGCCGACATGTTCGCCGTCAGCCGGACGATGGCCAACCAGACCGGCCAGCCGGTGTCGGTCATCGTGCTGGTGATGGCAGCCTACCTGGCGATCAGCCTCGTCACCTCGCTGCTGATGAATATCTACAACCGCCGCGTGCAGGTCGTGGAGCGCTAGATGACCGCTCGGGCCGAGCCGCTGCCGCCCCCCGTGACCAGCCAGGGACCGGCCGCCTGGCTGCGCGAGAACCTGTTCAACTCCTGGTACAACTCGATCTTCACGATCGTCATCGGTGCCGGGCTGGCCGTCTTCGCCGTGCTCGCCGCGCGGTGGCTGGTCGAGGCGCGGTGGGGCGTTCTGCTGGTCAACATGCGGCTCTTCCTGATCGGCCAATACCCGCTCGAGCAGGCGTGGCGCATCTGGCTCAGCCTGGCCATCCTTTCGCTGCTGGCCGGCGCATCGGCCGCCGTTGGCGGAGCGGCAGTCCGGAGCCTGGCGATGTGGCTGGCCGCCGGCCAGGTGCTGGTTGCGGCACTGGTGCTGGTGGCCGACATGCCGCTGGGTGCAGCGGTCGCCTTGCTGGCCAATGCCGGCCTCGTCTGGCTCGCCTATTACGCCGCTCTGCGCGTGCCGCCGCCGACCCGGCTGCTGGGCGCGGCATGGCTGTTGTCGATCCCGCTCTACGGCCTGCTGCTGGCCGGCGTCGGCGGCACCCCGCTGGTCGAGGTGCGCTCGCTGCTGTGGGGCGGGCTGTTGCTGACGTTCGTGCTGGCCATCTCCTCGATCGTGCTGTCGTTCCCGCTGGGCGTGTTGCTCGCGCTGGGCCGGCGCAGTGACCTGCCGGCGATCCGCATCGTCTGCACCGTCTACATCGAGGCCGTTCGCGGCGTGCCGCTGGTGTCGATCCTGTTCATGGCCGCGGTCATGCTCCAGCTGTTCCTGCCCGGCGACCTGCGCATCGACGCGCTGCTGCGCGCGATCGGTGGCCTGACCATCTTCACCGCCGCCTACGTTGCCGAGAACGTGCGCGGCGGGCTGCAGGCGATCCCCCTCGGCCAGCTGGAGGCGGCCAACGCGATCGGCCTCAATCCCCTTCAGCGCAACCTCTACATCGTCCTGCCGCAGGCGCTGCGGGCCGTCATCCCGGCCAACGTCGGGCTGTTCATCAGCCTGCTCAAGGACACCACGCTAGTCTTCGTCGCCGGCGGCGGGCTGCTCGAGCTGCTGGGGATCGGGCGCTCGGTATTGGCGCAGTCGCAATTCTTCGGCGCGCACATGGAAGTCTACGTCTTCATCAGCGCCGTCTTCTTCATCATGTGCTACGCGATGTCGCAGGCAAGCTACCGACTGGAGGCGGCGATGGGAGTGGGCAGGCGATGAGCAGCGAGCAGGCTGCGGCGAGGGGCGACCGGACGGCGACCGACATCATCGTCTGCCGTGACGTGCACAAGTGGTTCGGCCAGCTGCACGTGCTGCGCGGTATCGACCTGACGGTCAGGGCGGGCGAGGTGCTGGTCATCTTCGGCCCATCGGGCTCGGGCAAGTCGACCTTCATCCGCACCATCAACCGCCTCGAGGAGCACCAGCGCGGCGAGATCATCGTCGACGGCATCGAGCTCTCCGACGACATCCGCAATATCGCCGCCATTCGCAGCGAGATCGGCATGGTCTTCCAGTCGTTCAACCTCTTTCCGCACCTGACCGCGCTGCACAACGTCACGCTGGGCCCGATCAAGGTGCGCAAGTGGTCGCGTAAGAAGGCCGAGGAGAAGGCGATGGAGCTGCTCGAGCGGGTCGGCATCCCGGAGCAGGCGCACAAGTATCCGGCCCAGCTGTCGGGCGGCCAGCAGCAGCGTGTGGCGATCGCTCGGGCGCTGGCGATGCAGCCCAAGATCATGCTCTTCGACGAGCCGACGTCGGCGCTCGACCCGGAGATGATCAACGAGGTGCTCGACGTGATGCGCGAGCTGGCCGAGTCGGGCATGACGATGTTGTGCGTGACTCACGAGATGGGCTTCGCCCGCGCGGTGGCCGACCGAATGGTCTTCTTCGATGAAGGCGTGATCGTCGAGCAGGGCCCGCCCAGCCAGATCTTCGGCGACCCGCAGCAGGAGCGCACGAAGCAGTTCCTCTCGCAGATCCTGCATTGAGCGATGGCGGCATGACCGTCAGGCGGGTGGCCATCTGACGAGCCGGCCCGAGCGACCGTGGTCGGCACGGGTCGGTGGCCGTCAAAGCTACCGCCTGCTGACTGGTACCGTTGCCGGTCAGCACCGTACGATCTTCCCATCCAGGTTCCCAACCGCTAGAGTCGCGCACGCACCCAGCCGCGGGGTCCAGGAGGGGGATAGATGTCAGCCACAACGACGGGCGCGTTGCGCCCGCTGGTCGCGGCAGTTTTCGTGCTTGCCGGTGTGCTCGCGCCGGCCCTGTCCGTCCGCGCAGCGCTCACCGCGCCCTTCAGCGCCATGGGCGAGGACCCGGTTGCCCCGGGGGTGATCTATCGCTGGGGCAGCGCGCAGGCGGACAATGGCCCGCAGGTGGTCCGGGTGGCCGAGGTGGACCCAGCGCAGTCGGGTATCCACTTCCGGACATCTCTGCCGCGCGACAAGGTGAACGCGCGCGAGAAGACAACGTCCCAGGCGCTCCGCTACAGCACCGAGGGCCGTCGTGTCGTCGCGGCACTCAACGGCCCCACCTTCAACTCGTACCCGGGCACGCACTACTCGGCGCGCGGCCTCAACGTGCAGGACGGCGAGCTCACCAGCCTGAACGTGCGTGGCGGTGTCCTCAGCACGTTCGCCGTCGATACCCGCGGCCGGGCGCGCATCGGCGTCCCAACGGTGTCGGTCACGGTAACCGTGCCGAGCGGCGCGACTGGCAGTGTCAACCGCGTCAATGCCGGCCGGATGCCCGGCGAGACGTCGATCTTCACGCCGCGTTTCGACACCCACACCTGGACCGGCGACGACGGCGACGAGTACATCCTCGAAGGTGTCGCACTGCCGCTGCGCCTGACCGGAACGTACAGCGGTACGGTCGTGGGCATCCGCCGCGGGCTGGGCGACGCGCCGATCGGCGCGGGGCAGGTCGTGCTCTCGGCGAGCGGCGAGAAGGCGCAGCTGTACGCCGGCCTTGAGATGGGCGACAAGCTCACGATCAGCACGAGCATCGAGTCGGGCTGGGACGACACAGTCCATGCCATCGGCGCCAAGCAGCTGATCGTCTACGACGGACGCGTCGACATCCGGCCATACGACCTCAACGACATCACCTATGCCCATCCGCGCAGCGTTGTCGGCATCACCGGCAGCGGCAAGGTGCTGATGGTCGCCGTCGAGGGCAGGTCGACTGTCAGCGCCGGCCTGCGCCTTGACGACCTGGCCCAGCTGATGGTCGACATGGGCGCCGTCGCGGCGATCAATCTCGACGGCGGCGGGTCGACGACGCTGGCCCTGCGCCGGCCGGGCGACCACGAGGTGAGCGTCGCCAACGCGCTCTCCGGTGGCGGCTCGACGGACCCGGGCGAGGAGCGAACCGTCTCCAACACGCTGCAGGTGATCAGCACGTTCCCGACCGGTCCGTTGAGCACGCTGCTCGTCGCGCCTGCCCAGAAGACGCTCGCCGTCGGCCAGACCCAGCAGTACGTGGCCAAGGGCCACGATACGCACTACAACGGCGTCACCCCCGGCCCGGCGGCGTGGAGCGTCAGCGGCGGCGCAACGATCAGCGACAGCGGGCTGCTGACTGCGGAGTCGACGGGCGACTACACGGTCAGGGCAAGGTCGGGCGATCACTCGGCGACCGGCGCATTGACGATCATCGCGCCGGTCACGCCACCGACCGTACCGACCGGGCTCACCGCGGTGGCCGAGCCCAACCGGATCATCAAGTTGTCGTGGAATGCATCGACCGCGTCGGTCGAGGGAACGATCCGCTACCGCGTCTTCCGCGATGGGGTGGCCATCGGCACCAAGCAGACGGCGCTGACCTACACCGACCAGCCGACAGCCGGCGTGCACTACTACCAGGTGCGCGCCATCGACGCCGCCGGTAACAAGAGCGCTCTCTCGCCGTCGATCACCGTCACCGCCTACACCACACCGCCACCGTCCGTGCCGACCGGATTGACCGGCGTCCCGAAGCCCAACCGATACGTCAAGCTCTCGTGGAACGCGTCGACCGCGTGGGTCGAGGGAACGATCCGCTACCGCGTCTTCCGCGACGGCGTGGCCATCGGCACCAAGCAGACGGCGCTGACCTACACCGACCGGCCGACGGCCGGCAAGCACTACTACCAGGTGCGCGCCATCGACGCCGCCGGTAACAAGAGCGCTCTCTCGCCGCCGATCACGGTCACCGCCGCGCCGTAGGCGTACGCCGCCCCGGTCCGCGCCGCCGGTCAGCCGGCCCGGGCGGCCGCCAAGCGGTCGAGCAGCATCCGCTTCACGCCCTCAAGCGGCACGCGATCCTGGTTCATCGAGTCGCGCTCACGAACGGTCGCCGCCCGGTCGTCGAGGGAGTCGACATCGACCGTCACGCACCACGGCGTGCCGATCTCGTCCTGGCGGCGGTAGAGCTTGCCGATCGAGGCGGTGTCGTCGTAGACCGCCATCATCTCCGTCGCCAGGTCGGCGCGCAGCCGCTGGCACAGCTCGACGATCTCGGGCCGCTTCTTGAGCAGCGGCAGGACTGCCACCTTGTACGGCGCCAGGTCAGCGTGCAGCCCGAGCACGACGCGCTTCTCGCCGCGCACCTCCTCCTCCCGGTAGGCATCGATCAGGAAGGTGAAGGCGGCCCGGTCTGCGCCGGCCGCCGTCTCGACGATGAACGGGGTGTAGGTCTCCTCGCTCTGCGCGTCGAAGTAGGTCAGGTTCTCGCCCGACTCCCTGGCGTGGCGCGACAGGTCCCAGTCGCCGCGGTTGTGCACCCCCTCGAGCTCCTTCCAGCCGAACGGGAAGCGGTACTCGATGTCGACGGCCTTCTTGGCGTAGTGGGCCAGCTCATCGGGCGCATGCTCGCGCCGCCGTAGGCGCGCCTCGCTGACGCCGTAGCGCAGGTACCACGACCAGCGACGCGGCAGCCACTCCTCGAAGATCGCGGCGGCCCGGTCGGGATGGACGAAGTACTGCATCTCCATCTGCTCGAACTCGCGGGTGCGGAAGACGAAGTTGCCCGGGGTGATCTCGTTGCGGAATGCCTTGCCGACCTGGGCGATGCCGAAGGGGATCTTCTTGCGCGCCGTGTCGCGGACGTTGCGGAAGTTGACGTAGGCGCCCTGCGCCGTCTCCGGCCGCAGGTAGACGATCGCCGCGTCGTCCTCTACCGGCCCCATGAACGTGCGGAACATCAGGTTGAAGCGGCGCGGCGGCGTCAGCTCGCCGCCGTCGACCGGGCAGCGCAGCCCGAGCCGCTCGACGATGCCGGGGTCGCGCAGGTCGGTCGCACTCAGGGCGTCGGCGCCGGGCAGCTCATCGAGGCGGAAGCGGAGGTGGTCGGTGCGGCACTCGACGAGCGGGTCGGTGAATGCGTCCACGTGGCCCGAGGTGCGCCATACCTGCGGGTGCATGAGGATCCCGGCATCGAGCCCGACGATGTCGTCGCGCTCCTGGACCATCGCCCGCCACCACGCCCGCTTGACGTTGTTCTTCAGCTCCACGCCGAGCGGCCCGTAGTCCCACACGGCGTTGATGCCGCCGTAGATCTCCGAGCTGGGGAAGACGAAGCCGCGGCGCTTGGCCAGCGAGACGATCGTGTCGAGGTTGCGGACGGCCGGCGCCGGCTCGGAGGCGGCAAGCGTCAAAGCTCCGCCCCGAGCTTCCTCAGGATCGCTTCGAGCAGACTCCGGCGCGCCTTGAGGGCCTCCTTGTACTCCCAGTCTTCGGTGCTGCCGATCTCCTGCTTCAGGTCACGGAAGTCGCGGTCGAGCACGTCGCGCAACACGTCGCGCTCATCGGTGGTCAGGCTGAGGGTCGTCTGGTCGTCCATCCGGCCGATTGTAGTCAGACCGGCGGCGCGAACATCACGCCGACGGTTGCGCAGTGGCGCCCGCCCGGACCTCGTCGAGGAAGGTCAGCGAACGCGGCTCGCGCTCGAGCACGTGGCGGATGAAGCGGCGCAGCGCGCTCTCCGCCTCCAGCTCGACACCGCGCGGCAGGCGCAGCCCGGCGATCGCCTCGATGTCCATCCGCCGGTAGGCGCGCAACAGCTTGAGCGCGGCGAGCGACAGCGGCGCCTGCTCGGCCGGCGGCAGCAGGTGGGCATCGCATAGCACGCCGCCAAGCACGGGTACCCAGCGGTACTCGTCGGACGGCTCGAGCACGCGGTCGCACTCGACGCAGCGCTCGACCTCGGGCCGCATGCCGAGTGCGTCGGCCAGGCCAAACTCGTACCAGCGCGCGACCCGCTCGGGCGCCATGCCGTCGTCGAGCAGCTGGTAGGCGCG
>JALYGJ010000149.1 GCA_030777155.1 Chloroflexota bacterium | reverse complement strand
GCAATGTCAATGCCGACGAAGTCGCTGCCGGCATCGCCGGCGCGCTCAGTGCCGCGCTGGTGCTGATGACAGACACCGACGGCGTCAGCGATCGGGCCGGCCGGCCCATCCGTCAGCTCGACGAGCTGACCGCCGAGCAGCTGATCAGCGAAGGCGTCATCAGCGGCGGCATGATCCCCAAGGTGCAGGGAGCGCTGGCCGCTCTGCGCTCGGGCAGCCCCGGCGTCGTGATCGTCGACGGCCGTCGGCCGGCAGCCTTGCAGCGCGCCCTCGAAGACTGGGCCTTCGGCACGCGATTGACCGGCGCCAGCCGATGAGCCAGGCTGCCGAAGGGCTGACCGTCCTCGTCGTCGACGACGAGACAGCCTGGGTGGGAGCACTCGGCGCGGTGCTGGGCAAGGCCGGCCATCGCATCGTCCCGGCGTATGACGGCGCGGAGGCACTGCGCCGATTCCGGGCGGAGGCGGTCGATGCGGTGCTGCTCGACCTGGCCATGCCGGGCCTGGACGGCGCGGAGGTCTGCCGCCAGCTGCGGGCACACTCAAACGTCCCGATCATCATCGTGTCGGGCGAGCGCGACCGGGCTGCGCCGGCTGAGCTGCTCGAGCTGGGTGCCGACGACTTCGTGCGCAAGGGCGTGCCGTCGGCCGAGATCCTCGCCCGCATTCGGGCCATCGTGCGTCGCACCGCGGCACGCCCGGCGGCCGCGACCACGCACGGCTGGGAACTCGACCGCCGGCGGCACGAGATCCGCTGGCAGGGCCGGCAGGTGCCTGCCACGGCGATCGAGTTCCGGCTCTTGGCGCTGCTCGTCGAGCGCCTCGGCGAGCTCGTGCCGCACGGCGAGCTGCTCGCCGCCGGCTGGCCCGACGAGAACGATCCCGATCCGCTCTGGCTCAAGCCGCACCTCGCCCGGCTGCGCGAGAAGCTGGCCCAGGTGGGCGCGCCCGCGCCGGTTGCCGTGCGTGGCGTGGGCTATCGTCTCGACCAGTAGAGCGGGGAGCGGGGATGCATTGTTCACGCTGCGGCACCCTAAACGAAGCGGGTCGGAAATTCTGCCGCGAGTGCGGCAGCCGTCTCGGCGTCAGCTGCCCAACGTGCGGGACGGTCGAGACCGGTGGCAGCAAGTTCTGTGGCGAATGCGGAACGGCGCTGCCGATCCTCGGCACCGGCGCAGCCGCCGCGACCACCGCCGTTGGCGAGCAGGCGATCACCGCGGCCGCCGAACGCCGGCTGGTGTCGATCCTCTTCGCCGACCTGGTCGGCTTCACGCCGCTGTCCGAGAGCCGCGACCCGGAGGCCGTGCGCGAGCTGCTGACCGAGTACTACGACGTGGCGCGCGAGGTCGTCGGGCGCTACCGCGGCAGCATCGAGAAGTTCATCGGCGACGCGGTCATGGCCGTCTGGGGAGCACCCGTCGCGCGCGAAGACGATGCCGAGCGAGCTGTCCGCTGCGCGCTCGATCTGGTCCAGAGCGTCGCCGCACTCGGCCTCCGTCGCGCGCTGCCTGAGCTTTCCGCGCGCGCCGGCGTCTACACCGGCGAGGCCGCCGTCTCGGTCGGCGCCACCGGCCAGGGACTCGTTGCCGGCGACATCGTCAACACCGCCGCCCGACTACAGGCGGCGGCCGACCCGGGCACGGTGATCGTCGGCGAAGCGACCCACCGCGCGGCCGGGCGTTCGATCGCCTTTCGCCGGTTGCCCGACCTGGCCCTGAAGGGGAAGTCCGACCCGGTGGTCGCGTGGCAGGCAACGCACCTGGTCGGGGCCGGCGGCGCCCAGCGGAGCCGCGCGGAGGTCCTCGAGCCGCCGTTCGTCGGCCGAGGCGCCGAGCTGCAGCTGCTGCGCGAGCTCTACCACGCGACCGTGCGCGAGGGCCGTGCTCGGCTGGTATCGGTGATGGGGCAGGCAGGCATCGGCAAGACGCGCCTGGCGTGGGAGCTCGAGAAGTACGTCAGTGGGCTGGCCGCTGAGACGCGCTGGCTGCAGGGCCGGTCGCCGGCCTACCAGGAGGGTATCAGCTACTGGGCACTGGCCGAGATGGTCCGGCGCGCGGCGGGCATCGCCGAGGAGGAGGATGCGGCGAGCAGCAGCGACAAGCTCAGCCGGCTGCTCGCGGCCGAGGTCCCCGACGCGAACGACCGGCAGTGGCTAGAGCCGCGCCTCGCGGCACTGCTCGGTATCGGCGCCATTCCGCAGGGCGACCGCGGCGAGCTCTTCGGTGCCTGGCGAGCGCTGTTCGAGCGCCTCGCCGCGCGCGCGCCGCTGGTGCTCGTCTTCGAGGACATTCACTGGGCAGACGCCGGCCTGCTCGACTTCGTGGAGAGCCTCCTGCAGTGGTCGCGCTCGTTCCCCATCCTCGTCATCACCCTTGCCCGGCCTGAGCTGCTCGAGGATCGCCCGACGTGGGGCGCGGGCGTGCGCAGCTTCAGCTCGCTCCATCTCGATCCGCTGCCCGAAGGCGAGATGCGCGAGCTGCTCGACGGCCTCGCCCCCGGCCTGCCCGATTCGATCGTCGGGCCCGTGGTGCGCCGCTCGGAGGGCGTGCCGCTGTACGCCGTCGAGACGGTGCGCATGCTCATCGACCAGGGCGTGCTCGAGCCCGCGGTGGGAGGCTACCGCCTGGTGCGCAGCCCGGAGCGACTGGCGCTGCCAGAGACGCTCCATGCGCTCATCGCGGCACGCCTCGATGCGCTGCCCGCACCTGAGCGGCGGCTGCTGCAGGACGGGTCGGTTCTGGGCCAGACATTCCAGCGCGACGCGCTGCTCGCCATTGCTCCCGATCGCGGAGCCGCCGAGGTCGACCAGATCGTCGCCTCGCTGCTGGCCAAGGAGCTGCTGCGCGTCGAAACGGACCCGCGATCGCCCGAACGTGGCCAGCTCGGCTTCGTGCAGGGCGCGATCCGCGAGGTCGCGTACGCCGGTCTGGCCCGCGCAGAGCGGCGCGCACGGCACGCTGCCGCTGCACGCTACTTCATCGAGGTGGGCGACGAAGACGCTGTCGGCATCGTCGCCAGCCACATGCTGGCTGCCTATCAGGCAGCGCCGGACCATCCCGACGCGGCGGCGCTCCGCGAGCAGGCGCGTGATTACCTGCTGGCGGCCGCCGAACGTGCGCGCCGGCTGCACTCGTACCAGCAGACGCTGGCCTACCTCGAGCAGGCGCTGTCCGTCACGCAGGACTCCGCCGAGCGGGCCGCGATACTCGAGCGCGCGGGAGAGGTCGCGCGTGCCGCCGGCGATCGCCCGAGCGCCGAGCGGTACCTGGGTCAGGCGCTCGACTGGTATCGCCAGCAGGCGGACAGCACGGCCATCGCGCGGGCCGGCGGGACGCTGGCCACGGCACTCATTGACGACGTGCACATCGAGCAGGCAGTCGACCTCGCGACCGAGGCACTCGCCCAGTTGCCGTCACCGGACGAGCCGGAGGCGGCCCCGCTGATGGCGGCGCTCTCGCGCGCACACCTGAACCGCGGAGACTGGCGCGCCACCCTGGAGTGGGCAGAACGCGCGCTCGTAGTCGCCGAGCGGTCCGACCAGGTGAACACGGTCGTCGAGGCGCTCGTCAACCGTGCCACCGCGGTTGACGGGCTGGGGCGACCACGCGAAGCCCAGGCGGTGCTGCGCGGCGCACTCGTGCTGGCCGAACGGTACGGTGCATTCACCGCCGCACTGCGCGCGACGAACAATCTCGTCACGCTCGAAAGCGAGGACTCGCCGGCGGAGGCGATCAGGATCATCGAGGCGGGGCTCGAGCTCGGCCAGCGGGTTGGCGAGGTCGGTTGGACGAGCCGCTTCCGCCACACGCTGCTGGAGTTTCGCCTCGCCCGCGGCGAGTGGAACGAGGTGCTCGACGAGATCGCTGCGCTCGACGAGGAGGCCTTCGTCGCGCACGAGTGGGAGCACCTTCACGACAACCTCGCCGTAGTGGCGGCGTTTCGTGGCGAACGCGACCGTGCGCAAGAGCTGCTCAGCCGGTGGGTATCGCAACCGGAGCGGACGGTCACGCAGCACGAGACGGCGCACCACCTCGCCCTGGCCGAGGTGGCGTTGGCCGAGGGCCGGCTCGACGAAGCACAGCGCGAAGGCTTGATGGCGTCGCGCAGCCCGACCCATCGGCTGGACGGTCAGTTCGTCGCCGGCCGTGCCGCGCTCTGGCTGCGCGATCAAGTCCAGCTGGCCGCCGCGCTGCACGCCTACCGTGAGCAACCGCCTCGCTCGCGCCTCCGCCACGCCCAACATGACACGCTGCGCGCCGGCCTCGCCGCGCTGCGCGACGAAGACGCCGCCTCGGCATACGCGGCGGCGATCGGGCACTGGAGCCACCTTGGGTACACGCTGCAACTGGCTCTTGCCCAACTCGAGCTCGCGACATTCGGGGCGGCTGGCGATGACGCGGCGCGGGCCGTGAACGAAGCGCGCAGCGCGCTCACCAGGCTGGGCGCGGAAGGGCTGGTCGAGCGACTGCGCGGCGCCGCCGCACTCGTGTAACTGCCGCGCAACCCAAAGACAACGCGGCCGCCACCGATCGTCCACCGCTCTGCCGCTGACCGCGCCGCGGCCGGCGTCTAACGTCCGTCGCAGCCGGCTCGTGCCGGGCTGGCTGGCGGCTTCGTGGATGGTGCAGCGGGAGGATCTCGAGTGGCAGAGCTGAGCGCAGGCGACACGGCGTGGCTGCTCATCGCAACCGCGATGGTGATGGTGATGCTGCCCGGGCTGGCGCTGTTCTACGGCGGCCTGGTACGACGCAAGAACGTGCTCTCGACGATCATGCACAGCTTCTTCGGGCTGGCCCTGGTCAGCGTGATCTGGGTCCTCGTCGGCTTCAGCCTTGCCTTCGGGCGTGACGTCAACGGCGCAGGCTTGATCGGCGGGCTCGACTTCCTCGGCTTCGCCAACGTTGGTCTTGAGCCGAACGCCGACTACGCGCCGACGGTGCCGTTCGTCCTCTTCGCGGCCTTCCAGCTGATGTTCGCCGCGATCACGCCGGCACTCATCAGCGGCGCGTTCGCCGAACGCAAGCGCTTCGGCGCCTTCGTCCTGTTCACGGTCCTGTGGTCGGTCTTCGTCTACTCACCACTTGCCCACTGGGTGTGGGCGCCGGGCGGCTGGCTGCGCGAGCTGGGCGCGCTCGACTTTGCCGGCGGCACAGTGGTCCATATCAGCTCCGGCGTGTCGGCGCTGGTGGCGGCGATGCTCGTCGGCCGGCGTGTCGTGAACGGCGACAGGATGGAGCCGCACGACGTGCCGATGACCGTCCTCGGCGCCGGGCTGCTGTGGTTCGGCTGGTTCGGCTTCAACGCCGGCTCCGCCCTTGGCGCCAGCGGCATCGCGGCCAACGCCCTGCTGGTGACCAACACCGCCGCTGGGGCAGCCACGCTGACGTGGGTGCTGGCGAGCTACCTCCACCGGCGCAGGGTCAGCGTCGTCGGCGCCGCGATCGGTGCGGTCGCCGGCCTCGTCGCGATCACGCCGGCGGCCGGCTTCGTCAACGCTGGCGGGGCCGTTCTGATCGGACTCGGCGTCGGCGCGATCTGCTACAGCGCGACCCTGCTGCGCGAGCGGCTGCGCATCGACGATGCGCTCGACGTCTTCGCCGTCCACGGCGTCGGTGGCGTCTTCGGGGCGCTCGCGACGGGCGTGCTGGCGGTCAGCGCGATCGGCGGCGTCGCCGGCGCGATCGAGGGCAACATCGGCCAGCTGATCATCCAGCTGACGGCCGTCGCCGCATGTGCCGCGTTCGCGGCCGGTGCGACGTTCGTCATCGTCAAGGTCGTCGAGTTCGTGCTCGGACTGCGCGTCGAGCCGCAGGCCGAGGAGATGGGCCTCGACCTCGCCCTGCACGGCGAGGCGGCGTACCAGTCGTAGCGGTCGGGCGAGCGGCAGTCTCTCAGCCGCCGAACCAGGCCGCCAGCCGCGATCGCTCGAACTCGACCTTCTCGGCCATGACCGCCGGTGACGGCTCATCTATGCGCACGTCGACCGGATCGGCCATGAACGACCCGACGGCCTTCGCCGAGCGGCCGCCACCGGTTTCGATGAAGCAGTAGCCCTCACCGTCAAACGTCGCCGACGGCTGCGCACCGTCGAGGCGCGCGGCGATGCGCCGCGCGGCGACCTCGCCCTGGGCATGGGCAAAGACGCCCGCCTTGGGCAACGGTAGGCCGTTGGCCAGCATGATCGCGGTGCAGTCGCCGACGGCATAGACGTCCGGCCGACCGAGCTCGAGCGTTCGCGGATCAGGCCGGAGCCATCCGCCGGCATCAGCCAGGCCGGCCTCGACGAGCACTGCCGGGCAGCGGTGGGCGGGCACCGCCAGCAGGGTGTCGAAGACCAGCTGCGACCCGTCGGCGAAGGAGATCGCGGCGTCTTCGACAGCCGTCGCCTGCCGGCCGGCCGCGAAGTCGACGCCGACCTCGGCGAGCAACCGCTCCACCTTCGCGCTCTCGGCGGGGCCAACGACGGGCAGCGCGATCGGTGCCGGCGTGAACACGCTGATCGAGAGCGACGGTCCCAAGCGATCACGGCACAGCAGTGCGAGCTCGAACGGCGCCGGCGGACAGGTGTAGGGCAGGCCCAGGATGCCGATGACGAGCCGGCCGTTGCGCATACCGGCCAACCGCG
>JALYGJ010000148.1 GCA_030777155.1 Chloroflexota bacterium | reverse complement strand
GCGCTCCCCGGCGTACTTGAGGGCGTGAAGGGCGGCGCGAGCCGGACCGCTGAACGAGGCGCACCACTCTAGCTGGGCCAGCCCGGCGGGCAGCCCGGCGGCGAGGCCGATGGGCACGCCCGGCGGCTCCTTGAGGCGTCGTGCGATGGCGCCTCGGCAGTCGGCGCACGGCGCGCTGCCCTCCCGGCCACAGCCGGGACAATGCGGCGGCAGGAGCAGGTCGAGCAGCACGTCCATCAGGCATAGCTTGGCGGGTCGCGCTTATCAGCCGGTTATCATCCGGCGAATGCTGAGTGCTGGGCGGTGGCGTGACCCGCTGGCCGTCGGTATCGCGATCGCCGGGCTCGTCTTCCTCGTCGCGGCCCTGTACATTTCGCGGACCAACGTCGCTTGGGGCTACGACTATGCTGCGTATCACGCGGCCGCGCAGCGCATCCTGGAAACGGGCACCCCGTATCAGCCGGAAACGCTCGCCGGGCCGTTCCGGCCCGGCCCGTTGGGGCTGTACCTCTACTCGCCGCCGCCGGCGGTGTTCTTTACGCCACTGACGGGGCTGCCGCGGGAAACGGCGACGCTCGTCTGGCTTGCCCTGCGGCTGGCCATCCTGGGCCTGACGTGCGCGCTGATGCCCGTCTCGTGGCCGGTCCGTCTGTTCATGTTCGGTATCGCCGGGCTGAGCTGGCCGGTGGTGCGCGACAGCGTGCTGGGCAACATCAGCCTCGTCGTTACCTTCTTTGCCGTGCTCGGCTGGCGGTTCCTGGACCGCCCCGCCGGTGGCGCGGCCGTTGCGGCCGCGGTCGCCCTGCGGCCGACGATGGCGCTCGTCCTGGGCTGGTGGCTGATCCGCGGGCACTGGCGCCCGCTGGTCGGGTTCCTGGCGGCCGGTGTCGCGATGTTGCTGCTCACGCTGCCCTTCGTCGGCCTCTCCGGCTGGCTCGATTACGTGGCCGTGCTCCGCAATGTGAGCTTCGAGGGCGTCGTCCGCAACCTATCACTCGGTGGATTCGCCACCTCGCTCGGCTGGCCGCCCTGGGCGGCCGGCGTGGCGCAGGCCGCCGGCTACGCCGCGGCGATCAACGCCGTCCTGCTCAGCCTGCGCCGCGACCGTGAGCTGAGCTACGTCGTCACGGTCGTGGCGACGCTGCTCCTCTCGCCGTTGCTGTGGGACCACTACCTGACCCACCTGCTCGTACCGGCTGCCTTCCTGGTTGCCCGCGGCCAGTGGTGGGGCGCCGGCGTGCCGATGTTGTGCTGGCTGCCCGAGACGACCTTCCCACTCGTGGCCCTGGTCGCGCTCGTCGCGCCGTTCCTTGCTCCGGATCGCGGGGAGCGGGCCGGCACGTTCCTCGACCGATTGCCTACGCAGCCGTCCGCTGCTCCAACCTGACCACGTCGCCGACGGCGAGACCCGACCGGTCGATCGTGCCTGCCGGAAGTTCGAAGGCCCCGTGCGCGCCGCGCACGTACCACACGACGCCGCGCCACGGTGGCAGCGCACGGCGGAGCGCGACCACGCGCTGGCTTCCGTCGGCCGCCGGCCGGTCGACGAAGACGCAGTCGATCGGAAAGCGCATGAACAGCATGTGTACGCCGTTGCTGCCCGGCAGATAGAGGCCCTCGTCGTGCTCGAGAGCGGCGCGCCCCATCAGCCCGCGCCAGCGGGCGGCGAACGAGCGGGCGACCCACACGCGGCCGGCGATCACGCGGCCGCCGGCGACGAGCGCCGCGCCGGCTTCGCTCAGCGAGGAGTGCTCAGGTTGGTGGCGATGAGGATGATCGCCGGCCCCAGGATGACGATGAACATCGACGGGAAGATACAGCCGACCAACGGGAAGAGCATCTTGATCGGCGCCTTGGCGGCCATCTCTTCGGCGCGCTGGCGGCGATCGATGCGCAATTGCTCGGACTGTATCTGGAGGACCTTGCTGATCGACACGCCGAGCTGTTCGGCCTGGACGATCGCGCCGATGAAGTTGGTCAGCGCCGGCACCTCGGTCCGCCCGACGACATCGCGTAGGGCGTCGCGCCGCAGCTTGCCCATGCGCACCTCGGCCAGCGCTCGGCGGAACTCGTCGGCGAGCGGCCCGCCGGTCTTCTCGATCACCTTGGCCAGCGCGCCATCGAAGCCCAGCCCGGCGCGGACGGAGATCGTCAGCAGGTCGAGCGTGTCGGGCACGGCGCGCAGGATCAGCCGCTGGCGCTCCTTGATGTGCCGGCTGAGCCAGAACTCGGGTAGGAAGAAGCCGATGCCACCGAGGGCGAGCGACGCCATGATGCCGAAGGCCAGGTCGCGCGCCAGCACGGCCAGGCAGAAGAAGGCGACGGCGGCGACGATGACAGCGAGCAGCACCTTCATGCCCAGGAAGTCGACCGTCCGCAGGTTGCCCGGATTGCCGGCCATGCCCAGTCGTTTCTCCGTCCGGCTGACCTTCGACGGGCTGGTCAGTCGGCGGCCCAGGCCGGACAGCCGAATGGCCAGCGGGCGGAGGGTTCGCTCGAAGAGCGGCTGCTGCAGCTCGAGCTCTTCGAGGGTGCGTGCCTGCATCGAACCAAGCTGCGAGAGACGAGCCTGGACCGGGTCCATCGAGCGCGAGCCGGCGAGGCCGATGAACATCAGCAGAACGCCGGCGGCGGCGACGATGGCCATCAGCAGCGGTAGCGACATTGCTCAGACCTCGATGTCGACGATGCGCCGGATGAACATGAAGCCGATCAGCATCATCACGCCGCCGATGGCAAGGATGATGACGCCTGCTGGCAGCCCGAACAGCTCGGGCGGCTTGCGCAGCATCGGATCCATGAACTGCGGCGCGATGAGCGTCAGGATCGCGACCAGCGCGAGGGGCAGGAAGCCGACAACGTAGCCGGACATCCGCTGCTGGGCAGTCAGCGTGCGGATCTCGCCCTTGATCCTCACCCGCTCACGGATGGTGAAGGCGATCGAGTCGAGGATCTCGGCGAGATTGCCGCCCACCTGGTGGTGGATGGAGATGGCGGTGTTCATGAGATCAAGGTCGTCCGAGCGGACGCGGCGCGTCATGTTTGTCAGCGCCTCGTCGAGCGGCAGGCCGAGGTTGACCTCACGGATCACCCGCCCGAACTCGGTCGAGATTGGCGGCTGCGTCTCGCGCACCACCATCTCGATCGCCTGCAGGAACGACGAGCCGGCGCGCAGGGCGTTGGCGATCAGCGTGATCGTGTCGGCCAGGCCGGTGTTGAACGCCTTGAGCCGGCGCGACTTACGCCGGCCGAGCCATGCCCGCGGCAGCCAGAAGCCGAAGACCGCGCCGCCAAGCCAGGCCAGCGGGTTATCGAAGCTCTCGACGAAGGGGCTCAACGCCATCAGGCCCAGCGGAATACCGAACAGGGCGGCGGCGCGGAGCGCGATGAACTCGCTCGGCTTTAGCGCGAGGTCGGCACGGGCCAGCTCGCGAGCGAGGTTGGCGCCCCAGTCGCGTGCTTCCACGACCCGGTTGAGGTTCGCCATGGCGACCGAGCCACCGATGATCTCGCCCAGTCCCTGCCGCTGGCGCGTCTCCGTTTCCTGCGGCTTCTCGGTCGAGACGTAGCGCTCGAGGCGGGCACTCACGTCGGGGCCGCCGGCAACGCCGACGAAGATGAGCATCACGCCGAGCGCGGCCAGTGCGGCGACGGCGAGCGTCGTGACGTCCATCAGAACTTCCCGAAGATCCCGCTGGGCAGGTGGATGCCCATCGCCGTGAACTTATCGGTGAAGCGCGGCCGGACTCCGGTCGGTCGCAGGCGCCCCTCGATGCGGCCCTCGACCACGCCGGTCTGCTCGAAGGCGAAGACGTCCTGCAGCACGATCACGTCACCCTCCATGCCCTGCACCTCGGTGACGGCGGTGATCTTGCGCGAGCCGTCGCGCAGGCGGTCCTGGTGCACGACGAGGTCGACGGCGGAGGCGATCTGCTCGCGGATCGCGCGCAGCGGCAGCTCGACGCCCGCCATCAGCACCATCGTCTCGAGGCGAGCCAGCATGTCGCGCGGCGTGTTGGCATGGCCGGTCGACATCGACCCGTCATGGCCGGTGTTCATCGCCTGCAGCATGTCGAGCGCCTCGCCGCCGCGGACCTCGCCGACGATGATGCGGTCGGGGCGCATGCGCAGCGCGTTGCGCACCAGCTCGCGGATCGGGATGGCGCCCTTGCCCTCGATGTTGGCTGGCCGGGCCTCGAGGGTGACGACGTGCTCCTGGCGGAGCTGCAGCTCGGCCGCGTCCTCGATCGTGACGATGCGCTCGTCGTTGGGAATGAACGACGAGAGCACGTTCAGCATCGTCGTCTTGCCCGAGCCGGTGCCGCCCGAGACGAAGATGTTGAGCCGCGCCTCGACACACGCGCGCAGGAAGTCGAACATGTCCGGCGTCGCCGAGCCGAAGCGGATCAGGTCCTCGGTCGTCAGCGGCGTCGCCGCGAACTTGCGCACGGTGAGCACCGGCCCGACGAGCGAGATCGGCGGGATGATCGCGTTGACGCGGCTGCCGTCGACGAGACGGGCATCGACCATCGGCGAGCTCTCGTCCACGCGCCGGCCGAGCGGGCTGATGATGCGGTCGATGATGCGCATCACGTGCTCGTCGTTCTGGAAGACGACGTTGGTCAGCTCGATCTTGCCGCTGCGCTCGATGTAGACCTGACGCGGGCCGTTGACCATTACCTCGGTCACCGACTCGTCGCGGAGGAGCGGCTCCAGCGGACCTAGGCCGACGATCTCGTCGGTGATCTGCTCCAGCATGCGCGCCCGCTCGGCGCGGGTGAGGGCGAGCCCTTCCTCGTCGAGCGCGCGCGAGAACGTTTCCTCGATCTCGCGGCGGACCTCGATCTGGTTGGTCAGGTCGAGCTTCGGGTCGAGATCCGAGATCACGCGCTGCTGGATCCGGAACTTGGCGTCGCGGAACGTCTCGCGCAGCGGCACCTGAGCCAGCTTGCGCGCGGCGGCGGCGCCGCCGGCCGGCGGGACCCCCACCGGCGCCGGGGTTCCGGGCACGGGCACGGGCACGGGCACGTTTGGCGACGGCGCCAGCGCTCCCTCGGCGGCTGGGCGCGCGCTCTCGATCCGCCTCAATAGCGACATCGGCTGTCCTCCCCCTTGCACGGCATGGCTGATCGGCTCTGCTTCATGTCGGGTCCTCAGCGCCAGGCGAAGAGCGACCGGCGCCCGGCAGCCTGCACCGGCACCAGCGGCTCGGCCGCCGGCACGCCGGCGTCATTGCCGGCCGTGGCGGCTCGGGCGAGGCGGATCATGTCCTGGCTCACCTGCGCCTGACGGCTGCCGACCACGAACGGCACGCCGCGGTTCAGCGCGTAGACGACCGTCCGCCCATCGGAGACGACGGTGTGGTCGATCTTGCGGCCGATGGAGCTCTCCACGTCCTGCACTCGGATGCCGTAGGCCGAGTCGGCCCGGTTGAGCACCAGCCGCACCTTGCCTTCGGGGTAACCCAGTTGCTCGACGAGCTCGATGAACTGGCGCATGTTCTTGATGTTGCTGATCTCGAGCGTGAGCAGCGCCAGCACGAGATCGGACTGGTCGAGGAAGGTGATCGTCGTGTCGTGCAGCCACGGCCAGGCATCGACGACGACCATGTCATGCGTTGCGCGGAGCGCGCTCAGGATGGTCGAGACGTGGTCAGGCGTGACCAGCTCGGACTGCTCGGGGCTGGGTGGGGCGAGCAGGACGCGGAGGCCGCTGCTGTGCTCGACGAGCATGCTCTCGAGCGTTTCCGGATCGTCCATGCTCATCTCGCGCACGACGTCGGCGATCGTCTTGTTCTTCGGGTTGAGGTTGAGCAGGACGCCGACGTCGCCGAACTGAAGGCTGGCGTCGACGAGCACGACCTTCAGGTGCAACTCGGTCGCAGCGGCGACGGCGAGGTTGACGGCCATCGTAGTCCGACCAACACCGCCCTTGGGCGAGAACAGCGTCACGACCCGGCCCTGACGACGCTCGGCGACGCTCGCTCCGCCGTGCCCGTTGCGCGAGTGCGGCACGGCGGTCCTCATCTGCCCCTGCTTCTGTCGCTCGCGCGCGTGCACCTGGCGGATGGCGGCCGCCAGCTCATCTGCGGAGAACGGCTTGACGAGGAACTCGCGCGCGCCGGCGAGCATCGAACGGCGCAGGTAATCCGGCTCGCCCTGGACGCTCATCATGATGATCGCCGAGCTCGGCGCCCGCGTCGCCAGCTGCTCGGCTGTGGCAATCCCGTCGAGCCCGGGCATGTTGATGTCGAGCAGCAGCACGTCCGGCTCGAGGCTGCCGGCGAGGTCGAGCGCCTCGGGTCCTGAGCCGGCCGAGCCGGCGACCTCGATGTCGGGTTCGAAACCGAGCAGCTTCGCCAGGTGCTCGCGCGTTTCGGAGATGTCGTCGACGATGACGACGCGGATCCGCTCGGCCATGTTCAGCCTCCCCTCGCTCAGCGCCGACTTAGGGCAGAACTGGGCGCGGCGGGAGCACGCCGTACTCTTCGACGAGCCGCTGCAGCGTGACGCCGCCGGTGACGACGTCTGTGGCAGCCTGATCGTCGGGTGAGCGCAGCATCAGTGAGACGTGGCCGTCGAGCTGGGCAAAGCGGACGAGCTCGGCCTGCTGAGGCGTGACGGCGAGCACGGCGACGAACGACGGCTCGTCGGTGACCTGCTGGCTGTTGCTCGTCTCGTCAGGCGTGACGAGCTCGGTCGCCAGGACCTGCACGTTCTGTACGATCACCTTGACCGAGGTGTTGTTAACGTACTCATCGAGGAGCAGGAAAGGGTCAGCCGGCCCGGCGCCCTCCTCGCCCGGCGAGTAGGCGCGCGGGTTCGCCACCACGAGCGGGTTGAGTCCGTCGAGGTCCTCCAGCGCGATCATCACGTCGACGTAATCACCGGCCTCGATGAGGTAGGCGACGGCGGTGACGCGATCGAGCGGCACGGCGATGGCGCGCAACCCCGGCCGCACGGCGGCGGCGATGTCAGCGCCGGCATCGTTCTGGAAGTCGCGTGACTGAAGCGCCTGTCCGGCGCTGACCGGCCGGCGGACGACCGAGCCGACCACCTCGTCGATCGAGCGGTAGGTGTCAACAGCGTCGGTCGTCGGTCGCTCGACGGTGTCGAGCATTTCGGCGGCGACCCGCGTGCCGAGCCGAATGTCACGCCCAGCAACGACGACGCTGACCGTCTCGGGCGCCGCCAGCTGGCTATCCGACGATGGCGAGCTGAACGCGAGCACCGACACGAATGAGCTCATCGCAAGGACGACACCGGCGGCGAGAAACAGGCGGTTCCGCTTCAAAGGGAGTGCTCCACTGATGTGACAGGTGGCACCGACTCTAGGGACGGAGCAGAGGGGTGGCGATCATACGAATGGGCTAGGACCGTCACGCCGCCGTCGAGAGCGCGGCACAGCGCCGAGGCATCGGCGAGGAAAGGAAAGGAGCGGTGCTGCCCCGAGGAGGACGAGGTAGTCACCGCTCCGTTGGTGAGGAGGTATCGACGTTAGAGCGTGCTTCCGATCAGCGACAGCGTCGCCGCGATCTGGCCGCCGAGGAACATCAGCGCCGCGAGTGCGATGACCGCGACCAGGGCGAGGATCAGCGCGTACTCGGCGAGCCCCTGACCCTCTTCCCCAGCGGACGATGACGACCGGCCGCGCATGGCGTTCATTTCCCCTACCCTCCGCTCCGGCGTCGAGCGACGCCGCGGCGCCGACTGTGCCGCACGGGACGCGGCGGTAGAAGTAGGAAAGCGGTACGGGCGTCGATCGCCATCAGCCGCGCCGTTGTGCAGCCGGCGCAGTCTCAGCTGTTGATCTGCTCGGCGATGATCGAGAGGATGTCGCCGATCTGCGTGCCGAAGAAGGCAAGCGCCACGAGGGCGACGATGACGATCAGCGAAACGATGAGCGCGTACTCGGCGAGGCTCTGCCCGCTTTGGGTCCGCGCCATCGGCTGGCGTTGCATCCGGCCGAGCATAAGCAAAGACGCCGGCCGTTGCCGGCCGGCGTCTCGTGCGTCTCGCTGTCGCGGTCAGACCTTCGAGCCGACCTCGGACAGGATCTTGCCAATCTCGCCGCCGAGGAAGATCAGGGCTCCAATCGCGACGATCGCGATCAGCGCCAGGATCAGCGCGTACTCGGCCAGGCCCTGACCGCGCTCATCGCGAGCCAGGAGTCCGTGTAGATGAAGCATTTTCGCCCTCCGCTCTTATCAAAGGCTCGTTTCTTGTGACGAGTCAGCCGGAAGGCTAGGGCGGGCAGGACGACGGGAATATGGGAAAGGGGTACTGCGCGCGATGATGCCGATGGATGGCCGTAACGGCCGCCCGACGAGCAGTCAGGCCGGCCGTACGGTAGCGGTCAAGGACCGACCCTCATCGTTGACGGTGAGTTCGACGTCCACGGCTGCCGCACGCGAGCGGATCGCCGCGAAGACCACCTCTGGTAGGGCTGGGTCGGTCAGGTCGCGGTGGCGCTGGTCCTGGATCATCGCGGCGAGCGCCGGTGGCAGTGACTGCTCGCGCTCGCCCGGCTGCCTCCCGGCGCTGGCCTGCCTGCCGCCAACGGGCTGCCTCCCCGCGCTCGGCTGCCTGCCGCTCACCGCTTGCCTACCGCCGCCCGGTGGCTCAGCCTGTGCCGCCGCGTCCAGCCTACTGACCGTCACGCTGACCGCCTCGTCCGTCCAGTTGAGGCGCACGGCGACCTCGTCGGCGCCGCTCTCGATGTAGCCGCCCACGGCGTCGTCGACGATGCGGAAGAGTGCGCTCTCGAGCTCGGCGTCGAGGCGCCGGTCCGCCCCGACCGACTCGAAGCGCACCCGACGCTCGGTCCGGCGGGCGCGGTCCTGGGCAGCGCGGCGGAGCGTCGGCACGAGACCCAGGTCGTCGAGCACCATCGGTCGGACGTCGAAGATGAAGTTCTTGGTCTCCTCGAGCGCGTGCTGGACCATCTGCCGCAGCTCGCCGAGCTCGCGCTCGCCGGCCGCCGGATCGGCCAACAGCAACCGCTGGACGACCTCCGCCTGCAGCGCGATGTTGGCGATGCTCTGGGCCGGCCCGTCATGCATCTGGCGGGCGATCTGGCGGCGCATCTCCTCCTGGCCGGCGAGGACCGCGCGCGAGTCGCCGTCGGCTCGCCCGCCGGCGCCAGGCAGGCTACCCACGCCGCCCGCTGCCTCGCCGGCGCGCATGCGCTCGAGCGTGTGGGCGACGTTGGCAGCGAAGCGCTGGAGAATCTTGTGCTTGCCCTCCAGGACCTCGACCTGGGCATCCATGAGCACCGTACGCTGCGCCTGCAGCATCAGCTGCGCATGCGCTTCGCGCAGCTGGCCGCTGGCCCCGCTCTCGGCGAGCAGCGCCTCTACCCGCTCACCCGTCTGCTGACGGCGGGCACGGTGACGTTCAGCCTCCGTCCGGACCTGGCGCAGCAGGAGGGCGATCTCGTCGATCTCGCGCTGCAGCACCTCCGCCTCGGCCTCGAGATCAGCCTGCAGCGTCGACGCCGCCGGGCTCGTGGCGCGTGTCGCGGGATCGGCCATGTCGTGCCCCTGCCTCAGTCCTCGGGGATCCTGATCCAGCCCTGCTTCATCGCGTAGACCACGGCCTGCGTGCGGTCGTTGACCGACAGCTTGCGCAGGATCGAGCTCATGTGGTTCTTGACCGTCTGCTCGCTGATGGTGAGCGCGTATGCCACCTGCTTGTTGGTCATGCCCTTGGCGATGTTGTCGAGGATCTCGACCTCACGCGGCGACAGCGGCGCGAAGATGGGCGCTGCCTCCTGGCCGTAGACGGCCAGCTCGCGGAACTCCTTCAGCACCCGGCTGGCGACCGACGGCCGGGCGAAGACCTTGTCGTTGATCAGGTACTCGCCGGCGCGGACGCGACGGATGACGGCCACGAGGTCGTCCGGGCTGACGTCCTTGAGGACGAACGCGGCCGCGCCAGCCTTGATCGCCTCGAAGAGCTGGTCCTCGTCCTCGGCGACGGCGAGGGCGATGATGCCGCTGCTGGGCACCTCGCGCTTGATCCGCTGGGTCGTCTCGATGCCGCCCGGGGCCGGCAGCGAGAGGTCGAGCAGGACGATGTCGGGGTTGAGCTCGACGGCCATCGTGAATGCGTCGCGCGCATCCTCCGCCTCGCCGACGACATCGAAGTCGGGCTCGCGTTCGAGGATCTGGCGCATACCGACGCGGAACAGCGCATGGTCGTCGACGAGCAGGATCTTGGTCCGTTGATCTGGATTACGCCGGTCGGGCCCGCCGCGTCTGCGCTCGGGGCCGCTGTACTGCGTGCTCATGCCGATTGCTTCCCTTTCCCTCTCGTGTCGATGCTCAGCCGGACGACTGTGCCCGCGCCGGGACGCGTGTCGATGGCGAGCTCGGCGCCCAACAGCTCCGACCGCTCGCGCATGAAACGAAGGCCGAAGTGGCGGCGGTTGACCGGGCCGCGCATCTGTTCCTCGTCGAAGCCGCGGCCGTCGTCGCCAATCTCCATCACCCACTTCATCGCCGGCGCCCGAGCCGCCCCGCCGGCGCCGCTCGCCGCCCCCTCGGGCGCGCTC
>JALYGJ010000147.1 GCA_030777155.1 Chloroflexota bacterium | reverse complement strand
GCTCGTCAACGTGTCGCGGGCGATCGCCGGAGCCGCTGCGGGCGCCGCGCACGAGCCTGAGCGCGCCATCGCGCGGGCTGCAGCCGAGTGGTCGGCCCGACTTTCGGTGCTACGATAATCGGGCACTCACACGCGGAGGCGACTGACTTCCCCATGCCCTTCAACATCGGCGCGCCGGAACTGGTGATCATCCTGATCCTGGCGCTCATCATCTTCGGTCCCGGCAAGCTGCCCGAGGTCGGGCAGGCGGTCGGCCGGACCGTGCGTGAGTTCCGCCGCGCCTCGAACGAGGCCGATGTGACGCCTTCGCCGGCACATCCCGCCGAACCTGGCGCGGCCGACGTCAAGACCGAGCTGGACAGGAGCGCGACGACCGAGTCGCGAAGCGCCGGGAGCTGACGGCTCGGGCGGTGGGCGTCATCGCCACAGCCGCACGCCGACGGACATCGACATGGCGCGCCTGATCGATACCGCGCCCCGTGCGGCGACGCCCGGAACGGCGACGCCGGCAGCGCCCGAGCCGAACCCGAGCCCGCTCGTCGAGGGCAAGGTGATGACCCTTGCCGAGCACCTGACTGAGCTGCGCCGGCGGCTCATCGTGGCTGCGCTCGCCGTCGGAGTGGGAAGCGTGATCGGCTTCTGGTTCTCGCCTGATCTCCTGCGCGTCCTCGCCGCGCCGGTGCCCGGACCGCTGTACTTCACCCAGCCCGGGGGCGCACTGTTCCTTCAGCTCAAGCTAGCCGTGCTGATCGGCATCGTGCTCGCCTCGCCGGTCGTCCTCTATCAGCTGTGGGCCTTCGTTTCGCCCGGCCTCACACCACGCGAGCGGCAGGCGGCATGGCCGTGGCTGCCGCTGGCGGTGATCTTCCTGGTGCTCGGCATCGGGTTGGCCTACGCCATCCTGCCGATGGCAGTGACGTTCCTGCTCGGCTTCCAGATCGAGGGCGTCATCGAGCCGCTGATCCGCGCCGACGACTACTTCGGCTTCGCGCTGATGCTCTTTGCCGGCTTCGGCCTGGCGCTGCAGTTCCCGATCCTGCTGGTCCTGCTGTCCAAGCTCGGCATCGTGACCGTCGCCCGACTGCGCCGTGCCCGCCGCTACGTGCTGCTCGGCATCTTCGTGTTGGCGGCGCTGCTCACGCCGCCCGATCCGCTCAGCCAGCTGATCATGGGCGGCGCGATGTACGGGCTGTTCGAGCTGAGCATTCTGCTCATTGGGCGGACTCCCGCCGCGCGCGCCGATGGCTGAGAACGATGGTCACCGCCCGCACGTCGTCATCGTCAGCGGGCTGTCGGGCGCGGGCAAGACGACCGCGAGCAAGTTGCTCGAGGACGCAGGCTATACCGTCGTCGACAACCTGCCTGTCGAGCTGCTGCGCCGGCTTGCCCAGCTGGTCGCGCACGACAGCGAGCGCTTCGAGCGGCTCGCGCTCGTGCTCGACGCACGGACGGGCAACGCCCCGCTTGCCTTTGCCGCCGCCGTCGGCGCGCTCGAGGGGCGTGGCATACAGCCGCACGTCATCTTCCTCGAGGCGCGCGACGACATCCTGATCAGGCGCTTCAGCGAAACGCGTCACCGCCACCCACTCGAGAGCGCCGCCGGCGTGCCGGCCTCGGTTGCCCGCGAGCGCGAGCTCCTGGAGGAGATCCGCGGTCAGGCCGACGTCATCATCGACACCTCCGACCTGTCGTCGCGCCAGCTGCGCGAGCGCATCTACGGCGCGCTTGGCGCGCAGCCGAGGGAGGCCGGCATCGCCATCCACGTGATCAGCTTCGGCTACAAGCACGGCGTGCCGCTGGAGGCCGATCTCGTCTTCGACGTCCGGTTCATGGAGAACCCGTTCTACATCGACGACCTGCGGCCACTCTCGGGGCAGAGCGAGCAGGTGCGCCGGTTCGTGCTCGGCCAGCCGCAGACGCAGCGCTTCCTCGAGCTGATGCGCGAGTTCATGGCCTTTGCCCTGCCCGCGTACGAGGCCGAGGGCAAGACGCGGCTGACGATCGGCGTGGGGTGCACCGGTGGCTATCACCGCTCGATCGCGATCGCCGAGGCGATGGCGGCCGACCTGCGCGCCACCGGCGAGGCGCCGGTCAGCGTCTGGCATCGCGAGCTGGATCGCGAATGAGCAGCGATCGATCCCTCACCGACGGCAGCAGCCGCTCGGGCAACGGCAGCGGCGGCAACGGAGCGGAGACGGCATTCGGTGCGCCAGCGGCGTCGGTTCGCCGGCGCCCGCTGCGCGACGGCCTCCGCTGGCTGCGCCCTGGCCTGGGCATCAAGCGCTGGCTGCTGGTCGTGCTGCTCGGCGAGCTGCTGATGGCGCTCGCCGCGGGGCTCGTCCTGCGCCAGATCTACCGCGATCTGCCCACCGGCGGCCCGCTCGAGGCGGTGCTCGACGTGCTCAGCCTGCAGGTGCTGCCGCTGTGGGCGCGACCGCTGGTCCTGGTCGGGCTCGGCCTGGCCATCTTCGTCTTCGGCGTGTGGCGGCTGCTCAACGTCGTCCTCGAGCCGTACCGCGTGCGCCAGGAAACGACGGCCGAGCTGCTCTACCGGAAGCGCTGGCGAGCGCGCGGGCCGCGCGTCGTGGCGATCGGCGGCGGAACCGGCCTGTCGGTCCTGCTGCGCGGGCTCAAGGAGGTGACCAGCAACATCACGGCGGTCGTTACGGTGGCCGACGACGGCGGCTCATCGGGCCGGCTGCGCGAGGAGCTGGGCGTCCCGCCGATGGGCGACATCCGCAACTGCATCGCCGCCCTTGCGGATGCCGAACCGGCGATGACCGACCTTCTCCAGTACCGCTTTCCGGCCAACGGCCGGCGCGGCGTGTTCGAGGGCCACGCCTTTGGCAATCTGCTCATTGCCGCCCTGACCGACATCGAGGGCGGCGACTTCGAGGAAGGCGTCCGCCTATCGAACCGCGTGCTGGCGGTGCGCGGCAAGGTCGTGCCGGTGGCCGCTGTCCCGCTGACGCTGCACGCCGAGTTGGCCGACGGGCGGACGATCGACGGCCAATCGGCGATCGCCCGTGCGCAGGGGGTTCGGCGAGTGCGCATCGAACCGGCTGACGTCCGCGTCTCGGCGGAGGCAGTCGAGGCGATCGCGGCGGCCGACCTGATCGTGTTCGGTCCGGGCAGCCTTTACACGAGCATCATGCCCAGCCTGCTCGTCCCCGGCCTGCGGTCCGCCCTCGAGCAGACGGCCGCACCGCGGGTGTTCATCTGCAACGTCGCGACTCAGGTCGGCGAGACGGAGGGATATACGTTGGCCGACCACCTCGATGCGTTCCGACGCCACGGTCTCGACGACCTGATCGACGCCGTCCTGGCCAACGAAAATTTCGGTGCCCGCGTGCCGCCCAACTACCCGACTGCGCCGGTACGGATCGACGTGCCGCCGCGGGCCGATCGACGCCCACGCATCCTGCTGCGCGACGTGGTCGACGACGGCAACGCCCACCACCACGATCCGCGCAAGCTGGCGACGGCGGTCTGCGCGCTGCACGAGCGACGCGTCGCCGCGCGATCCTCGGCGGCCGCGCTGCGGTGATCGGACCGCCCGCGCCCAGGCGGGTTGCTGCATCGCCGCAGCACGAGCTCGTGGCGGCCGTCCGCGCCGAGCTCGCCGCCATCGAGCCGGCGCGTCGCTGTTGCCGCCATGCACTCCGCGCCGGGCTGGCCGGTGGCGCACGCGGCAGGTCACGCGCTGTCGCACGCGGCGCCGTTCGGCGCTCGTCGGCCGTTGCCCGGATGGCACACCGGCTCGACACCCAGGCGGCGCTCGACCGGATAGACGAGCCGGCTGCCGGCTTCGACTGGACGACTGCGCCGACCCACTGCCGGCTGTCATTCCTGCGCGGGCTCTTCCTCGCTCATGGGTCGTTGAGTCTCTCGGCCGGCCGGACGCACCTCGAGTTCGACGTGCCGCTCGATCGGCTGGCGACGATCGGCGGGTGGCTGGCCGACGTCGGGTTGCCGGCCGGCAGTCGCGTCAGGCGCGGGCGCGGCGTGCTGACCTGGAAGAGCGCTGAGACGGTCGTCGGCTTCCTGCGCCGGATTGGCGGTACCGGCGCCACGCTCGAGCTGGACACGCTGGCCGTCAAGCGATCACTGCGCGCCCACCTCAACCGCGTCGTCAATGCCGAGTCGGCGAACGTGCGCCGGTCGGTCGCCTCGTCGCGCCGGCAGCTGGCAAGCATAGAGGCCCTCGCCGCGAGCGGCGAGCTGGAGCGGCTGCCGCCGCGCGCGCGTGCGATTGCGAGGGCGCGCCTCGAGGCGCCCGAGGCTACCTACACCGAGCTTGCCGGGTCGCTCGGCATCAGCCGCGCATTGCTGCAGCGCGGGCTGCTGCAGCTCGAGGAGCGAGCGCTGCAAGTCGAGGGCACCACACGGCCGGCGTCGGGCAGCGCGGCCGGCGGCCGATAATGGGCGCCGTGCGCGGCGTGATCATCTGCGGCAACTGGAAGATGAACACCGTGCCTGGAGATGCCGGTCCGCTCGCCGCGGCCATCGCTACTGCGACGGCCGTCGACGGTGTCACGCGCGTCATCTGCCCGCCGTTCGTGTGTCTCGACCTCGTGCGCCAGGCGCTGGCCGGCACTGACGTGGCCGTCGGCGCTCAGAACGTGCACGCCGAGCCGGCGGGCGCCTACACCGGCGAGGTATCGGCGCAGATGCTCGCCGGTCTCGTCGAGTGGGTCATCTGCGGCCACTCCGAGCGGCGGCGCGATCAGGGCGAGACCGACGCGCTCGTCGCGCGCAAGCTGTTGCGCTGCGCCCAGCACGGGCTGCGCCCGATCCTGTGCGTCGGCGAGCAACTGGCCGAGCGTGAGAGCGGGCGCGCCGAGACAACGGTGCGAGGGCAGCTGGAGGCGACGGTGGTCGAGCTGCGCCGGCATCGTGCCGAGCTGCCGATAGACCTCGTCGTCGCCTACGAGCCGGTGTGGGCGATCGGCACCGGGCGCACCGCGCGCGGCAGTGATGCAGCGACGATGGCCGGCGTCATCCGCGAGACGCTCGCCGCGAGCGGCTTGGGCGACCGTGCCGAGGAGGTGGCCGTGCTCTACGGCGGCAGCGTGACCAGCGCGGCGGTCGGCGAGTTCCTCGTCGAGCCGTCGATCGATGGCGCTCTCGTTGGCGGGGCCAGCCTCAAGGTCGACGAGATGGCCGGCATCGTTGCCCGTGCCGGGCTGACTGCGGCCGCTCGCACCGCCGGCACGAGGTGAGCGCCGGCCCGTCACGCTGCCCACGCCCACTCGTCCTGGTCATCCTCGACGGCTTCGGCCTCGGCCGACGGCGCGAGGCAGACGCCATCGCCGCCGCCGACATGCCGGCGTGGCGGGCGCTCCTGGAGCGCTGGCCGCACTCTCGCTTGGGGGCGTCGGCCCAGGCGGTCGGATTGCCAGCCGGCCAGATGGGCAACAGCGAGGTCGGGCATCTCAACATCGGCGCCGGCCAGCCGGTCGTGCAGGACCTGCCGCGGATCGATCGCTCGATCGAGGACGGGTCGTTCTTCACCAACCCGCGCCTGCTGGCGGCGGCGCGGCGGGCGGCGCAACCCGGCCGGCGGCTGCACCTGATCGGCCTGATCGGCCCCGGCGGCGTCCATTCCGTCGACCGCCATGCCGTCGCGCTTGCCCGGCTGGCGTGGCAGGAGGGTGCGCGTGACGTCGTCGTCCATGCTCTGCTCGACGGCCGCGATACACCGCCGCGCTCGGCCGACCGCTTCCTGCCCGAGTTCGAGAAGCGGCTCGCCGAGGCCCATCGGGAGGCGCGCGTTGCGACCGTCGGTGGCCGCTACTACGGCATGGACCGTGACCGGCGCTGGGACCGCACGCAGGCCGCCTATGGCGCGATCGTCCACGGCGAAGGCCCGCTCAAGCCGACGGCGCTGGTTGCCGTCCTCGACGCGTACGAGAGCGGCGAGACCGACGAGTTCGTCGCGCCGACGGTCATCGGCACGGCTGATTCGACCGTCCGCGACGGCGACGTCATCGTTCACTTCAACTTCCGCGCCGACCGCGCGCGGCAGTTGATCCACGCGCTCGTCGACGGCGAGGACTTTGCCGGCTTCGAGCGCGGCGGTCGGCCGCGCGATCTGCTCGTCGTTACGATGACCGAGTACGAGGCCGGCCTGCCCGTGCAGGTTGCCTTCCCGCCGCTGATCGTCACCGGGCTGGCCGAGATCTTCGCCGATCTAGGCTGGCGCCAGTTGCACGTTGCCGAGACAGAGAAGTACGCGCACGTGACGTACTTCTTCAACGGCGGCCGCGAGGAGGCGTTCGACGGCGAGGAACGCGTCCTGGTGCCCAGCCCGAAAGTCGCGACGTACGACCTGCAGCCCGAGATGAGCGCGGAGGGGGTGACCGACGCGGTCCTCGCGGGCATCAGATCCGATACGTACGAGTTCATCGTCGCCAACTTCGCCAACCCGGACATGGTTGGCCATACCGGCTCGTGGCCGGCAACGATCGCCGCCTGCGAGTTCCTCGACCGCTGCCTGGCGCGCATAGCGAGTAGCGTCCTGGAGCGCGACGCGGCACGCGGCCCGACTGGCGGCGGAGCGGTGCTGTGCGTGACCGCCGACCATGGCAACGCCGACGAGTTGCGCGACGAGGAGGGCCGGGCGGTCACGGCGCACTCGCTCAACCCGGTGCCGCTGCTGCTCGCCGGCTCGGCCGTCGAGGACGTCGGGCTGGCCGATGGCGTGCTCGCCGACGTCGCGCCGACGCTGCTCGAGCTGCTCGACCTGCCTGCGGCCCAGTCGATGACGGGCCGCTCGCTCTTGCGCCGCTGAGCGCCGGTCGTGCCGAGACCCCGTGTTATGCTGCCGGCCCCACCCATTGACAGCGACGGAGGAAGCACGCCCCGGTGGAAGTCATCCTCGGCTTCGGCCAGGTCATGGTCTCGATTGCCCTGATCGCTTCCATCCTGCTGCAGGCGCGCGGCGCCGGGCTTGGCGCCGCCTTCGGCGGGGACTCGTCTGTATATCGCAGCCGGCGCGGCATCGAGAAGCGCCTCTTCCAGTTCACGGTCGTGCTGGCCGTGCTCTTCGTGCTGTTCTCGGTCGCCAACTACGCCCTGCGGCCCGGGACGCCGCCGGCACCGCCCATCTAGGCGCTGCGTGGGGAGCGCGGCGCAGCCGGCGTGGTAGACTGAATCTTCGCTTGGGACACCAGTCGGTGTTCCGGGCTGCGCGCCGAGGTGGCGGAATAGGCAGACGCGCTAGGTTCAGGACCTAGTGACCGCAAGGTCGTGTGGGTTCAAGTCCCTCCCTCGGTACCAGTGCCCAGGTGGCGGAATTGGTATACGCGTACGTTTGAGGGGCGTATGACGCAAGTCATCCGGGTTCAAGTCCCGGCCTGGGCACCATCCTCTCGCTCATCCGACGGCGGCCGCGATGGCCGCCGTTACACTTCCCTCGGGCGGTTAGCTCAGTTGGCCAGAGCGCCTCGTTTACACCGAGGATGTCGGGGGTTCGAGTCCCTCACCGCCCACCACGGCGTGAGCGTGAAATCGCCCCGCACAACATGCGAGCGCTGATCCTTGCTCGGAAGCGACCGCGGGGGTGCGCTCACGCAATATGTCCCACGCCGACCAAGCGTGGGGGGTCGAGTGATCCACGACTGCGCCTCAGGAGCAGCCACGCGGCGCGGCTGGGTCCGAGTTAACGATTGACCAGGCAAGAGTCGACGAGAGGGTCCGTCCTGTGACGACCGCGAGATACGCACACCTGGCGATTACTGTGCCTGACCTTGAGGAGGCCGAAGCCTACTACCGCCGTCTTTTCCAGATGGAAGTCGTCACGCGAGAGGCGTCGACGCCGGATGGAGATGCACAGCTGCCGCCGGACAAGGGGTGGGTCGACGCCCGACGAGCAGGCATTGAGCTATACGTGGTCGCGTTGAGGCGAGCGGCGTTCGTCCTTGCGCTGTTCGATGAATCGTCGCCCAATGTGCCCGGAGGTCAGGGCACGGCGCACCGGCCTCTGATCGTCGGGTTGGTGATGGGAGCTGATGACATTGGACGGGTGCTGAGGGAACTCAAGGAGGGCGAGTCGTCGGACGGCAGCGGAGAGTTCCAGGACCGGTACGGCATCACGTGGCAGCTGAGTACTGCTGACCGGTTCGTCGGAGCGGGAGAGCTGGCAGGACGCTGGCTCGCAACCTGACGTCACACGGTGCCTACCTGCAACGAGTGGCTGATGTTCGCCTTCGATGCGGCTGAGAGGGCCGTCGTGCGCAAGCGGAGCGCGAATCGAGTGCTGTTGCGCCGACTGAGGAAGGCATCGTGCGCGAGATGGCGCGCTGCCTGCCTGAGATCAGCGAGGGGCGCTGCCCGAAGTAAGGCGAGCCTCCGACGTTAGTGGCTCCTCTGCAGCCGCGACCGCGATACGCATCAGCCTACGGAGAGAGTAGGCGTGCTGGAGGAACAAGCGAAGAGGGCCGGCCTTTCGACCGACCCTCCTGAGCAGCGCATTGACCGCTTCAGGCCGCGCCTGGCTACGATCGATGCGTCACATGGGCGTGTTCTACGTCGTCACGGGCACCAATGAACCCACCTATCGCGGCCGCCGCGGCCGGAAGTGCCAGCGACAGGAAGGCCGGCAGCGAAGCTTCGCGTATGCCGCGGAGGATGTCGGCCGGGTTGGCATCCGGCTGCGGTGAGCCGGCCGCTCGGTACTGCTGGAACAGGTCACCCACTGCGCCGAGGATCCCGCCGAGGCCCATGCCCGCGAGCACCAGCACAAGGAGCAGGCCGAGGCCCCAGACCAGAAAGCCGTTGAGCAATCCGGTCAATCGGCCGCCGAGCGCGGCCGTGCGCGCGGCGACGAAGCCGCCGACGAAGAAGCTGAAGAGAGCGATCACCGCGGTCAGGAGCGCGCCTGCCCCGGCGGCTTGATCGATGTTCGGATCGCCGACACGGATCGCCTGCACCCCGATTGCGAGCAGGAGGACACTGAGCAACAGGAACAGCGTGAAGGCGGTCACAAGACCGGCGAATATCGGGCCCCAGCGCACCAGGTCGCGCGGCGCGATGACATCGGTCTCTTGGACTATGTCTCGACGGTCTGCCCTGCCTGCGTAGGCTTCCCGATCGGTGACGAGCGTTCCGTTATCGCGGTCGACCGTCATCGAGGGACCTCATCGTCGGTATCGACCGATGCTCGGCCGGTCGTGTCATCGACATCAATCTCCTCGCGCCGGACGGTGTCCTCGACGCGGCGCGTGTCGTCAGTCTCCGTCTTGGTGATCTCGATCTCCTCGACCGGCCGTGCGACCTTGCGGACTTCGACGTCTTCCTCCATCACCGGCACACGGATCGACTCCCCCGAAAAGGCCTGTTCGTCGCCAAGGCTTTCCGATGCCTCGCCGGTTAGCGAATGCCGCTCGACGTGCACTTCTTCGCGCCGAACCGGAACGTCGATCGTCCGGGTGTCCTCGACGACCCTCTTGTTGACGGCGACTTCGCCCGCTTCGCGCTGGACGGTGTCGGCCTCGAGCTCTTCCTCGTATCGGCGGATCCTGGTCCCGCCACGAAGCGCCGGACGCTCGTCGACGCTCCAGTCCTGCGACCACGCCGACTCCGTCGGTGGCGAGGTCCAGCCCATCGCGTCGAGTTGATCTTCCTCGACGTTGAGTTGCCAATCGTCATCGTCGGTCTGCGAGACATGGCTGCGCGGGATGTAGTACAAGCGTCGCTCGCCGAACCCGAGGAACCCGCCGCCGACCTCGGCGACGACGAAGTCCGGGTTGATCTCGAGGATCTTCCCGATCTCGTCGTCGTTCGCGTCGTGGAGCTCTACCTCCTCAGTCATCCAATCGTCGACCGGTCGTCCGGTGTACGGGCTTCGTTGAGTGTCCTTCATCGGTCTCTCTCCGTAGAGGCGGGGAACGGCTGATTCCTCGGCGACGGCCCCACCCTGTTCCGACCGCCGGGACGGGAGGGAATCAGCGATCGGCCATCGCCTTCACAGCGACATCGCGATAGCGACCCGCCGCTCTCGGCAGCGCTGGCGCAGGTCACTCATCCCCGACTTTCGAGCTGTCCCGCAAGGCGTTACATCTCAGTTAGACCGTGCGCCGACGGTCCTCCTCAGCGACTCCTAATTCGGATGACCTGCATCACAAATGGATCGCAGCGCCGTTTGGGCGCTTTCTTGCGACCGACACAGCGCCGGGAACCCGAGTGGCTCGCAGGATCAGAGCCGCGCCGGCCGCCGGTACACAGCAACCTGTCGCCACCACAGCACCGCCATACCGACGGCGACAACGGCGACGGCGTCGACGACCCACCGCGCGGAGGCTCTGAGCGCAATGTCGATCTCGAGCGAGACGAGCGCCATGCCGGCAATCGCTGACCCCGGTACGAGCGCGAGCGCCACCATCACCCCGGCGGTCAGGACCGACCGGCCGATGACAATCAGGAGCGTGCCAGCCACACCCGCGACCAAAGCGACGAGGACATCGGTTCCACTGATCGACGTCCAATACGACAAGAGGACGCCGGGCGGCAGGTACGAGGCCTGCGTCCCGAGCGGGTCGATGCCAAGAGCACGCAGGATGAGCGTCGTCGCGGCCGCAGCTGCGCTGAGCGCGCCGTAACCGAGCGCGACATCCACCAGGCCGCGCTTCCAGGCTGCGCTGCGTGTGACAAGTCCCAGCGAGACGCGAACGATCGGCTGGAAGCCGGGCGCGATCACCATTGCACCGATGACGAGGTGGACCGCGTTCGTCGCCAGTCCGACGGCGGCCACCGTCCCCGCGGCGGCCATGGCGAGCAGATGCAGCAGCGTCATGTTGCTCTCGCGCGCCATCAGCAGCTCGGTTTCCTCGAACGTGCCTTCGCTCGTGTCACGGGCGACTATCTCGCGTGAGGAACGAGAGATGACGCTCGTCGGCTCGCTCGTCGTGATCGAGGTTGAATCGGCGACGCCAACCCCCTCCGCCGTCAGCACGCGCATTACCTGGTGGAGCCCACGATCGGTCGTTTCGAGCTGGATGACATCGCCGGGCGGACTGATCGAGACGTCGCGATACAGGCGCACCCCGAGCACGCCGTCCGCGGCATGGAGGAGCTCGACCAATTTGTCCGACTGCTGTCGGCCGACGGTGATCTCGACGCTCTTCGGCAAGTCGGCACCCGCGCTTGTTTCCGGCGCAACCGTGCGCCTTCGGCAGCGGAGACTCCACCACCACCCGGTACAGCGCCGCTCCGACCGTGACGACGAACGTAACAGTCAGCCAACGAGACATACTCCGCCGAACTGGTGACGATTCGCTCCGTGCGTCCATCACTCCCGCTCTTCGGCGTCGCGCTCCTGTCAGCGGCGACGCTGCTCGCTCAGGCCTCGCTGACCCGCGTGCTTGCCGTCGGGCAGGGCTATCACTTCGCGTTCCTCGTGATCAGCCTTGCACTTCTCGGCTTCGGCGCGAGTGGAACCCTGCTCGCCGTGGCGCCTCGGCTCCGCGAACCGGCGCTCTGGCCGTGGTACGGGACGGCATTCGCCGCACTCACCGCAGGCAGCTTCTTCTTCATCGACGCCTTTCCCTTCGACGCGTATCTCGTCGCGCGCGACGGCAGCGAGCTCGTACTGCTCTTCGCCGATCTTGTCGCGCTTGCGCTGCCCTTCCTGTTCGCGGGACTGCTCATCGGCTCGATGCTCACCCGCCACGGCGAGCGCGCGGGCAGGATCTATGGCGCCAACCTTTTCGGCTCGGGACTGGGTGCGGTGCTCGCGCCGACGGTTATCGACGTGCTGGGCAGCGAACGATCGGTGCTCGGGGCGGGCGTGCTGGGCGGCGTTGCCGCGCTGACTCTCGCCGGCGCGATCGAAGCGGTTGGTCGTGGCGCTCGCTCGCTGGCGGCGCCTGCAGTGGCGCTGCTCGCCACGCTCGTGCTCGCCGCGATGCTGCCGCTCGGCATCGAGCTGACGCCTTCGCCGTACCGCGCGCTGAGCCAGATTCGCCTCAACCCTGACGCACGTGTCGTCGCCACGCGGCAGGACTCGCGCAGCCGTCTCGACATCGTGGTCAGCCCCACCATCCGCTCGGCGCCCGGACTCAGCCTGAGTTACACCGGCCCGCTCCCGCCGCAGGCTGGGCTGCTCATCGACGGTGACGGCCTCCTGCCCGTGCCCGCGACATCGCTGGCACCACCTGCGTTGGCTGCCTCGCTGCCGATCGCCGTCGCCCACCGCCTGCGCCCCGGCGCGACCGTCCTGATGCTCGGTTCAGGAGGCGGAACCGATGCCTGGGCGGCGCTCGAGTTGGGCGCGCGCGAGGTGACGGTGGTCGAGCCGAACGCGCTCGTCTTCGAGGCACTCACCGTCGACCTTCGATCGTGGGCCGGGCTCGCCGACGACCCGCGGGTAAAGCTGGTCAATGAGCCGATCCGCTCGTTCATCGAACGAGACAGCGGCCAGTACGACGTCGTCCTGCTAACCCTGAGCGAGGCATACCGGCCGGTGTCGTCGGGCGCGATCAGCCTGAACGAGGACTTCCGCCTGACCGTGGAGGCCTTCCGCGGCTATCTCGAGCGGCTGTCGCCCGACGGTCTGTTCGTGGTCACCCGCTGGGCACAGACACGCCCGACCGAGTCGCTGCGCACGCTGGCGCTGCTCCTCGAAGCGCTCAATGCCGCCGAACCGCGCGCCCGGCTGCTCGCGTTCCGGGGTTTCCAGACCGTAACTCTCATGGCCAGCGCACGGCCGCTGAGCGAGCGCGACGCCGACGTTTTCTTCGCGACGATCCGCGACCTTCGCTACGACCTCGTCCTCGCGCCCCGGATTCGCCGCGAACTGCTGAACCGCTGGGCGCAGCTCCCAACGCTCGATGAGCACGAAAGGGCGCGCCAGCTTACCGGCGAAGCGGACCGGTCCGGGTTCTACGCGGGCTACGAGTTCAACATCGCACCGCCCCGCGACGACCACCCGTTCTTCTTCCACTTCTTTCGCCTCGAGCAGACGCCGGCGCTGCTCGCCGAGCTGGGACGTCGCTGGCAGCCGTTTGGCGGTGGCGGCTACTTCATCCTGGTCGCGCTGCTCGGGTTCGCCGTCGCAGCGGCGGCGGTTGCCATCGTCGTGCCGCTCGTCGCTCGGCCTCAGTTCCGCAGGGCCCTCGCCGACCAACCCGCTGTCGCACTACGGGCGCTGGCCTACGTCGTGGCGATCGGGTTGGCCTTCCTGTTCGTCGAGGTGACGCTGGTCCAGCGGGCGATCCTCGTGCTGGGTCATGCGACGCCTGCCTTCGCCACCATCGTCGGTACCCTGCTCGTTGCGTCCGGTATCGGCAGCGCGCTCTCTTTCCGGATCCCGTGGCGGGCGGCGATGCTCATTCTCGTGGCCGTCCTTGCCGCCCACGCCGGCTTTGAGTGGCTGATCGGGCCGCGGCTGCTCGCGCTGCCCGACCCGCTGCCGCCGCTCGTCATCGTCGGCCTTGTTGCACCCGTTGGATTCCTGATGGGCGTGCCGTTTCCCAGGGCCGTCCGCGCCATCGCCGCCACGCCGTCGCTCGTTGCCTGGGCCTGGGCGGCCAACGGCAGCGCGTCGGTCGTCAGCGGCATCATCGCCACGATGATCGCGCTGTCGTTCGGCTTCAGCGCCGTCCTCGCCATCGCCGCTGCGCTATATCTCGTCGCTGCGCTGCTGGTCCCGCTCGTCGTCTACCGCTAGCCGCTATTCGCCCTCGCGAACGAGGGGGACGAAGCGGACGTCGAGGACGCGCTCCATCCGCGGCTCGCCGTTCTCCCTGGTCACGAGCCACAGAGTCTGCACATCCCCGACCGGGCCGATCGGGATCACCATCCGCCCACCCTCCTCGCTCAACTGCTCCACGAGCGGCTGGGGCAGGTGGTCGGGTGCGGCGGTGACGACGATCGCGTCGTACGGCGCGTGCTCGGGCCAGCCGAGGTATCCGTCGCGCCTGGCCGTTACGACCTCGCTGTAGCCGAGTCCGTCGAGCACCTGGCGAGCGGTGGCGGCGAGCTCGGGAACGATCTCCACCGAATAGACGTGTTCGGTCAGCTCGGCCAGGATCGCCGCCTGGTAGCCCGATCCCGTACCGATCTCGAGCACTCTGTCGCCCGGCTCTATTTGGAGGAGCTCGGTCATCAGCGCGACCAGCGAAGGTTGCGAGATCGTCTGGCCGTAGCCGATGGGCAGTGGGTAGTCGGCGTAGGCTTCATCGAGCTCACGTGTGGGCACGAACGCATGGCGCGGCACTGCCGTCATCGCGGCTACGACACGCTCGTCCTGCACGACCGACGCGACCCGTGCCGCGAGCGCCTCGCGACGCCGTCGAAATTCCTCGCTGTCCGATAGCTGCCGGTCGAGCTGCGCTGGTGAGGGCGAGCCCGTCGTCATATCCGGCGATCCCAGCCCCGTCCCCGCCGGCGTACCAACTTCGCCAGCGGCCGGCGGCGTCAACAGCTCGTCCCGCTCCCCGCTCGGCGATGCGCAACCGTACAGCGAGGCGAGCAGCGCGACGAGCGTTGCGAAGACACGCGTGCGCATGAGCCAAGGATAGGCGCGCCAGGAGCAGCGGCCCACCGTCTGCCTGGTGACGCCACGTTCGCAAGCCGATCGCAACTCGCAGACAGGGCGCGCGACTGTGCCGCTGGCGATCCGCGACGTACTCTCGCACCTAACCGAACAAGGGAGGAGAAGAAATGCTTATCACGATCATTGCCTGGATCGTCCTTGGTGCCATTGCCGGCTGGATCGCCGGACTGCTCGTTCCGGGCGACGAAGGGCTCGGCGTAGTGGGCACCATCGTGCTGGGTATCGTTGGCGCGCTGGTCGGCGGATTCATCGCCAACGCGCTTGGCTTCGGGTCAGGCCGAGAGGGCGGCGACGTCGTCAACCTGCAGTCGATCATCGTGGCCATCATCGGCGCGGTGCTCGTCGTCTGGGTTGTCGGACTGGTAGCGCGCCGAAGGGCTGTCTGACGGCTTCGCGCTGAGTGGGCCGCGGC
>JALYGJ010000146.1 GCA_030777155.1 Chloroflexota bacterium | reverse complement strand
CTTCGTGCTCGTCGTGGTCACCGCCGGCAGCGCCCTGACTTACCTCTGGGTCGAGCTGCCCACGGGCGCGTCGGGCCGCCGGCGGCGCTCACCGTGGGCGGCGCTGCTCGGTTTCTTTGCCGCTGTCCCGATCTGCTACCTCGTGCTGGTGCTCGTCTACCAGGTGCTGTAGCGGCTGCTCCGCCAAGAACGCCGCCGTGACGGCGGCTCAGAAGTAGCCGATGATCGCGCCCATCACGGTCAGCGCGACAAGTGCGTAACCGGCGTTGATCCCGAACCACTCGACCGAGCGGCGCTCGTAGAGCCACTGCATGGCGGCCCACGGGGCGACCAAGCCAACTGCCACCAGGGCGCCCAGGATCGCACCGTCGACGATGTTCGCGACGGCGACGGACGCCGCCAGGACGGCGAGCACCGCCGCCGCGACAAGGGTCGCGATCACCGACCCGATGTAGACGGTGGGCGCGGGGTTACCGAGCTCCACGCCGGCCGCTTTTGCCCAGCGCCGCCCGAAGACCGGTGGCGCATACCAGACGAAGCCGATCACCAGCCCTGCGACCGTGGCGATGATGACGGCCAGCCAGTCGACGTTGGCAAAGTCGAGGGTCACTTGGTACTCCTTCCCTATCGCGGACTGCCTAGCCGCCCGCTCGCTGCCGCTGAGCATGGCGCGTCGCCCGCCGCCGCGCATGCTCGCTCAGCACTCGTTGTCGCTGACCACGGCGAGCTCGGTGTAGGATCAGCCGCGGAGGGGGAGTAGCTCAGTGGTTAGAGCAGGCGGCTTATATCCGCCCGGTCCCTGGTTCGAATCCAGGCTCCCCTACCAGCCCGGCCACCGTCATCCCTTCGCGGCATTGCCGGCAATCTCCTCCTCGCGCGCCGGCCGCAGTACTTTCTCGACGACGATGGCGAGGCCGGCGACGACCGGGACGGCGATCAGCGCGCCCACCAGGCCGGCCAGCTGAAAGCCGGCGAGGACGGACAGCAGCACGACCGTCGCCGAAAGGTGCTGCACGCGGCCGAGCACGGCCGGCGTCAGGATGTAGCTCTCGACCTGCTGCAGCACGAACCACAGCACCAGCAGCAGCAGGCCCTGTAGCGGGCCCTGGGCGAAGGCGACGACGGCCGCCGGCAGCAGGGCGATCCACGGGCCGATCATTGGGACGGCTTCGGCCAGGAAGGCAAAGAGCGCCAGCGGCAGGACGAACGGCACGCCGAGGACGAGCAGGATCACCGCCATGCCGACCCCGACGATCGTCATCAGCAGCAGCTGACCATGGACGAAGCTGCCCAGTCGGCGGAACACGGTTCGTGCGACGGCCTCCGCCGGCTCGCGCTTTTCCGGCGCGAGCAGTGGCACGATCCACTTCCTTGCGCGGTCGCGCTCGAGGACGAGGAAGGCGCTGAGGAAGACGATGATCACCAGGTTGGCCAGCGCACTGGCCGCCTGCAGCGGCAGCTGCAGCGCCTCTGCCACGTCCACGTCGGCCAGCCCCTGCTCGATCTGCGCCGCCAGCGCTTCGCCGGTCCCCGCTCCGGCGAGCCCGTCGACGAAGTCGATCGCCCGCCGCCGGAAGTCGCCCGCGATCTCCGGCCCATTCTCGATCAGGTCCTGCATCTGGGTCACGAGAGGGGTGGCGATGACGGCCACCAGCGCGCCGATGACGGCGGCCAGTCCGAGGTAGGCGACCACTACAGCGAGCGGGCGCGGGACGCCGCGCCGCTCGATGGCCAGCGCCGGTCCGTGCATCGCCGCGGCGACGATGACGGCGACGATGACGATCAACAGCAGCTCGCTCATCTCGTAGGCCAGGATCAGCGCCAGCACGACGCCGACGACGACGAGCGTCACGCGCAGCGCGACCGCTGTCACGCTGATCTCGCTGCTCGAGACTTCTACTTCGGACGGCGCCAGCTCGGGTGCTCGCACGTCCGGCGTCGGCGACTCGTCACCTCGATCTGCCGCCTCACGCGCACGATCGGCCAGGCGGCGGAGGGTGCCGCGCACGCTTTCGATCATCGGACGGGCCGGCCGGGCAACAACGGCATGACGATGGCGATCCTAGGCCTGACCGCCGCGCACCCGGCATCGTCCGGCCGGCCGGCGCGTTGCAGGTAACCTTCGCGTCAGTGATCGCCGCCGCCGTCCTGTCCGGATTCGGCCTGGCCGCCCTCGCCCCGCTGGTCGCCCGCACGCGCTACGCCGGCTGGCTGTTGGCGCTGCTGCCGGCCGGGCTGACGGCCTACTTCGTCGCACTCGCGCCGACGGTGCTCAACGGCGAGCGCGTGAACGACCGCCTGGAATGGGTGCCCGCGCTCGGCCTATCGGCGAGCTTCAGCGTCGACGGCCTCGGGCTGCTGTTTGCGCTGCTCGTCTGCGGCGTGGGTGCCCTCGTGCTGATCTATGCCGGCGGCTACCTCGGAAGCCACGCTGAGCGCGGGCGCTTCTACACGCTGATGCTCGTCTTCATGGCTTCGATGCTGGGCATCGTGCTGGCCGACAACCTGCTGCTGCTGTACGTCTTCTGGAGCGGCACCAGCATCAGCTCGTACCTGCTGATCGGCTTCTACCACGAGCGCGAGCCAGCTCGACGCTCAGCCCAGGAGGCACTGCTCGTGACTGTCGGCGGCGAGCTGGCGTTGCTGGCCGGGCTGGTCCTGCTGGGCACGATCGGCGGGTCGTTCGAGATATCGACGCTCGCTGGCCGCGCCGACGTCATCCGTACGGACCCGCTTCACGTACCCGTCGTGCTGCTCGTGCTGGCCGGAGCGCTGACCAAGTCGGCCCAATTCCCGTTCCACTTCTGGCTGCCCGACGCGATGACGGCGCCCGCACCGGTGAGCGCCTATCTGCATTCGGCAACGATGGTCAAGGCGGGCGTCTTCCTGCTCGCCCGGCTCAGCCCGCTGCTCGCCGGCGTCGCGCCGTGGACCATCCTGCTGGTTGTTGCTGGGAGCGCGACGATGTTGATCGGCGCCTTCCTGAGCTTCCACGCCCAGGAGGTCAAGCGCGTCCTGGCCTACTCGACGGTCAGCTCGCTCGGGCTGATGACTCTGCTGCTCGGGGTCGGCGGCGAGCTGGCGGTGACGGCGGCGATCGTCTACCTGCTGGGCCACGCGCTGTACAAGGGCGCGCTGTTTCTCTTCGCCGGTGCCGCCGAGCACGAGGTCGCGGCGACCGACACGGCGGCGCTCGTCGGCCTGCGCCGGCGGATGCCGCTGACCACTCTGGCCGCCTTCCTGGCGGCGCTCTCGATGGCCGGCCTGTTGCCCTTCTTCGGCTTCGTCGGCAAGGAGCTCGTGTTCGACGCCGCCTACCACGTCGAGGGCCTGTTCGGCCCACTGCTGGTGGGCAGCGCAATCATCGCCAACGCGCTGCTCGCCGCAGTCGCCATCCGCGTCGGCATCCGTCCCGCGCTCGTCGGTGAGGCGGCGTGCGGGGAGCGTCACGAGGCGCCGGTCAGCCTGTGGCTCGGTCCGTTGCTGTTGGCCGGCCTGGGTGTCGTCAGCGGGGTCCTACCGGCCGTGCTCGTCGGACCGCTCGTCGCGCGGGCGGTCGAGTCGGTAACGGGCACGATCGGCGGCCTGCAGCTGGCGCTGTGGCACGGCTTTACGGTGGTGCTCTTCTTCAGCCTGCTCACGCTCGCGCTGGGCATCGCCCTCTACCTTGGGCGGCACGTCGTCCGCCGGCTGACGCGCATTCTCGACGTCGGCCGGCGCTGGGGACCGCAGGCCGGCTACCGGGCGAGCGTCGCGCTCGCCGAGCGTGGCGCCGCGCTCCAGACGCGGCTGCTGCAGAACGGCTACCTGCGTCACTACGTGCTGGTCACGCTCATCACCGCAATCGCCCTGGTCGGCGCCGGGCTGGTGCGCGCCGGGGGCGTCGAGCTGGGCGTGGGACGGATCGAGCTGCGACCGACGGAGGTCGGGCTGGCGGTGATGATCCTCGTCGCTGCGCTCGTCGCCGTTCGCTCCACGTCACGGCTGGGGACCGTTGCCGCGTTGGGCGTCGTCGGCTACGGCGTGGCGCTGCTGTTCCTGATCTTCGGCGCGCCCGACCTGGCGATGACGCAGGTGCTGATCGAGACGCTGACCGTCATCGTCTTCGTGCTGGTGCTGTACCACCTGCCGGCGTGGCGCGGCGACCGCCCGCACGGCCGGCTGCGCGATGCGCTGGTCGCGCTCGTCTTCGGCGGCACGATGACGCTGCTCGTGCTGGCCACGCTGACGACCGAGGTGCGAGAGCCGATCTCGGCCTACTTCATGGAGCATGCGCTGCCGCTGGCGCATGGGCGCAACGTGGTCAACGTGACGCTGGTCGACTTCCGCGCGCTGGACACGATGGGCGAGATCGCCGTCCTGGCGCTGGCCGGGCTGGGTGTGCTGGTGCTGCTGCGGATCCACACCGAGCACCGCGCCCGGCGATGAGGGGAAGGGCGCGATGAGATCGCTCATCCTGGACACCGGCGCGCGACTGCTGGCGCCGATACTGCTGCTGTTCTCGCTGTTCCTGCTGCTGCGCGGCCACAACGAGCCCGGCGGCGGCTTCGCCGGCGGGCTGGTCGCCGCCTCGGCCTTCATCCTGCTTGCCGTCAGCCGTGGGCCGAGCAGTGCGCGCTCCGCGCTGCGTGTCGAGCCGCAGGCGCTGGTCGGCGCCGGCCTGCTCGTCGCCATCGGTGCCGGCGTGGCGGGGCTGCTCGTCGGCGACCCGCTGCTGACCAGCCAGTGGGTCACCCTCCCGCTGCCCGACGGCAGGGAGCTCGAGATCGGCACCCCGCTCGCCTTCGACATCGGCGTCTACCTGGTCGTGCTCGGCGCCACGCTGACGATGGTGCTCACGCTGGCCGAGGAGGGCTGATGGAGCTGGTCATGGCGATCGTCGTCGGCGGCCTGTTCGCGGCCGCGCTGTACACGATCCTTCGCCGCAGCATCGTGCGCATCGCGATCGGGCTGGTCATGCTCGGCCATGGCGCGAACCTGCTGATCTTCACCGCCGCTCGGCTGACGCGCTACCAGCCGCCGATCATCCCGGCGGAGGCCGAGGAGCTGACCGTGCTGGCCGCCGACCCGCTGCCGCAGGCGCTGATCCTGACCGCGATCGTCATCTCCTTCGGCGTGCTCGTCTTTGCGCTCGTGCTGATCCAGCGCGTCTACCAGGTCGTGGGCAGCGATGACCTCGACCGGCTGACGACGACCGACCGGCCCGAGCTGTGAACGTCCTGATCGTCCTGCCGCTGGTCATCCCGATTGCGGCAGCCGGCGCGTCGCTGCTGTTCTGGGGCCGGCGTCGCGTCCAGCGCGTGCTGGCCGTCGTGGGCAGCGGCGCGCTGCTTGCCGTCGGCGTGGCCCTCCTTGGCGCCGTCCGCGCCGAGGGCATCCTGGTCGTCGAGGTCGGCAACTGGCCGGCACCGTTCGGCATCGTCCTGGTGGCCGACCTGCTCAGCGCGATCATGGTCGCGCTGACCGGCCTGATCGGCTTTGCAGTTGCGCTGTACTCGCTGTTCACGGTCGAGTCGCGCCACGAGGCGTTCGGCTACTTCCCGCTCCTCCAGATCCTGTTGCTGGGCGTGTGCGGGGCGTTCCTGACCGGCGACATCTTCAACCTCTACGTCTGGTTCGAGGTGATGCTGATCGCCTCCTTCGTGCTGCTTGCGCTGGGCGGCCGGCGCAGTCAGATCGAGGGCGCGCTCAAGTACGTCGCGCTCAACCTGATCGCCTCGATACTCTTCCTCAGCGCCGTCGGCATCCTGTACGGCGCTGTCGGGACGCTCAACATGGCCGATCTTGCGCGGCGGCTGCCGATGCTCGACCAGCCCGGCCTGCCGACGGCGCTGGCGATGCTGCTGCTGGCCGCCTTCGGCATCAAGGCCGCCATGTTCCCGCTGTTCTTCTGGCTGCCTGCCTCGTACCACACTCCGCCGCCGGCGGTTTCGGCGCTCTTCGCCGGGCTGCTGACCAAGGTTGGCGTGTACGCGCTGCTACGTGTCTTCACGCTGCTGTTCGTACACGACGTCAGCTTCACGCACACGCTGATCCTGCTCCTCGCCGGACTGACGATGCTGACCGGCGTGCTCGGCGCCGTCGCGCAGCACGAGTTCCGGCGCATCCTCTCCTTCCTGGTCATCGCCGGCATCGGCTTCGTGTTGATGGGGCTGGGCATGTTCACGCTGGTCTCGCTGACCGCGGCGATCTTCTACCTGGTGCAGGAGATGGTGGTGAAGAGCAACCTGTTCCTGCTCAGCGGGCTGGCGCGACGCATCACCGGCAGCTACGAGCTGGCCGCCTCGGGCGGGCTGTACGCGGGTTACCCGGCGCTGGCACTGCTCTTCCTCGTGCCGGCACTCTCGCTCGCCGGTGTGCCGCCGTTTTCGGGGTTCGTCGGCAAGCTGGGTCTCGTCGAGGCCGGTATCGCGGGCGGACACTACGCAATCGTGGCCGTTGCACTGGCGGTCAGCCTGATGACGCTGTTGGCGATGGCGCGCATCTGGCAGGAGGCCTTCTGGAAGGCCCCGCCGGCGGGCAGCAGCACCGAGGTTGATCCGGGCGCCCGCTGGGCGGTTCGCGCCCTGCAGCTGCCGATCGCCCTGCTGGCCCTGGTTACGCTCGGGCTGGGGCTGTTCGGCCAGGCAGCGTTCGAGCTGTCGGCGCAGGCGGCCGCGCAGCTGCTCGACCCGAGCGCCTACATCAGCGCCGTGCTCGGTCGGCGATGAGTTACTTCCTCGCCAACCTGCTGTTGGCGCTGGTCTGGACAACGCTGACGAATGACTTCTCGCTGAGCAACCTGCTGCTCGGCTTCGCCTTCGGCTTCGTCGTCCTCTTCGCTGCCCAGCGGGCGAGCGGTCGATCGCCGTACTTCACGCGCATCCTGCGCGTGGGTGGCTTCGTCGCGTTCTACCTGCGCGAGCTGATCATGGCCAACGCGCGCGTCGCGGCCGACGTCGTTACGCCGCGTCACCGCGCTCGCCCCGGTGTGATCGCCGTGCCGCTCGACGCGCGGTCCGACGCAGAGATCACGCTGCTCGCGAATCTCATCTCCATGACGCCGGGCAGCCTCAGCGTGGACGTGTCGGACGACCGCCGCGTGCTGTACGTGCACGCCATGTTCGTGACCGACCCCGACGGGGTGCGGCGGCAGATCAAGGAAACCTTCGAGCGACGCGTGCTGGAGATGCTGCGATGATCGCCGGCGTGCCGATCGTCGGCGCGGCCGGTGTGGTCGCGCTGACGCTGGGCAGCGTCGCGCTCTTCCTGGCCGCGACGCGCCTCTTCCGCGGGCCATCGCTGGCCGACCGCATCGTCGCGCTCGAGCTGATCGCCGGGCTGATGGTCGGGATCATCGCCGTCGTCACCATCGTCGGCAACCAACCGGTGCTGATCGACGTCGCCATCGCCCTCGCCCTCGTCGGCTTCCTCGGCGCCGTTGCCTTCGCGCGCTATATGGAGAAGGGGAGCACGGGCCGACCGGCAGAGGAGACCGACGCAGCCACGGCCGAGAAGGGTGACGCCGAGTGATCGAATCGCTGCTGCGGCTGCTGGCCGATCTGCTGGCCGCCGCACTCATGCTCCTCGGCACGTCGTTGATGCTGCTCGCGGCCGTCGGCGTCGTGCGCATGCCCGACCTCTACACGCGCATGCAGACCTCGACGAAGGCGGCCTCGCTCGGTTCGGGCACTACGTTGCTGGCGGTGGCCCTCCACTTCGCAGAGTTGAGCGTCGTCGTGCGCGCCCTGCTGGCAATCGCCTTCATTTTCCTGACGGCCCCGATCTCGGCGCACATGATCGTGCGCGCGGCGTACTTCACCGGCGTGCCGCTGTGGGGACGCTCGGTTGTCGACGAGCTGGCCGGGCGCTACGACCGTGAGGCCCATCGCCTCGACAGCCCACCGCGGGCCGAGCGGACGCTCGAGTAACGGCCTGCCGACGCGGCCGACGCCGGACTAGCGGGGGGCGGGGGCCGGTGCCGCCTGCCGTTCCATGCCGACGGCGTAGCGGCCGCCGGCCTCGGCCAGGAACGCCTCGAGCTCGTCGAACCGTAGCGCAGCCGGCAGCGGGTAGGGTTCGTCGACGACCTGCTTCAGCTGATCGTGGTAGCGGACCAGCGCCGCGAAGTCCTTCGGGTACTCCTCCTCCTCGACGCCGAGGAAGGCGCCCCGCCGACCGGCCAGCGCGAGGACCTGTCGCCAGCGCTCGACGGGTGCAAAACCGACGCCCTCGATGCCGTGCGGGAAGAGCATCACGTAGACCTCGCCGTATGGCTGCTGGCGCAGGTATTCCTCGAGCCGCCGCGCAGATTCGTCGACACCGAACAGGCTCCACCAGGGCACCGACCCGGTGCGCAGGATCCAGTACGGCTCGAGCAGGATGAACGACTCGGCGATCAGCCGGTCAGCGGCGAGCCCACGCCGGCGCAGCCACCAGCGGTGCAGGTCGGCCACCAACGGGCTCGGGTCCTCGGGCTCGCTGAAGCGAATCGTTCGTACGGCGAAGCCGTGCTCGCCGGCAAAGCGCTCGATGTCTTCGGCGAGGGCGGGCTCGAAGCCCCACTCCGCCTCCGGCCGCTCGTCGTCGGCCGGCGGATGCTCCCAGTCACGGCGATGGGAGGCGTAGCGACGCAGGTAATCGGCGACGCGCTCGCTGCCCTCCACGTATTCCTTCGGCGTCGCGCCGCCCATCGCGCCCGGCTGGAAGAAGTGGCGCTCGCTGACTCGGGCGACCGGCCAGCGCCGCTGGCAGTCGACGATGAGGATCGTGCCGCCGGGGACCAGCCGCTCGCCCAGGAAGCGCCGGTAGTGCGCGCCCAGCTGACGCTGCTTGACCCGGAAGTAGGTCATCCGCTGGATCATCAACCGGTCCTGGTTGGCGTCGTGCATGTGGTGCAGCTGCCAGCCGGGGTTGGCCTGGAGCAGCCGGCGGCCGGGCTCGCGGGCCCACTCGAAGTCGGCCATCGGCTCGTCGGGGCGGACCCCCGCCCGCTGGACGGGCACGAGCCACGTCTGGCCCAGCCACGGCACGCCGAGCGCGGAGAACAGGTGGACGAGGGCGCCGTTCGACGAGCCGACGGCGATTGCCGGGTACTGGCGCGCTGGATACTCCTCCGTGACCCACGCGTTGATCTCGCCCAGATCGATCTCGTCAAGCCGGTCCGGGCTGACGGCCTCAGCCCAGCCGCTCCAGATGTAGACCTGGTCGCGCACCGCCGCGGGCATGGCGTTCGCCAGCGGGATGACGGGCGAGAGCCCGTGCTCCATGCCCAGCTTCGGGAAATCCTGGCCGTGCAGGAAGCGCGCCAGCGCGCGCGTCATCGCCGAGGCGGAGTCGAAGTCGGCGATGAAGTTGGGCCCACTCATCGCCGCCCACGCTAGGCCAGGTGCCATTGCACGGGCATCGTCGGCCGCGCCGGCCGGCTGTACTCGGCGCCGACGAGACGCGAGCGGGGCCGGGCATACTTAGCCGATGCAGGGGAGCGAGGCGAGGCAGGTCGCGCGCGATCGTGCCACGCGCGCGCATCCGGCGTTGATCGGCCTTTCGCACTGGATCCATGACCATCCCGAGCTTGGCTACGCCGAGGAGATGGCCAGCGCGTGGGTCGCCGACTGGCTCGAGAAGGCCGGCTTCGAGGTTGAGCGGAACCTCGGCGGGCTGCCCACGGCCGTCGCCGGCAGCTACGGCCGTGGGCCGCTACACGTCGCGCTGCTCGCCGAATACGACGCGCTGCCGGAGGTCGGCCATGCCTGCGGACACAACGTCATCGCCGCCACTGCGCTCGGCGCTGCCGTCGCCCTCGCCGGCGTGGCCGAGCAGGTCGGCATCCGCGTGTCGGTGATCGGCACGCCGGCCGAGGAGGGCGGCGGTGGCAAGATCCGCCTGCTCGAGGCCGGCGCGTTCGAGGGCGTCCATGTCGCGCTGATGACGCACCCGGGGCCGGCCGACGTGCTCGAGCCGGTCATCCTGGCCGCCGAGACGCTTGACGTGACCTACCGCGGTCGGACTGCCCACGCCTCATCGTTCCCGGAGCGCGGCATCAATGCCGCCGACGCGCTGGTCGTGGCGCAGGTGTCGATCGGCCTGCTCCGCCAGCGACTCCTCGCCAGCGACCGCGTGCACGGGCTGGTCACGCGCGGCGGCGAGGCGGTCAACGTGATCCCCGAGCAGGCGCAGGCGCAGCTGATGATCCGGGCAGCGTCGCGCGACCGCCTCGACGAGCTGCGGGCCGAGGTCGGGCGCTGCCTCGAGGCGGGCGCGCTGGCGACCGGCGCGACACTCGACGTGCATTCGCAGCCCGCGTATCGCGAGATGCGCCATAACATGCACCTGGCCGACCTCTACCAACTTCACGCCGAATCGCTCGGGCGCTCGTTCGAGCGTGATGGGAGGCTCGTGTTCAGCCACTTCTCGAGCGACATCGGCAACGTCAGCCAGGTCATCCCGTCGATTCACCCGATCATCGGCATCGACGCCGGCGATGCAGTCAACCACCAGCCCGAGTTCGCCGCCGCCGCGGCATCGCCGTCGGCCGACCAGGCGATCCTCGACGGCGCCACTGCGCTCGCCTGGACGGCCATCGACGCGGCGCTCACTGGCGAGCTGCGCGACCGACTGCTCGCCGGCGGGGAGTAGTCGACCGGCCAGACCAGCGCGCGTGCGGCTGCCGTTCTGCCGTCCGGCGGCACCATGGATCGGCGGACGTTGCGCGCCCGCCCGGTTGCGGTCGATCCTGCCGTCCGGCGGCATGAGCCCTGGCCGCAGGGCGTGGCCGGCCGCCGCCTGCCGCCTAGCTGGTCGCCTGTGCCGTCACACGCCAGAAGGCGGTCGTTCCTGCCATCGGACGGCAGCGTGACCCGACTACTCGGCGCGCAGCACGACGATGTGCTGGTGGACGATGTTGGGTACGAAGCGGCGCGGGTAGCCGTACGGCCGTAGGCGGGTGCCCGCCTGGTACCACACCAGATCCCCCTTGGGCACGAGGCCGGCCTGTTCGGCGCGGCGGGCCAGGTCGGCGGCCGTGAAGCGGTAGCGTCCGTCCTGGTAGGCGTCGCGGACGATGAACACGGCGTAGCGGCCGCGGCGCAGCACGCGCCGGAGCTCGCCGAAGACGCGTCCCATCCGCTCGAGGTAGACCTCGTAGCAGGGGCTGTTGGCGAGGTCGGCCGGGTCGTCGGTCACCATCGCGTAATCAGTGCGGCGGTTGGCGAAGCGCTCGGCGAGTGCGCCGCCGGCCATGGTGAGCCTGAGCTGCGGGTTGTAGGGCGGGTCCGTGGCGACCACGTCGACCGATCCATCGGCCAGCCCGCGCAGCAGGGCGAACGCATCACCCTCGACCATCGTCAGGCCCGACGGGTCGAAGCTCCTTGGCCCGCCCGGGTCGGCCTCACCCAGGTCACGCAGCACGGGGCCGGCGCCGTCACGCTCGCCCAGCGCCTCGCGCACGACGTGCTCGTAGACGGCGACCCAGCGCGGATCGAGCTCGAAGCCGACCGCGCGGCGCGGGGTGCGGCAGATTGCCGCGCCGAGCAGCGTTCCCCCGACCCCCGCGAACGGGTCGAGCACCAGTTCGCCGCCGCGCGAGAAGAACTCGATGAGGCGGGCCATCAGGCGGGGTGGCTTGTTGGCGCCGTGCATCTTGCGCCGCGCGTGCCCCAGCTCGGAGGGGTAGGCCGTCGTCCAGAGCGACTTCGTGAAGTACAGCCATTCCTCGCCCGAGAGCTCGTTGAGCTCGTTGTCCGGGTGCACCAGACGGCCTCCCACCACGCCAGTATCCACCACACCGCCCGTTATCCTTCGGCGATGGCGTTCGTCGGTCGCCAACGCGAGCTTGCCGTCCTGTCGGCTGCACTCGAGCGCGCGGCAGCGGGGGAGACGGCGCGCGTCGTCATCGGGGGGCAGATGGGCAACGGCGTCAGTCGGCTGCTCGATGAGCTCGAAACACGCCTTGCCGGGATGCCCGACGTCGTCCTCTGCCGCGGGCATTGCTACCTGCCAACGGCCGGCACGCCATACGCAGCGCTGCGCGACGCACTCGGCCGTGTCCTTGCCGGCCTGCCCGACGAGCGCCTGCAGCACATCGTCGGCGATCGGGTCCCCGACGCAACGCTTCTCTTCGCCGGCCTGGCCGAGCGACTGGCGGGCCTCGAAGCCGCCGGCGCCGGCCCGCGGCTCGACGCACCCGACCAGCGCGGGGCACGCGTCGTCGAGTCGCTGCTCGGCATGCTCGAGCGGCTGGCCGACGGTGGAGTCGTCTGCCTCGTGCTCGAGGACCTCGAGCACTCCGATCCCGGTACGCGCGAGTTCGTGGGCACGTTGCTCCGCCTCAGCCGGCGCCTGCCGCTGGCGCTGCTGCTGACCTATCACCGCGACGAGATCCATCGCGGTCACGCGGCGTGGGACTTCATCAACGGCCTGCGTGAGCATCGCCACGTCGATCAGCTGGCGGTCGGCCCCCTCGGACGCGACGAGCTGCTGACGCTGATCGAGGACCGCTACGGCGAGCCACCGTCGCTCAGCTTCGCTGCTGCCATCATCGAGGGATCGCGCGGCAATCCGCTGCTTGCCAGCCAGCTGCTCACCGCTCACCGCGAGCTCGAGCGCCTGCGCCTTTCCGACCCGCTGCCCGAGATCATCCATGCACGGCTCGACGCCGTCGCGCCGCCGGCCGTGCGCGTCCTGCGCGTCCTCGCCGCTGCCCGCCGACCACTCAGCGAGGAGGAGCTGCTGGGTATCGAGCTGCCCGACGGGCACCTGGCGCGGCCGGCGCTCGCCGCCGCCGTCGAATCCGGTCTCTGTGTCGGCGGCCCGGCCGGGTTGAGCATCGTCCATCAGCTGTGTGCCGAGCCGATCGAGGGCTTGATGCTGCCCATCGAGCGGCAGCGGATCCACGAGGCGCTGGCCCGCCGTCCGGCCGATCCGGGGGAGCAGGCCTGGCATTGGGAGCAGGCGTACCAGCCGGCCGAGGCGGGCCGGGCCCACCTCGCCGCCGCCCGCGCGGCGACCGCGATCGAACCCGGCCAGACCGCACTGAGCCACTACCAGCGCGCGCTCGAGCTGTCCGATGAGGTCGCTCTCGCCGACGGCAGCCTGCTTGCCGATGCCGCTGCGGCGGCGGAGGCGGCGGGCGCGTTCCGCCGTGCTGCCGCCCTCGTCGAGATGGCCATCGAAAAGCTTGCCGGCGGCCGCGCCGAACGGCTGCTCGGCACCACGACCGCATCTGCTGATCGGGCTCGGCGCGCTGCCGTCGGCGAGCTATTCGAGCGACTCGGCCGCTATCAGCGCGCCGCCGGCGACCCGCTCGCTGCGCGCCGATCGCTCGAGCGCGCCATCGCGCTGATCCCCGCCGAGCCGAGCGCCCTGCGCGCACGTGCCCTGGCCTCCCTCGGACAGCACCTGATGATCGACGGTGACTTCGAGCGCAGTGCCGAGATCGCCGAGCGCGCGCGATCGGCCGCCCGGGCTGCGCAGCCGCCGGCAACCGCCGAGCTGGCTCACGCGACCTGCACGCTGGGCGTCGATCTGGGCTTCCTGGGCCGGCTCGAGGCCGGCCTGGCCGTGCTGGAGGAGGCCACCGAGCTGGCGCGTGCCGCCGGCCGGCTCGACGAGATGATGCGCAGCTACGCCAACCGGACGACGCTGCTCGATCGTGATTCGCGGCGAGAGCAGGCGCTGGCGGTGGTCAAGGAGGGGATGGCTGAAGCCAAGCGCGGGGGGCTGGCGCTGACCTACGGCGCGTTCCTGCGCGGCAACGCCGCCGACATCCTGTTCCAGCTCGGACGGTGGGAGGAATCCGAGCGCGAGTGCCGGGCTGCGCTCGAGTTCCCGCCGTCGGGCGTGGCGTGGTTCACGCCCGTGCTCTACCTCGCGCTGGTGCTGGTCGAGTCGCGCGCCGACGAGGAGGCGGCGCGCATCGTCGGCCAGACGCTGTTGATGCTCGAGACCGTCCCCGCCGGGCAGTGGTCGGCGATCGTCCAGCGTGCCGCAGTCAGCCTCGCTCTCTGGCGCGGCGACCCGAACGACGCTCGCCAGGCCGCTGCCGCCGAGTGGGAGCGAGTGGTGGCGACCGATGATGCCGTCCACATCGCCGCGTCCGCAGCGACCATCCTCGAGGCCTGCGCGGCGGCGGCCGAACGCGGCCGGGAGCGGCGCGACTGGTCCGCGGTTGCGGACTCGGGCGAGCTGGCCGCGCACGTGCTGCCCGTCGCCGAGCGCCATGTCGCGAACAGTGGCCTGCCACCCACGCTTGGCGCGCGACGCGAGGCGGAACTCTATCTGGCTACGGCGCGCGCGCACCAGGCGCGCCTGCGCGGCCGGCCAAGCGCCGAGCAGTGGGCGGCAGTGGCCGATGGCTGGCGGCGGATACCGATCCCCTACCACGTTGCCAAGGCCCGCTGGTGGCAGGCGGCGGCGGCGCTCGAGGCACGCGCATCGCGCAGCGAAGCGCGTGCTGCACTGCTCGAAGCGTGGCAGATCAGCGGACAGCTGCCCGCGCGACCGCTGCGCCGGGCGCTGCTCCAACTCGCCGGCCGGGCGCGCATTCCGCTACCCGACGATGAGACGGTAGCCGCGGCGGACGACCGGCGTGTGGCAGTCACGGTCGCCGGGTCGCAGCCGATCGCCGTCGGACCCGGCCCCGGACTGCGCGCATCGATCGCCGAGCGGCTCTCCGCTGCGCCGCCCGCGACGACGTCAGCGCGCTTCGGCCTCAGCCCGCGTGAGAACGAGGTGCTGCTGGTACTCGCCGAAGGGCGGACCAACCGCGAGATCGCCGAGCGGTTGTTCATCAGCGAGCGCACTGTTGGCGTCCACGTCCGGCGCATCCTGGCCAAGCTCGGCGTTGCTGGCCGCGTCGAAGCGGCCGGAGTCGCCATCCGACTCGGGCTCGTACCCGAGGAGCCCTCGCTCAGTCGCTACCTCTCGGCTGCCGGCCGGCGCTAGCGCCGCCACTGTCGTCGCCCGCGGGTAGCGGGCCGGCGTTCTCCAGCCCGCGCGACGTCCTGGCCGCGCAGGGGCAGCCGTCCCCGACTTGGCCCAGAATTGGATGCATGAGCCGAATTCCCCGCCTGTCAGCCCATCTACCGGTTGCCCTGTTCACGCTGGCCGTGCTCGCCGCCGGCTGCGTCGGCGGCACGGGGCCGGCCTGGACGTTCGCCCCGCTCGGTCCGACGCCGGGTCAGTCACCGTCGCCCGGAGCGTCGCCGCCGCCCGGAGCGTCACCCGGAACTTCCCCTACGCCCGGCGGGTCGCCGTCCGACAACCTCATCGACATCGAGGAAACGGCCGACCTGCGGATCCTGCGCGACGGCGAGCAGCTGACCGAGCTCCAGCTGGCCGTCGGCGAGGAGTACACCTTCCGCGTGACCAACACCGCCGGGTTCCCGCACAACTTCTACCTCGGACCGCCCGAGCGGCTGGCGGTGAACGACGTCCAGGGGCTGCCCGGCGTGCCGGACTTCAATTCCGGCACTCAGGAGTTCACCTGGACGGCCACCGCCGAGGCCGAGGGCTGGCAGTTCGCGTGCACCGTTCCGGGCCACTACGGCCCGATGCACGGCGAAATCGTCCTCGAGGGGGGTGGTTGAGCTCGGCCGACCCATCAGCACGGCCGGGCGAAGGGCAGCGCGACGGCCAGTGTCGGAACAGGAGGCAACGGCCGCGCGTCTTGCTGGCGTAAACTCCGGCCAGTCCCGCCGACATCGTGCCCAGGAGAGACGCGGGCTAGCGGAGGGCCTCGGCGTCTGCTGAGGATCTCAACGCCTTGAGGGATCAGCCACACACGATGTCGTCGAATCGCTCGCCCTTCCGGGCCGCCGCGCTGTCGTTCGTCTTTCCCGGTCTCGGCCAGATCTACGTCGGCGCCGTCGCACGCGGCGTAGCGTGGGCACTGCCCAGCGTGCTGCTCGTTCTCGGCGCGCTGGTCCTGCTCGCCGGCGGTCCGACCGGGCTGTTCGGGCTGGTCACGCAGGCGGAGACGCTGCTGGCGCTGGTCGTGCTGTGGCTCGCCGTCGGCTTCTACCACCTGGCAGCGATGCTCGACGCATACGGGCTTGCCCAGCGCGACAGCATCACGCGCGCGCGGCTCGATGGACCGGGCGTGGTTGGGGTGGCGCTCCTGATCGCGCTGACGCTGGTCATGCACGGCGTCCCGGGTGCGGCCGGCCTGTGGCTCTACGATTACGAGACGAGGAACTTTCCGGGCCAGGGCGGCATAGTGCCGCCGACACCGAACTTCGAACCGGAGCCGACGCCGACGCCCGGCCCGACGCCAACGCCATCGCCGACCCCCAGCCCCAGCCCGACGCCAACCGAGGCGCGCACACCGCGGCCCGGCAGCAGCCCAACGGCGAGCGCGACGGCCGCCGCCTCTCCCAGCCCGACGCCGCGCGGCACTTTCGCGCCGATGAACGCCCCCTGGGCCGACAACGGCCGCCTCGACATCCTGCTCATCGGCACCGACGCCGGGCCGGGCCGGCGCGGCGGCCGAACCGACACGATGATCCTGCTGAGCGTGGAGATCGTCACCGGCAAGGCAGCCCTCTTCGGCTTCCCGCGCAACATGTACAACGTTCCCGTGCCGCGCGATGCCAACGGCCAGGACGTCGAGATCTTCATCGACCCGTTCTACCAGGGTGGGAGCGCGGGACTGCTGACCAACCTGTGGCAGCGCGCGTACGAGGAGCCGCAGAACTACTACACCCCGGAGGCCGCCTGCCCGACGAACGTTGCCAATCGCGAGCAGTGCCTCGCCGAAGCACGAGCGTGGCGCGCGACCACCGGCGCCATTCAGTACATGGCGGGCGTCCCGATCGACGGCGTCGTCGCCATCAACCTGTCTGCCTTCCGCGAGCTGGTCGACGCCGTCGGCGGGGTCTGGATCGACGTGCCGCAGCGCATCTATGACGACAAGTACCCGACAGAGGATGGCGTGAGCCCGCGCGTCATCGACATTCCGAAGGGCTGCCACAAGCTCAACGGGGTCATGGCCCTTGCCTTCGCGCGCTCGAGACACCAGGACTCCGACTATCAGCGCATGCGACGCCAGCAGATCGTGCTGCAGGCTGTCCGTCGCCAGCTCGATCCGCTGGCCATGCTCGGCGAGGCGCCGCGCCTGCTCAACATCGCCGCCGACAACCTCTACATGACCTTCGCTCACCACGAGCTCGGCACGCTCGCCGAAGCGGCCAGGCGCGTCGATCCAGACCGCATGTACCAGGTCCGCTTCGCGCCCTCGCGTTACCCGTCCGAGCTCAGCGACACCGTCATCCGCTCGATCCGCCGGCGTGTGCAGAACATCTTCACCGAGCCCGAGCCAACGCCATCGCCGCGCGAGCAGCGCAACCGGTGCCCGACGCCAGGGCAGACGCCCGGCCCGCTGTCGAGCTACCCGCCGGGCGGCTACCAATGAGCAGCTGACCCGGGCGAGCCAACCGGCGCGTTTCAGCCGCCGGCGACGGCGGGAATGATGTGGACGACCGACGCGCCGGCGAGCGGTGCCGCGAGATCGCGCTCGCGCCGTCCGTCGACGAACAGGTTGATGTGCTCGCGCAGCTGCGGACCGGGCTCGCAGATACGGTCGTGCATGCCCGGCCAGCGCACCTCGAGCTGCGCGATCAGCTCGCCGATCGAGCCGGCCTCCAGCTGCAGGTGGCGTGGCGGCGGATCGGTGAAGAGCGCCACCAACGAGCGCGGTAGGTGAACCGTCGCCATTTGCTCAGTCGTCGCTGACGGCGACCTCAACCGACCAGATCGGCGGCAGGAAGTCGGCAGCCAGCGACCAGGTTTCGCCCTCGTCGCGGCTGGCGAAGAGCTGACCGGTGCTCGTGCCGAAGTAGACGCCGGCTGGCTCCAGTGAGTCGGTTGCCATCGCCTCGCGCAGGACGCCGAGGTACGCGCCGGCCTGCGGCAGGCCTGTCGACAGCCGCTGCCAGCTGGCACCGCGATCGCGGCTCCGCCAGACCGCCGCACTGCCGTCGATCATGTGTCGCCCGCGGTCGTCGCCGTTCAGGGGAATGACGTAGACCGTCTGTGCGTCGTGCGGATGGACGGCCAGCGGAAAGCCGAATTGCGAGGGCAGCCCGGCCGTGATCTCGGTCCATTGCCGGCCGCCGTCGTCGCTGCGGTAGACGCCGCAGTGGTTCTGCTGGTAGAGCGTCTCGGCCTGCGCGGGATGGAGGCCCAGCTTGTGCACGCACTGTCCGAACTCGGGAGGCGGGCCGGGCACGAAGTCAGCCCGTACGCCACGGTTCCGAGCCTCCCAGCTTCGTCCGCCATCGGTCGTCTCGAAGGTTCCGACCGCCGAGATGCCGACCCACATCCGCTGCCCGTCGGTCGGGTGGGCGACGATCGAATGGAGGCACAGGCCGCCGTTGCCGGGCTGCCACTGCGGCCGGGACGGGTGCTCGCGCAGCCCGGCGACGTGCGTCCACGACATGCCACCATCGTCGCTGCGGAACAGCCCGGCCGGTTCGACGCCGGCGTACAGCGTCCCGTTGATCGGCCTCACGCTCCAGACCGTGCTGATCTTGGGGCCCTCGTCGCCGTAGCTCAGCCCGGCGCTCGACGGCGTCCACGTCGCGCCACCGTCGCCGCTGTGCCAGACTGCCGGCCCGTACCACGGGTTGCCGCCACCCGCGTACAGCACTCCGTCGTCGGCGCGGACGACGTGGTGGATGGGCCACGCCTCACAGAGTGACCCGCTCAGCTGCCAGTCGCGCCGCGCGTCGTCGCCGTCGAGGATGAAGGCGCCTTTCTTGGTTCCGATCAGCAACCGCACGCGTCTCGCCACGCGCGGAATCTAGTCCAAAAGCCGTCGCCGACGAAGGTCGGAGTGCAGCGCTCGCAGTCCGGCCACGGCGTCGGCGCCGGCGCCGAAGAGCGCCTCGCGGCCGACCGCGCCACTCGGTACGCCGAGCGCGACCATGCCCGCCGCCTTCGCCGCCAGCATGTCCCACGTAGCGTCGCCGACGCACCAGGCTTCGCCGGGGGCGACCGCCAGCCGGTCGGCGGCGACGAGCAGCAGGTCGGGCGCCGGCTTGGCCTGACTGACGTGGCTACCGTCGACGATCATCGGCCGGCGTGACAGGTGCAGCGCATCGACCGACGCCATGACCTGCTCGGCGCGGCTGGAGGTCGCGATCGCCCAGCGCAGCCGACCGCGTTCGAGCGCGCGCAGCAGCGGGCGCGCGCCGGGCAGCGGGCGCGGATCGGTGTTCAGCTGGCTGTACAGCTCGCCGGCACGGCGGTCGATCGCCTCGGCCTGCTCGTCGTCGAGGACATGGCCGCTTACGCCGGCAACTTCCCGCGCCAGGCGCCGGCCATCGCTGCCGATCAACCGCGCGACGTGGTCGCGGTCGGCGGCCAGGCGCACCTCGGCAAACGTCCGCAGCCAGGCCTCGATGCGCTGGCCGACGGTATCGGCGAGCGTGCCATCCAGGTCGAGCACCAGCGCCTGCGGCGCGGGCAGGGTGCCCAGGCTGGGCCTCACGGCTCGCGTCGGCGGAGCAGCAGGAACGTCAGACCGCCGACCAGCAGCGCGGCCACGAGCAGGCCCAGCAAGAGCTCGCCGGCGGCTGGCTCATCGCCACCCGGCGCGGGCGGCGGTACAGGCGATGGGCGGGCTGTCGTCAGCGCAGGCGTCACGCCGGGGGTGGGCGACCGTGTCGCCGCAGGGGTCGGCGTTGGCAGCGGCGGTAGCGTGGCGGTTGACCGTGTGCCCGTCGGTGGTGCGACCACTCCGCTGACCGTGAAGCTGATGTCGCCGCGCTCGATGTGGCCGTCGGTCGAGAACGCGCGCCAGCGCGCGCGGTAGGGGCCGGCCGGCAGCGCCTCCAGCTCGACGGTCATCGTGAACACGTCCTCCCCGACACCGCCCTGGGCGACGGCCTGATTGGCGGCGTCGTAAACGACAATGTTGCTGCGCGTCCGGTCGAGCTCATCGGTGAAGCGCGCGACGAGCGTGTACGGGGTCGTGATCGTTGCGCCGTCGGGTGGGTCCGACTCCTCCAGCTCGGCATGTGCCAGCGCCGTCGGCGGCGCGAGGGAGAGCAGAACGAAGGCGGCCAGCGCCCGCGGCAGCCAGCGCCGAGGGGCAGTCACGCAGCCGAGGCTAGTTGGGCGGCCAGCTCGCCCGGCTCGGTCACCGGTTGGCGGCAGGCGAAGGCCCGGCACACGTATGCGGTAGGCCGGCCGTCGCGTGCTGGACGGTCGTGGAGCAGCGGCAGGCGGCTCTCCTCGCCGCGCTCCGCGAAGGCGACCACGAGGCCCGGTCGGAAAGGCCGCTGGACGACCTCGAGCAGCGCTCGGCTGGCCGGATCGTCGGGTCGCCCGACGATCGCCACCTCGTGCAGCGGTCCGAGCGCCAGCTGGATGGCCACGAGCCACTGCGCGAAAGCGCTCGGGTAGCGGTGCACGACCGGCGTGACGAGGCGCAGCGCGCCCTCTGCCGCAGACCGATATCGGCCCTCGCCGGTCAGCGCAGCGAGCTGCAGCAGCACGGCCATCGCCGTCGAGTTGCCCGACGGCACGGCGTTGTCCTGCAGGCCTTTAGGCCGCGCGATCAGCTGCTCATGGTCGTCGGCGGTATCGAAGAAGCCGCCGGCTGGATCGGCGAAGTGGGTGAGGATCTGCTCGGTCAGTTCGACGGCGGCGACGAACCAACGTTCGTCGAACGTCCCCCGGTAGAGGGCGAGCAAGCCCTCAGCCAGGTGGCTGTAGTCGTCGAGAACGCCGCGCTGGCGCGCCTGGCCGTCTTTGAGCGAACGGCGCAGCCTGCCGCCGCCGTCCCGCGCGCGCGCCAGCAGCAGGTCGGCGGCACGGACGGCCGCCGCCAACCAGCGCTCATCGGCCAGGACGCGCCCGGCGTCGGCGAAGGCGGCGATGGCAAGCCCGTTCCACGAC
>JALYGJ010000145.1 GCA_030777155.1 Chloroflexota bacterium | reverse complement strand
CCGGCCAGCGCGTCGAGCTGGTGCCGCTCGCGGACGGTCAGCTCGCGCACCTCCCCAGCAGCCATCCCGGTCAGGCGCAGCGTGCCGAACCGGACGCGGACCAGCCGCACGACGCGCGCGCCGACGGCGGCGAACATCCGCCGCAGCTGCCGCTTCCAGCCCTGGTGCAGGATCGCCCGGTACCAGACCAGCTGGGCAGCTGCCGGGCCGACGAACGGCGCCAGCAGGCGAACCTCGGCCGCGGTCGCCGGGCGCAGGGCGTCGAGGGTGGCGATCCCTTCTTCGAGCGTCACGCCCGCCTCGAGGGCGCGACGCTGGTCGTCGGCCAGCGGCCGCTCGAGACCGATGGCGTACTCGCGTTCGACGGCGTGGCTCGGATGGAGCAGTCGCTGTGCCCACTCGCCATCGTTGGTCAACAGCAGCAGCCCTTCAGAATCGCGGTCCAGCCGGCCGACCGGGTAGAGGCGGGCCGCACGCCGGCGCAGCTCGAGCGGGACGAGCTCGACGACTGTCTGACCGGCGTGGCGATCACTGACCGTGCTGGTGACGCCGGCCGGCTTGGCGAGCACCAGGTACAGGCGCTCAGACGGGCCGCCGATCGACCGTCCGTCGACGGCGATCGAGTCGCGCGCGGGATCGACTCGTTGGCCAATGCTCGCCGGCTGGCCGTTGACGCTGACCCGTCCCTGCTCGATCAGTTGCTCGGCCGCCCGCCGCGACGAAACACCGGCGTCGGCCAGCGCCTTCTGGATGCGTACCTGTTCAGTCATCGCGGTCGTCCGTCGGCTCGTCGTCCGCCGGCTCGTCGGCGAGCCGGGCAGCTACCTCGGCTTCGAGCGGCGGCAGGTCGTCGAGCGAGGTCAGCCCGAAGCGCTCCATGAACTCGAACCCGGTGCCGTAGAGGATGGGCCGGCCGGGCGTGTTGGCGCGGCCCTGTTCGACGATCAGCCGGCGATGAAGCAGCGCGCGCAGCACGTAGTCGGAGTCGACGCCGCGAATCCGCTCGACAAGCGAGCGCGTGACCGGCTGGCGGTAGGCGACGATGGCCAGCGTTTCGAGCGCCGCGGGCGACAGGCGGGGGCCGTCCACGCCGACGTATCGGGCGATCAGGCCGCCCGCTTCGGGCGCGGTCGCCAGCTCGACCTGCTCGCCGACGGCGACGAGGCGGACGCCGCGGCCGTGCAGCGCGACCTCGAGGTCGCCAAGGCGCGCGTCGACGATTTCTCTCGAGACGCCGGCCAGGCCGGCGATCTCGCGGCGAGACAGCGGGCGCTCGGCGACGAAGAGGAGCGCCTCGAGCTGGGCGACGGTCAGCTCGGCCGGCGCCCCCGCGTGGACAACGGGCTCATCCGCCACCGTTCGCCACCGTGCGAACGTGGATCGGGCCCCACGGCTCGCGCTGGTCGACGGCGACCTCGCCGCCCTTGACCATCTCGAGCAGGGCCATGAAGGTGACCGCCACCACGACCCGGTCCCGAACGTCGCGCAGCAGCTCCTGCAGCACGATCGCGGGTGCCCGGCGCAGCGCCCCACGCAGCAGCTCGGCCCGCTCGGCAAGCGTGACGGCGCGCGGGATGATGGCCGCCCGTACCGGCACCGCTAGCAACTGGCTGCTCCGGCGCAGCGCGGCAACGAGGAGGGCCGGATCGAGCGGTGGGCCGTCGGGCGGGCGAGCACCGGCACGAGCGGCGGCGCCGGCCAGCGCCGGTTCGCGATGGAACAGCGCGCGCCCGGAAGCGGTCAGCTCCGCCAGGCGAAGACCGGCGTCGCGGTATAGGCGGTACAGCAGCAGCCGCTGCCGAAGCTCCTCTTCCGGGTCGGGGGCATCGTCAGGCCGGCTCGGCGTCGGCTCCTCCGGCGGGCGAGGCAGCAGCGCGCGGGACTTGATCACGATGAGCTGTGCGGCGACGGCGACGAAGGCGCTCAACAGCGGCATGCGCTTCTCGTCGAGCCGCGCCACGGCGTCGAGATAGGCGCCGCACAGCTCGCCCAGTCGGACCGTCAGCACGTCGAGCTGGCGCCCCTCGACGAGTGCCAGGAGCAGCGCCAGCGGGCCGTCGAACGACTCGAGGCGGACGATCGTGGCCTCCTCCGGACGGCGCGCATCGGCGAACGAAACGCGGACGGTTCCACCGGCCGGCGCCCACGCCGAGCGCGGCGCCATCATCGGCTCAGCTCGCTTCATCGGCCAGCCTGAGCGCCTCGCCGAACGCCGCGTCGATCGGCTGGGCCTGGTGCTGGATGAGCTCGGCGGTCCGGCGGCTGCAGCCGGCGAGCAGGGCGAGCTCGGCCGACCGCTCGGCGTGCATGTCAAGGTTGACAAAGGCATCGGCGAAGCCGGGCAGGCGGACAGCCAGGCCGCGCACGCGCGCCCCGTAGCGGTCAGCCAGTGACCAGCCGACGCGGTGCCAGACCCCGACTCGGTGGCCCTTGGCGCAGTCGTGCAGCAGGCCGGCCAGCAGCACATCGCGCTCGGCGTGGCCGGCCGCGCGCAGCGTCCGCACGACGTCGAGGCCGTGACGTTGGTCGGCGCGGTGCATCGAGTCGAAGAGGGCCAGCTGCGCCGGCGCGAGCCAGGTCGCGAGCTGCGCGCGCTCGGTCGGCGTGACGCGAGCGAAGAGGTGGCGGATGAACTGGCGGCTCTTGGTCGACCACCAGGCGCCGCTCATCGGCCGAGCAGGAAGCCGTAGACGTTCGAGGCGAGGCCGCCGACGAGCGGTGCGCCGAACAGGATGATGACCAGGATCAGCAGGAAGCCGTACTGCTCGTACTGGCGCAGCGTGTAGGCGGTACGCGCGTCGAGCAGGCCGAGCAGCACGCGCCAGCCGTCGAGCGGCGGGATCGGCAGCAGGTTGAAGATCATCAGGAAGACGTTGATGATCACGAAGAAGACCGCCGTGCGGAAGACGAAGCCGGCCAGCTCGTTGGTCAGCACGAGATCCGTCATCGCGGGGTCCATCGCGATCAGCCGCAGTGGAATGGCGACCGCCGCCGCCATCACGAGGTTGGACAGCGGACCGGCGGCGGCAACGATCGCCTCGCCGCGACGGCCGAACTGCAGGTTGTAGGGGTTGACCGGCGTTGGCCGCGCCCAACCAAGGAAGAAGCGGCCGCCGGTGAGCACTGCACCGAGCACCAGCATCAGTCCACCGACGGGATCGAAGTGCACCCGCGGGTCGAGCGTCAGCCGGCCCTGCCAGCGCGCCGTCGAGTCGCCCAGCCGGAAGGCCGCGTAGGCATGGCTGAACTCGTGCACCGGGAAGCCGATCAGGATCATGATCGCGACCGCCACGAGAGCGGTGAAGAGCTGCTCGGTCACGCGCGTTACGGTACGGCATCGCGTGGCCGCCGCGCGCGCTCAGGCGATGCAGGGCGAGTTCATTGCGGCCCCTCTGCAGGATGCGCGAGCGGCGAACGGTCGCCCTATAGCCGCGCGAGCAGCTCGTCCTTCTTCTGCTGGTAATCGGCCTCGCTGATCGCGCCGCGATCGCGCAGGTCGGCCAGGCGGGCTAGCGTACGCGTGATCTCGAGCGCCGTGTCGCGCGCTGGCTGGCCCGCTGACGAAGCCGTCGACTCGCCCGCTGACTCGACCGCGCTCGACTGGCCGGCGCGCGACTCCTCCGCCGTTGACTCGCTCGCTGGCGCGGCCGAGACGGATGGAGTCGGCGATACCGGTGCGACGGCGGACGGCAGCGGTGGGGGCGGTGGCGGTGGCGGGATTCGGGCGCGTCGGACATCGGGTTCCACCGCCGACGACGAGGCACCCTCGCCGACGGTGGTCTGCTCCTGCCCGGCCGAAGGGCCAAAGGCGAACTCGCCGTGCATGTCCATCGCACCGGCACGCAGCGGTGGCGCGGTCGGGCGCCCGCCGGCGTACTCCATCTCGAGCGCATGCTTCTGGTTGAGCAGCGCCCGCTTGAAGTCACGCGCGCCGTTGAGCATCTCGAACGAGTCGACCGTCTGGTCGGCCGCAGTCAGGATGTCGAGGTCGCCGTAGTTGAACAGTCTCCCCCACAGCGTGACGCTGAGGATCGCGTCGTTGATCTTCTCGAGCGAGCTGTCGCTCGAGCGCTTGTTGATGACGCCGTTGACCTTCATCAGGCGGCGATTCGTGATCAGGTACTCCTCGGTCAGCCAGAGCAGGTATTGCCACAGCACGATCGCCAGGCCGACGAGGAGGGAGGCGATCGCCGCCCAGCCGATGATCTGCGCGCCGGGCTCGGCGATGCGGAAGTACCAACCGGCGAAGACGAGCAGGATCGCCACCAGCCAGAGAGCGATGCCGTTGCGCGCGTGGATTACCAGTGCGAGCGGATGCTGGCGCGTGCGCAGCACGATCGACTCGCCGTCAGCCAGAAGGCGCTGGGCGTAGCTCATCGCCTCAACTCCTGGTCACGCACGCGGGTGGGCACGCGCGTAGACCTGCTTGATCCGCTCGCCCGTGAGGTGGGTGTACAGCTGCGTCGTCGTAATACTCGCGTGGCCGAGCAGCTCCTGCACGACGCGGAGGTCGGCACCGCCCTCGAGCAGGTGGGTGGCGAACGAGTGGCGCAGCGTGTGAGGCGTGACATGGCCGCGGATGCCCGCGGCGAGCGCGGCCCGACGCATGCCGCGCCACGCCGACATGCGGGTCAACCGGCCGCCGCGTGCCGACAGAAACAGCGGGCCGCCACGTCGCAGGGCAAGCGGATCGCGCGCGACCGCTCGTTCGAGCCACGCCGGCCGCACATCTTCGACGTACCGCCGCAGCGCCTCGATCGCCGGCGCACCGATCGGCAGCAGCCGCTCGCGATCACCCTTGCCGATGACGCGGACGGCAGCGCCGGGCAACGACACATCGTCAAGGTCGAGGCCGAGCGCCTCGCCGATGCGCAGCCCGCACGCGTAGAGGAGCTCGAGCAGGGCACGATCGCGCAGGCCCTCCCCGCTCGCCGCGTCGGGCGCGCCGAGCAGCGCCTCGACCTGCGTGCGGTCGAGCGTGTCCGGCAACTGCCGCTGCTGGCGCGGCAGGTCGAGCAGACCGGCCACGTCGCGCTCGATCACGCCTTCGGCGAACAGGAAGCGATAGAAGGCCCGGATCGCGGCAGCGCGGCGGCGATGGGTGGCTGGCCGCAGCACGCGCGGGGGACGGCCCAGGGTGGCCAGGTAGGCGCGTGCCGGACCCGCTCCGGTCGACCACTCACCGTTGCCGCCCGCCCTGCAGGCACGCGCGAAGGAACGCAGGTCCGACGCATACGCGCCGATCGTCGCCGCCGAGAGCCCGCGTTCGACACGCAGGTAGTCCAGGTAGGCGTCGATCGCCGCGTCCAGTTCGGGCTCGTGGTTCGGCGGCCGGGCGACCGTTGCCATCAGCCGACGATCTCCGCCGTCGTGCGCAGGCGGCCAGCGCGTTCGAGCAGCTCGGCGGCGGCAGCCAGGGCGCCGGTGTCCGACTCGCTGCCACCGAGCATCAGCGCGAGCTCGCGGCGGCGTTCGTCGCCGGCCAGCGCCTCCACCTCGGTCACCGTCCGTCCGCCTCGTTCGCGCTTGTGGATGCGCAGGTGCGCGTCGGCGTAGGTGGCGATCTGGGGCAGATGGGTCACGCAGATGACCTGGTGCCTGCGCGCCAGCCGCCACAGGCTGCTTCCGACGCGGTCAGCCGCGCGACCACCGATGCCAGCGTCGACCTCGTCGAAGACGAGCGTCGGCGTCTCGTCGGCGCGGGCGAGGACGCCCTTCAGCGCCAGCGCCAGGCGCGACACCTCGCCACCCGACGCGATGCGCGCGAGCGGCCGTGAGGGCTCGCCGGGATTGGGTGCCAGCATGAAACTGACGGCATCGCCACCTGCCTCGTCGATTGGTGCCGGCTCGAGCTCGACGCCGAAGGCAGCGCCGGGGAAAGCGAGCTCGACGAGGGCGGCCGTGACCTCGTCGGCCAGCCGCCCGCCGGCCAGCCGGCGTGCCT
>JALYGJ010000144.1 GCA_030777155.1 Chloroflexota bacterium | reverse complement strand
GCGTCATCCCCCAGCCACGGCCGGTGCCAGCCGCCGGCGGCGCGGCCGGCAAGCGTGTCGGCCCGTGCGCGCAGCCAGACGACAAAGCCTCTCTCGCCCATCGCCTGCCGCGCCGGCGCGTCGAGGATCGTCCCGGCCGCGCTACCCACGATTGCCGGCTCGGGTGCCGCCAGGCCGACGAACAGCGCTGCCGACTCGGCGGCACGCAGGCCGAGCTCGCCCTCGCGGTCGAGCAGCTCGCGGGCAGTCAGGCCGAAGCGGCGGCGGAGCAGCTCATCGTTGTCGTGGTACGGCCAGCCGGTCGCTGCGGCCAGCAGCCGGCCGACGGTCGTCTTGCCGCTGCCCATCATGCCGACAAGCACCACCCGGCACGGCCTCGACGGCCCGCCCGACATCCGACCGCCGGCCGCCTCAGCCATTCAGCCCGAAGAGCCGGTCGTGGACCTGCAGCGCGTAGAACACCTGCGTCTTGTGCTTCAGCCGGCGGAATGCCTTCGCATGCAGGATCCGGTCACGGTCGCGCTCGACGGCCATCCGAAACGTGTCCGGCTCTTCGTGGCGGGCACGTCCCAAACTGGCCGCCGACCGCGTCGCCGCTGGCGCCAACAGTTCCTCCGCCGCCTCCCGCGTGAGCCGATCGCGGCGGACGAGCGCCGCCGTACCTGCGTGGGTCTGCATCCGCGCATGATGAATGACCCAGCGCCGGCGGTGACCTGGGTCGCCGCCGTCTCGCTCGCAACTCGCTGATGGCCTTTGATTCGCTGGCCGGCGCGCGTACACTCGCCGGCGAGTGGGAGGGCACTCCCGCGCCGGCCGTGGATCCGGTTCTCCATCGAACTGGCCGCGACACCCCGGGCACCGCACGAGACAGGGACGAGGACGACGATGACCGGCGATACCGATATTGAGTCCATGCCCGCCGAAGGCCGTGTCGAACCGGCCGACTGGGAGGCCCGCGCAGCGCACATTCGGCAGGCGCTCGGCGACGCCGTCTCGCCAACGACGCTCGTCGAGGTGCTTGGCTCCTTCCGCTTCCTCGATGACGACGGGCTGACATGGACGTACAACGGCGCTTCGTGGCTCAGCTGGAACGGCCAGGCGTGGGTCGAGGGGTCGCCGGAGGAGCAACTTCGTCTACAGCCTTTCCGACCCGAGGCAGTCGCCGAGGCGGAGGAAGAGGAGGCCGGCCGCGCATCCGCCGAGGCGGCCATCAGCGGAGAGCCGGCCACGGCACAGCCGGCCGGTGGGGACGTGGCCGGAGCGGAAGCCGCCGCGGCCGAGGCACCGGGGGCCGGCGCTGCCAGCGACCGCGGAACCGTAGAGCCGACGATCGGGAGAGACGAGTCGGCGCGGCCGGCGGAGTCGGCATCGACGACGTCGGGACCATGGACGCCGGCCGGACAGGCGGGGTCGACGAGTGGCCCGAGCTGGAGTTCACAACGCGGCGGGGCGGAGGTTGCGGCGCAGCCGGGAGCATCGCAGCACAGCGGCTGGGGCGCGCAGGCGAGTCGGACGGAGTCGCCGACGACCAGCGGGCAGCCGACGCAGCAGGCGGGCCAGCCGACGCAGCAGGCGGGCCAGCCGACGGAGCAGGCGGGCGCCAGCGACCAGCCGACCGGCTGGCCGGCACCGACGGGTCAGCCCGCAGCCACGCCGCAGTACAGGCCGACGCACGCGGTCCCGGCACCCGGCATCCCCGCCTGGTCAAGGCCGGACCCGACGATATCGCCCGAGTTCCGGCTGTGGGCCGGCCTCGACGTGATGGTCGTCGAATGGCTGCCCAGCGGCTGGGCACGTATCGTGACGTCGAACCAGTGGAGCGGCTGGGTCGACGGCCGGGTGCTGGTGCCCTACCGCTGACCAGCGCCGCGGCCGCAGCCGGCCGCGGCAGTCCCGACGCGGCGCGCGCGTTCAGCCAGACGCGCCCTCGGTCATGCCCTCGCTAAGAGCGCGCTGTGCGGCAGCTTTCGGCGCCATGCGCCGGGCCACCGATTCGCTCTCCACAGCGAGCTCGAGCATCTCGGGATCGGCCGGATCGAGCTCGAGCTTGCGGCGCTCGATCTCCTTCAGCCGCTGCGCATCGGCGAGCAGGTCCTCGGCGGTCGCTCGCAGGTCCTCGCGCTCCTGGTCACCCATCCAAGCCTCCCCGCCCCCTGCCCCTCGGCCGCCGTTCAGGCCGGCTGCCACCGGCCATCACGATACACGTACCACACCATCGTCCTTTCGCCGTCGAGCTCGCGTGGCCGGACGACGGCGTGCGGATAACGCCGCCGCAGGCGCGCCTGTAGGTCGGCGGCGCTCGTGCTCCTCTCCGCCTCGGCGTTGGTGAATTGGACGAACTCCTCGTCCGTCCTGGGATTGACGACGAGCGTGGCAGTCAGTGGCCTGTCCTCCTGCCCGAATTCTGACGGGCTACACCGGCCGCGAGGACCCTGAGCGACTTACAGTGCCGCTACAAAACAACGAAGCGCTACCGCGCGGCGGGCAGCCGGTCAGCCGCTCGCCGCGCCGCCCGGGCGTTCGTACCCCTCGGGCATGCGCGGCTCGAACCGAAACCCGCCCGCCACACCCGGTCGCGTCAGCTCGTGCGGGTCCAGGATCTGCTCGAGCTCGTCGGCGGTGAAGATGCCCTTCTCGATCACCAGCTGGCGAATTGTCTTGCCCGTCGCCACGGCCTCCTTTGCGATCGCCGCCGCCAGCGCGTACCCGATGTAGGGCGCAAGTGGGGTCGCCATCGCGCTCGACTGCTCGAGCAACCACGCCGCCCGCTCCGCGTCGGCCTCAATGCCGGCGACGCACTCGCGTGCGAACTGGCGGCAACCGTTGGCCAGGATGGTCAGCGACTCGAGCACCTCGTGCGCCATCAGCGGCATCATCACGTTGAGCTCGAGCTGGCCGCGCGAGGCGGCCCAGGCGACGGCGGTGTCGGCGCCGATGACGTGGTAACAGATCATCGAGAGGTTCTCGACCATGACCGGATTGACCTTGCCCGGCATGATCGACGATCCGGGCTGGCGGGCGGGCAGGCGAATCTCGGCCAAACCCGTCCGTGGACCAGACGACATCAGCAGGAAGTCCTCGAGGATCTTGGCCAGGTCGACGGCCAGCCCGCGCAGGGCGGCGGAAACGGCGAGCATCGGTGCCATCGACTGCGTGGCGTGGACGAGGTCCTCGGCAGTGCGCAGGCGGAAGCCGGTCTGCTCGGAGAGGAAGTCGATGACGAGGCGGATGTACTCCGGCTCGGCGTTGAGCCCGGTACCCACCGCCGTAGCGCCGATGTTCTGCTCGGCCAGGCCCTCGGCGGCACGCATGACCTGCTGGCGTGCGCGCCGAGTAGTAAGCGCGTACGCGGCGAACTCCTGACCCAGCCGGATGGGCACGGCGTCCTGCATGTGCGTGCGGCCGGACTTGAGCACGCCGTCGAAGGCGGCAGCGCGGTCGGCGAAGGCACGCGCGAGCTCGTCGAGGACGATCAGCAGCTGCTTCGTCCGCTCGAGCGTGGCCAGTCGCATCGCCGTCGGAAAGACGTCGTTCGTCGACTGCGCCATGTTCACGTGGTCGTTCGGATGAACGACGGAGTACTCGCCGCGTTGGCCGCTCCCGATGCCACGCTGGGCAAGGATCTCGGCCGCGCGGTTGGCGAGCACCTCGTTGGTGTTCATGTTGTGACTGACGCCGGCACCGGCCTGGAACGGATCGACGCGGAAGTTGTCGAAGAGTGTCTCGCGCAGCGAGCGACCTTCCTCCGATACTGCGCCTTGGCCCAATCCCAGCACTTCGTCGGCTGCCTCGACGATCGCGTCGGCGAGGTGGCGGGGAAGACGACCAGTCGCGCGGTTGGCTCGCGCGGCCGCTTTCTTGACCTGCACCGCGGCGCGGACGAGCGCGCGATCGGGTGGGCGGCCGCTGATCGGGAAGTTTGCAATCGCGCGCGCGGTCTGGATTCCGTAGTAGGCGTCAGCGGGGACCTCGAGCTCGCCCAGCGGATCGCGCTCGACGCGCGTCGCGCTGCCGGTGACCGTCACTCATCCAGTGTAAGGGGCCGCGCCGGGAGCCGGCCGACGGCCTGCCTATACAATCGGCGGGCATGCACGAGGTCCAGGAAGCTCCGCGCACCCGGCCACTCCGCCCACCGGCGGCGGCCACGCTGCCCGGTCGCGACGTCGACCTGCTCACGCTCTTCCGTTTCATGGCCGAAGCCGAGCTTCGCTTCCAGACGCTGCGCATGCGGATCGTCGATCGGCGCATCGGGACTACCGGCGAATCCATCGAGACGAGCGAGGTCTGGGTGCGCCATCCCGGGCACGCCAAGGTCGTCCAGGGACGCGGCGACGCAACCGCCCGCGACTTCGACGTCTGGGTCAGCAACGGCGAAACGGTCGAGACCTATACCGCCGACAACAACGTCGCCACCCAGCGTCGTGTGCCGCCGGTCCCGGTCGGCACAACCGATCCTGCGCTGCCCGCTTTCGCACGGCTGTACCTGCCGGTGACGCCGCTGCCCGCCGAGACGCTGGCCGATACCTTCGTCCACCCGCACGGCTTCTGCCGCAACGTGCTCGCCACGGGCGCGACGCGCAAGGTTGGCACGGCCGTGCTGCTGGGCGATCGGGAAGCGCTGGTCCTGCGCTGCGATCACCCCCGCGTCAGCCACGTGCTGACCGATCGCCCGGATCACTGGCTGGAGGTCGCCGTCGACTACCAGACCGGTCTGATCCTGCTGCTCGCCGAACACATCGGCGGGCGCATTACCCGCCACGGCGAGGTGACGAGCCTCGCGCTCGACGAGCCAATCGGCGACGAGGCGTTCCGTATCCACGTCTCGGCCGACACACGAACGCTCTACTGACGTGGCGACGGAGGCGTCGACGACCGGCGCGGCGGTGCGCAGCGTCAGCGTGCTCGTCGGGGGCGAGCAGGTCGGCGCGCTCGACGGCCAGACATTCGACGTCTTCAACCCGGCCACCGGCGAACTGATCGCGCGCGCTCCACTGGGCGGCAAGGCAGACGTCGACCGGGCGGTGCGTGCAGCACAGAAAGCGTACGACGGCCCATGGTCGGGCTGGTCGGCGGCCAAGCGCGGGCGGACGCTGCAGAAGTTCGCCGACCTGTGCAAGAAGAACCTCGAAGAGCTCGCTCAGCTCGAGCGCGAGAACTGCGGCAAGCCGATCGCCGCGGCGCGTGCCGAGGCGCTCGCCGTCGGCCTCGTGCTCGAGTACTACGCGGGCGCGGCCAACAAGCTCTTCGGCGAATCGATCCCGACGAGCATTCCCGGCCTCGACTTCACGCTGCGCGAGCCGATCGGCGTCGTCGGCCTGATCATCCCGTGGAACTTCCCGATGAACATGGCGGCGTGGAAGCTCGGCCCGGCGCTGGCAACCGGCAACACCTGCGTCCTCAAGCCGGCCTCGTATGCGCCGCTCAGCGCGCTCCGGCTGGCCGAGCTCGCCCTCGAGGCGGGCTTTCCGGCGGGCGTCGTCAACGTCGTCACCGGTCCCGGCGGCACGGCCGGTGCCGCCCTCGCCGCCCATCCCGGTGTGGGGAAGATCGCGTTCACCGGCGAAACGGCAACCGGCCAGGGGATCATGCGCCTGGGCAGCGACAGCGTGAAACGCCTCTCGCTCGAGCTGGGCGGCAAGAGCCCCAACATCTGCTTCGCCGACGCCGACCTCGATCGCTTCGCGGCCGAGGCGCCGCTGGCCGTCTTCGCCAATGCCGGCCAGGACTGTCGGGCGCGCAGCCGGATCCTGGTCGAGCGCTCGGCGCACGAGCGCGTTGTCGAGCTGCTGGTCGAGGCGTCGAGCGCCCTCGTCGTCGGCGATCCGGCTGACGAGAAGACGCAGGTGGGCAGCCTGATCGGGCCGCGCCAGCTCGAGCGAGTCGAGGGCTACGTCGAGTCGGCGCGCGCGGAAGGCGCAGAACTGGTCCTGGGCGGCGGCCGGCCCGACGACCCGGCACTGGCCAGCGGGGCATTCATGCAGCCGACCATCTTCGACAACTGCATGCCCGACATGCGCGTCGTGCGCGAGGAGGTGTTCGGTCCCGTTGCGTCAGTGCTGGCGTTCGACTCGGAGGAGGAGGCGATCCGCCTGGCCAACGCGACGCCGTACGGGCTTGCGGCCTCCGTCTGGACACGTAACGTCGGCCGCGCGCTGCGCGTCGCACGCGGCGTCCGAGCGGGCACGGTCTCGATCAACACCAACGCCACGGTCCACACCGAGGCGCCGTTCGGCGGTTACAGGATGTCAGGGTTTGGGCGCGAGCTCGGCATGCACGCCCTCGAGCTCTATACCGAGGTCAAGAACGTCTTCGTCGACCTCGCCTGAGCACCGGCGCGGCCGGTGCCTGTCGGCAC
>JALYGJ010000143.1 GCA_030777155.1 Chloroflexota bacterium | reverse complement strand
CGGCCAGCCAGGGGGCGGTCGCCGCCGCGTCGGCGGGCGCGTGAAGCGCAAGCAGCGAGCCGTCGGCTGCCTCGATCGCCACCGGCCGGGCGAGGAAGCGGGCTATCGTGCCGGCCAGCCCGTCGCTGCCGGCACCGGCCAGCACCTGCTGCTCGAGCTGCAGCTCGAGCTCGCCGGCACGTGCCTCCAGCTCGGCCCGGGCATTGATCACGAAGCCGATCGCCGAGCGCTCCAGCGCGGCGACGTCGGCGTCGTCAAGCGCGAACACGGCCAGCTCGCGCGCACGGGCAGCGTCGATCAGCGGCGCTGCGGCCGACGTCTGACCAACCAGCAGCAGCCCACTGGCGCCGGCGTCGGCAAGGGCGATCGCGACGCTCGCCGGATCGACGCCCAGGCCGGTCAGGCTGGACAGCGCCGCGGCAGGCAGGATGGCGAGGTCGTTCGGTTCCAGCGCGTCGAAGGCCGGCGTGCGCGGCTTGAGCACCCGCACCCACGCCACCACTCGCTCGAGTGATGCTTCTTTGCCAAGCGACACGGCTGCCGGGAACACCGCGCGCCACAGCTCGCCGGCCGGCGGCGCAGCGGTGGCGGGCAGCGCCGTAGTGCCGCTGTGGCTGGTGATCGTCACGACGCTGGACGGCGCTCGGGCCGGCGGCCAAGCCGCGCGCCCAGCTCCTCGAGCAGCTGCTCGAATTCGCGCTCAGCGCTTACGTAGCGATCGGCGGAGAGGACCACGCTGAGCCGGTCGCCGTCGAGCCGTGCCCATACCCGCCGGCGCGGGAAGTAGAAGGTCAGCACGAGCCCGCTGAGCAGGCACAAGAAGGCGACCCAGATGACTGCCTCGCCCGGATCGCGCTTGACCACCAGGCCGGTGTATGCACCGGCCTGCTTCCACGAGATGGCGAAGCCGCCCGTCGCCGCCGGCTGGGACGTCGCGCCCAGGCCCAGCCCGCGCACGAAGAGCAGGTTGCTCTCGTCGGCGCCGTCGCCCGGACCGAGGCCGCTGACGGCGAGCAGCGGAACGCCGTCAGTCGTTCGGTCGAGCACGAGCAGCAGCCCGAGGTCAGCTCCGGGGACGGTGAGGAACCCCTGTGGCCGACCGGCCAGCACGCCGGCGAGCAGGACCGGGCCATCCCAGGCCAGCCGGCCGTGAGCATCGCGGATCTCGAGCACCGCCGCCGGCCCGAACGTGTTCTGGTGAAAGACGAAGCCGTCGACCTCCAGCGGATCGTTGACCCGAATCGTCTTGCGCGCTACGAGCTCGCCGTTGCGGTAGACGGCGAGGTCGGTCCGGAAGTCGATGAACGATCCGTCAGGACGCGTGGGTGCGGCGAAGCTGAGGTTCTTGACGAGCAGGTTGTTGGGTGAACCGACCGGGCGAACCGGTGCCGTCTGGCCCTCGCCCACGAAGATGACCGTCTCGAAGCCGATCGCCATCGTCAGCGCGCCGCCGGCGAGAAACAGGATCAGCCCGAGATGGGTCAACAGGGTGGCCAGCTTGAAATAGCGGTTGCGGTCGCCATACACATGGCGGACGCCGTCGACCTGCGCCTCGCGAACGCTGAAGCGCCGTCCGCGCAGCGTCCGCGTGAGCTCGTCGATCGTCGCCGCGCCGGCGGCCGCGAAGCGGGCGCGTTCGGCCAGCCCGAGCTGGTAGAACGCCGGCGGCTGGATCGCGTTGACCCGGCTGACGCTGCGCCATAGCCGCGGCATGCGGTCGAGCGTGCAGACGACGATGCTGACCACGAGCAGGCTGAGCAGGAAGATGAACCAGGGCGCCGAGAAGACGCGGAAGAACCCCAGCCGCTCGAACAGCTCGACCATCTGCGGCCCGACACTCAGCCCGAGGACGGTCGTCGAATCGTAGATGCGGTGCATCTCGGCCATCTGCTCGGCGTACGCGGCCGGATCGTGGAGGGCAAACCCGGGCAACTGGCGGACGAGCGTGCCGACGACGCCGGCAGCGGCGAGCAGGCTGATCTGGACGACCGCGAACCGGACGCTGGTCAGCGTCCGCCAGGCCAGCCAGCCCAGGCGGCCGAGCGGATCGAGGTAGGTCGCGCTGCGGCGACCGCCGACTGTGATCGTTGCCATCGTTGAGCCCCGCGACGAAGGACGCTGCTACGCCGATACGGCGCTGGCCGCGGCGGCCGCCGCCGCCAGCCCGCGCTCGAAGTCGGCGACCAGGTCCTCGCCGTCCTCCAGCCCTACCGAGACGCGCACCAGGCCCTCGCGGATCCCCGCCGCCTCGAGCTCCGCCTGGTCGAGCTGGCGGTGCGTGCTCGATCGGGGATGGACACAGATCGTGTGGACGCTGCCCAGCGATGCCGTCCGTGGCGGGATCGTCAGCGCGTCGAGGAAGGCAGTCGCTGCGGCTCGGCTGCCAAGGTCGAAGGCGAGCAGCCCGCCGCCGGCGCGCAGCTGGCGCTGAACAACGGCGAACTGCGGGTGGCTGGGCAGGCCCGGATACCAGACGCGGCGCACCGGCGCGGCCGCATCGAGCACGCGCGCCAGCATCAGCGCGCTCTGGCAATGGCGCTCCATGCGGACGTGCAGCGTCTCCATGCCGCGCAGCACGAGGAAAGCGCTGAACGGCGCGATGCTCGCGCCGGTGTCGATCTGGACGGCGCGTGCGGCGGCTATCCGCTCGCGGTCGCCGGCGAGTGCCCCGGCCAGCACGTCCGAGTGCCCACCGAGCCACTTGGTGCACGACTCGACGACGAGGTCGGCGCCGAGGTCAAGCGGGCGGCACAGGTAGGGCGAGGCGAAGGTGTTATCGACGACGACCGCCACGCCGCGTCGGTGGCCGAGCTCGGCCAGCGCCGCAACGTCACTGACCGTCATGTTCGGATTGCTGATGGTTTCCAGATAGAGGACCCGCGTGCGGTCGCTGATCGCGGCGGCCACGGCATCGAGATCTGTCGTATCGACAAACGTCGTCGCGATGCCCAGCCGTCCGAGCACCGCCGTGAGCAGGTGCGCGACGCTGCCGTAGAGGGCACGCCCGGCGACGACATGGTCGCCCGCCGCCACGAGCGACAGCAGGGCCGCATGGACGGCCGCCATGCCGGAGGCCAAGGCGTAACCCGACTCGCCCCCCTCGAGCTCGGCGACCGCCTCGCCCAGCGCGACGGCAGTCGGGTTGTCCAGGCGCGAGTAGGCGTAACCCGCCTGGCGGTCGGCAAGGATGTCGGCCAGCTCGCCGGCATCGCGCGCGCTGAACGTGGCCGCCTGGTAGATCGGCACGGCGTCGGGTTCCTGCTCCACGCGCGGGGCGCGGGAGGCGGCGCTGATGGCGCGCGTGCCAAAGCCGCGACGAGTCGCATCGCTGGTCACCGGCGCATCGTACATCTGGTCGCGCCGACGGCCGATTCCCGCTTGTGCGGGATGCACGAATTCAGTCTTCGCTGCGCTCCCATGGCGCGGCGCCGGTGATGACCACGCCCGTCTCGTCGGTCGGTGGGATCTCCTCGTTCGTGCCTGTCACGGCGGTCGCGTCGGCGTCCTGGCCGGCAGTCGGAGGTGCCTCCTCGATGCCTTCCGGCGACGCAGCTTGCTCGTCGCTCGCCGCCGTCACCGTCGCGCTGGCTGCAGCCGGCGACGCCTGACGTCCGGGATGAGCCGGGCGCGGATAGTGGACGATCTGGTCCTTGCCGCGCCGCTTTGCCTCGTACATCGCCCGATCGGCACGGCGCAGCAGCTCCTCGCCGCTGAGCGCGTCGTCGGGATAGGTCACCACGCCGACTGAGACCGAGCTCTGTGCCGCCCGCCCATTGTGCGGCAGCGAGAGCTGCCCGATGTCGCGGCGCAGCTTGTCGGCGACGCGCAGGGCCCCACTGAGCTCGGTCTCGGGCAGGATCACCACGAACTCGTCGCCACCGAGGCGCGCGGCTAGGTCGGTCCCGCGGATGCCCTCGCTGATGATCTCGCCGATCGCGCGCAGCAGTCGATCGCCCGACTCGTGGCCCAGGCTGTCGTTGACCTTCTTGAGCGCGTCGAGGTCGAACATCAGCAGGCTGAACGGACGTCCACTCCGGCCGGCGCGCAGGATCTCCTGCTCGAGCGCCCGCTCAAAGTAGCTGCGGCTGTGCAGGCCGGTCAGCGCATCGAAGCGAGCCAGCGCAAGCGCCGCCTCGCTTGCTCGCCGCTGTTCACGGCCGATGACGGCGGCGACGTACGAGACGAGACCGAGGGCAACGATGTTGAAGAGCACGCGAGCCCACTGTTCGGGCGTCAGGTCTGTCGGCGCCCACAGCACAGCACCCAGGTAGGCGACCGTCGAAACGAGCGCGAGCAGGACCGGCACGAGCCCCTGCGCCCACAACGACGTACCGGCGAGCAGGAGCAGGTAGCCGAAGAAGAACGGGCTGTCATGGCCGCCGGTCAGGGCGACGAGCACGGTGATGAAGACGATCACGACCAACGCCTCGATCGCGAAGCGCCAGCCGCCGAGCGCGGCCATCGGCAGGACGTCCTGCGACAGCACGATGACGAGCGCGCCGGCCGCCAGCAGTACGTACAGCAGCGGCTGCTCGAGCGCGCCGTCGGCGACGGTGACGACGATCAGGGCCGACCCGATGAACAGGTAACTGACGACGCGGATGACGCGCTCGTACAGCCCGCGGGCGGGGCCGGCTTCGGCCGCTCTGACCGGACTGAGGTGGCGCGGGTGCGTCGGTTGGGCGGTCATCGCCCGCATGTCGCTCCGCTTCGGCCGAGGGGAAGCGTTGCTGAGCACTGCACGAGGCTGGCCTGCCGATGAGTGGCCGGCGCTCGGACGGCGTCCGACTCCCCGGGCCGGCCCGATGGTACTGCCGACCGGCCGTTATCAGTACTACCCAGGCCGCCTTTGTGTGGACGGCGGGCAACGATCGCCGCGCTGCCTCGGCGGGGCAGACGGCGTCACACCGCCCACTCGGCGACAGTGCTACAGCTGTTGACCACAGGCGACCGTTCCGTGGAAAAGCAGACCGCGCGGATCATCGATGACGTGAAGGTGCCTCAGGCCGCCGCCGACCCGGTTCGGCTGCGGATCCTGCGCCAGCTGGCCGCCGCCGGACCGTGCTGCGCGTGCGACATCGCGGCGGCTACGAGGTCAGCCAGCCGACCGTCTCACATCACCTGCGGGTCCTGCGCGAGGCCGGCTGGCTGTCGGCGGAGCGCCGCGGCACCTGGATCTGGTACTCGATCCGGCCGGAGGCGCTTGCTCGCTACCAGACCATCGGGGCGGGCCTCGTGCCGCCCGCCGACACTACGCCGGCGTGCCGAGGTTGCCCCTCGTCCAGCCGAGGGCCTGACGCGGACAGCGCACGCCACGACTACCGCCAGTCGCGCGGCCGCCGCCGTCTTCAGCTCCAGCCTGCACCCAGGCGCAGCACCTGCCGCGGCCTCACCGCCTGCTCTGTCGACGAGTTGACGGTGTCGACGACGAGCGACGCGCCCTCGTACACGCGCGGCCAGTCGATGTCGCGGTGTCGTACGAGCACCAGCACGACGTCCGTGGCGAGGACCTCGGGCAGCGGTACGGACTCGTATTCGGCGCCCGCCGCGTCCCTGAAGGCGGGGACGTGCGGATCGTGATACGCGAGCCGGGCCCCACGCCGTGCGAGTTCGGCCAGCACTTCGGCAGCCGGCGAGTTGCGCGCATCGCGGACATTCGACTTGAAGGCCACGCCGATGACGCCGACGCGCGCGCCGCGGACGGGCAGGCTGCGTTCGTTGAGCGCTTGCGCGACGAGGTCGGCGACGTGGTGTGGCATGCGCGCGTTGATGTCGCCGGCGAGCTCTACGAAGCGGTCGGTCAGGCCGAACTGGCGCGCACGCCAGGAGAGGTAGTACGGGTCGACCGGGATGCAATGGCCGCCCACGCCCGGGCCCGGGCGGAAGGGCATGAAGCCGAACGGCTTCGTGGCGGCCGCGTCGATCACCTCCCACACGTCGAGGCCCATCCGTTCGCACAGCAGCGCCAGCTGGTTGACCAGCGCGATGTTGACGTTTCGGAAGACGTTCTCGAGTAGCTTCGCCATCTCCGCCGCGTCAGGCGAGGAGAGCTCCACCACCTGGCCGCCGATGCGCCGCAGCAGGCGCGCGGCGCGCTGAGTATCAGCGACGGTCAGTCCGCCGACCAGCTTGGGGAGGGTTGCCTGCAGGCTCTGCGGATCGCCCGGGTTGACGCGCTCCGGCGCGTAGGCAAGCCCGAAGTCACGCCCGGCAACGAGTCCGGACTGCTCGAGCTGGGCGCGGAACGGGCCGCTCGTCGTGCCGGGGTACGTCGTCGACTGCAGGATCACCAGCTGGCCCGGGCGGAGCGAGCGGGCGACCAGCGCCGCCGCGTTGAGGACGGCCGTCAGATCGGGATCCTTGGCTGGCGTGACCGGCGTGGGCACGCAGACGAACATCGCGTCGACGTCCTCCAGGCCGGGGTCGGCCGTGGAGCGCAGCCGAAAGCCCCGTCGTAGGGCGTCGCCCAGCCGGCCGTCAGAAACGTCGTCGATCGGGGAGCGGCCGGCGGCGAGCGCCTCGAGACGCGCGGCGTTGGCGTCGACGCCGACGACGTCGAGGCCGGCGTCGAGCAGCGACAGCCCGAGCGGAAGGCCGACGTAGCCAAGGCCGATGATCGCCGCCCGGGCGTCCTGCGCAGCCACGCCGCGCACGCCCGCCGGCGCCTCGTCGCGCTCGGTAGGGGCAGCCTGTCCGAGCCGGTCGAGTGAGTCGGTGTCGGTCATTGCGCCGGCAGCATAGCGCGGCTGCGCAGCCACTCCTCGGTCAGCGCCCCGATCCGCTCCCCGGCGTGGCCGTCCCACAGCGGCGGCTTGCCGCTCGGCGCCGCCAAGGCACCGTCGAGGACCTGCCTGGCCACGTCGCGCACGCCGGCCGGGTCGACCAATCTGTTGGTGCCGTGACTGATCGTTATCGGCCGTTCGGTGTTCGGGCGCACCGTCAGGCACGGCACGCCGAGCATCGTCGTCTCCTCCTGAATGCCACCCGAGTCGGTGACGACGAGCGCAGCCCCGCGGACGAGCGAGACGAAGTCGACGTAGCCCAGCGGCTCCACGACGCGCAGGTTCTCGACCTGGCGAAGACCGGCCGCGTCGAGCGTCGCGCGGCCGCGCGGGTGGAGCGGCAGGACCAGCGGCAGCAGCTCGGCGACGCCGGCCAGTGCGCCGACGAGCCGGTCGGCGTCGGCCGGTCGGTCGACGTTGGAAGGGCGGTGGATCGTGACGACCCCGTAGCGCTCCGGCAGCTCCAGCGCGGCGCGCCTCGGCCCAGGATCGAGGCGGTCGAGGTTGGCCAGCAGCGTGTCGATCATCGGGTTGCCGACGAAGTGCGCGCGCGCCGTATCGATGCCCTCGCGGGCGAGGTTGTCGAGCCCCTCCGGGCTGGTCACGAAGAGCAGGTCGGCGAGCATGTCGGTGACGCGGCGGTTGATCTCCTCGGGCATCGTCATGTCGAAGCTGCGCAGGCCGGCCTCGACATGGGCGAGCGGCACGTGCAGCTTCGCCGCCACTAGCGCCGCCGCGAGCGTCGAGTTGATGTCGCCGTAGACGACGACCAGCGGCGGCGCACGCTCGACGATCACCGGCTCGAGCGCCTCGAGCAACGCCGCCGTCTGGCGTGCGTGGCTGCCCGAGCCGACGCCCAGGTGAACGTCGGGCCGCGGCAGCGCCAGTTCGCGGAAGAAGACATCGGACAGCGCCTCGTCGTAGTGCTGGCCGGTGTGCACGAGCAGCTGCGCGATGCCGCGCTCGGCGAGCGCGGCGATCACCGGGGCTGCCTTGATGAAGTTGGGTCGAGCGCCCACGACGTGGACGAGCGGTGAGCCTGTCACGATAGGCGGGAAGTATGGCGCGGCCCGTCTGGATCGACGTAACCAACTCGCCTCACGTGCTCTTCTTCCGGCCCATCCTGCGCCGGTTGGCCGACGCCGGGGTGGAAGCGGCAGTCACCGCGCGTGACTACGCCCAGACGCTCGGACTGCTCGAGCTGTACGGAATCCCGCACGTCGTGATTGGGCGCCACGGCGGGAGCGGGCGCGTCGGCAAGGCGGTTGCCTTCGCTCGGCGCTCGCTCGCGCTCGTCGCTTTCGGCCGTCGGCTGCGCGCGCGGCAGGCGGTCAGCCATGGCTCAAACGACCTGTCGGTGGCGGCCCGCGTGCTGCGCCTTCACAACACCGTGCTTCATGACTACGAGGGCGCGACGACGATGCACCGGATCAACTTCCGCCTGGCCGACAAGGTGATGGTGCCGGCGGTGATCCCCTTCGCCGAGCTCCGCCGGCTTGGGCTCGCCGAGCGCCGCTACCGCCCGTACGCCGGGATCAAGGAGCAGATCTCGTTGGCCGACTTCGAACCCGAGCCCGGCGTGCTGGCCGGGCTCGGCCTCGACGAGTCGCGGCCGGTGGCCGTCCTGCGCCCGCCGGCGACGATGAGCCTGTACCACCGCTTCGCCAACCCGCTCTTCAGCGAGGTGCTCGACTACCTGCTTGCCAACCAGGTGCAGGTCGTCCTGCTGCCGCGCACTGCCGAGCAGCGCGCCGAATTTACCGGGCTGGTCGGGGTGACCATTCCCGAGCGGCCGGTCGACGGGCCGTCGCTCCTCCACGCGGCCGACCTCGTCATCTCCGCCGGCGGCACCATGAACCGCGAGGCGGCGCTGCTGGGGACGCCTACATGGACGACGTTCGCGGGCAAGATCGGCGCAGTCGACCGGATGCTGATCGAGTCGGGGCAGATGAAGCAGTTGCGCCGACCTGAGGATCTCATCATCGCCAAGCGCGCGCCCGGTCGGCCAGCCTACGAGGCGTTGGCCGACGCGGTCACGGCGGAGATTCTGGCGATGTAACGGGCGTCCCTGTCAGCCGCGAACGGCGGGCGCGGGGGCCTGTCGCTCGGCAGCTGATGGTTCGCCGCCACCTGATGGCGGCTCGGCGTCCTCGTAGACAGGCAGGCTGAAGCCGAACTCCGCGCCGCCTTCGGGCCGCCGCCTGGCCCAGATCCGCCCGCCCATGGCTGTGACGAGGCCGCGGCAGACGAACAGCCCGATTCCGGCACCCGGCGCAGCGGCGCTGCCCGGCGCACGGTAGTAGAGGCTGAACAGCTTCTCGGCGTCCTCGGCCTGCGGGCCCGGGCCGTCGTCGCCGACAAGCACGTTGACCTCCTCGCCGGCGCGCTCGACGACGACGTCAACGCGTGGCCTGGGCCCGGCGTACTTGGCGGCGTTCGACAGGAGGTTGCGCATGACGAGCGTCAGGTACTCCTCGTCGCTGGCGACGAGCGGTAGGCGATGCGGGATATGCAACTCGAGCGCCATGTCGGCCAACAGCGACCGCTCGCGGGCAAGCAAATCGGTCAGGACCGGCTTGAGCGCAACCGGCCGCGGTTCGAAGAAGTCGGCCCCGCGCTCGACGCGGGCGAGGACGAGCAGGTTCTCGATTATCCGCTGCAGCCGCTCGGACTCGGCTGCGACGCTGGCGAGCAGCTCGGTCCGCTCGGCGCCATCGAGCCGGTCGCCGCGCCTGAGGAGCAGCTGCGTGCCGCCGTAGATCGACGTAGTCGGCGTGCGCAGCTCGTGTGACAGAACGCCCAGGAAACGGTCGCGCATCAGGTTCGCCTCCTGCCGCCACGATGCGTCGGACACGACGGCCAGGCGGTACGTCTGGCCATCGAGCTCGAATCGGGTCCAGGCGACGTCGGCCGGAAACTGGCTGCCGTCGGCGCGCTGCCCGGTTGCGTGCCCGTGCCGAACCTGCCCGTCGCCGCCCAGGTCGCCGAGGTTCGTCGCGTCGACGCGGATCAGGTCGGCCAGCGGGGTTCCGACAAGCTGATCGGCCGGCCGGCCGAAGAGGTCGCCGGTCGTTCCCGTCGCCCAGGTCACCAGTCCTGCGTCGTCAACGGCGAAGATCGCGTTCGGGTCGGCCGCGAGCAGGGCTCGAAAGCGTGCCTCGCTGGCCTTGATCGCCTGCGCGGCCTCGAGCTGGTGAGTTGCCTCGGCCAGTCGCAACACCGCCTCCTCGCGCTCGACCGCGCGCAACGTCATCGAGCCCAGGAGCGCGATGACCGTCACATCGTCCTCGACGAAGAGTGGCCGCCCGTCGACGGTCGCCTCCAGGCGGTGGGTCTGTCGGCCGCCAGAAGGCAGCGCCACCTCGACTCTCGTCGTGGGACGACCGTCGCTCGCGACGTGGGCTGCCGAGTCTCCGTCCGTCGAAGCGACGACGCTACCTCCCACGTCGCTCACGGTCGCGATGCGCGCGCCGAGAATATCGCGTGCGGCGAGGGCGAGGCGGCGCCAGAGCAGGCCTGGATCGCCGCTGGTCGTGACGACAGCTCGCGCGAGGTCGAAGGCGATGGCGCGCTGACCGAGGTGGCGCAGCCAGCGCGGCGGGACGAAAGCAGCGAGGTAGGAGACGGCCGCCAGCAAGGCCGACAGGCGCGACACGAAGAGAGCCGTCGGATCGCCCTGGGCGCCGAGCGGGGCGGCAGCGACGGCCAGGCTGGCGATGAAGATGGCAGCGGCGAAGAGCAGCGTGCCCAGGCCGGCCAGAGCGAGGCGCAAGCGCGCGAGACCATAACGGCGCTGGCTATCGCGTACCAGGAGCAACGCCGCGCCGCCCTCGCCGACGATGAAGTAGAGGCCGACGAAGAGCGCGGCCAACGGCTGCCTCGTCGCCGGCAGCACGATGCCGAGCGTGGCCACGACGAAGGCGGCGAAGGTAAGCGGCAGGACCCAGCGTCGCAGCGGCCGGATCTGGTGCACCAGCCAGAAGACGAGCAACGGCTGCGCGAGCAGAGCGGTGAGCGCAAGCGGCTGAAGGAAACCGACCCCGCCCGGCAGCAGCTGGTTGAGCAGAGTCGAGGCGAAGAAGACGGCAGTCGAACCGAAGATCGCGACTACGGCGATCTCGAGCGGTCCCGGGCGGCGCAGGGAACGCCATAACGCGCCAAGGAAGATGGCGTAGAAGCAGGCCTGCAGCGCAATCGAGAGCGCGTCCACGTTGTCCAGCCAGTGAACCCTTGGGTGGTCGCCCCGGAGACGCGGAACGTCGCCCGGATTATCGCTCACGGGTAACGATTCGCCCGGCCGCGCAGCGAGCGCGACGAGGCGATTTGGTCAGCGCTCTAGCGGCAGCCCTCGCGCACGGTCATCACCATCGCCGGCAACGGCCAGCTCGCGCGCCCGCCCGGCGGGTCGCGCCGCTATCAGCGCTCGGGTGTCTGCTCGGCGAACGACACGTCGATGGGCGCCTGTGAGGGGCATGCAGCGCGTTGAGCGGGACGGGCTTCTTCCGTTCGGGGGACGGTGGAGCATCGTGGCCCGCGCCGTAGGGGTCAGGAACGTAAGGACGCTGCCTGCCAGTGCCAGTGATCGCTCTCGAGCGGCCCACGCAGCTTCCGCCGGCGTTCGCCCTGTTCCTCGACGTCGAGCAGGTACGGAGCGTCGTCGACTGTCGGGATTCCGGCGAGCCGCAACGGTGCGAGATCAGGCGACGGCGGCGCCGAGTCGGCCCAGGTAACGGACCCCGGTTCCATGACCGATAGGTAGCTCCCGACCGAACCGCGCACCGACTGCGACACGGCTCTACTCGGCCGGCCGGGACGCGCGACACCGCTCGACAGCAACGTGACGGCCGCGTCCAGCATCGCGATGGCGGCGGCCGACGATCCCCGACGGTCGACTGGGTGGTAGTAGTGGACGACAGGATAGACGAGGTGCTGGGTGCCGAGTCGTGCCAGGTCGGCGGCGAGTGAGCTCAGAACGAACTCTAGTCGGCTGAAGCGGTCCCCATCCCAACTGTTGATGACGAGCTCTTGCGGTGTTTCTCCCATTGCATGCACACGCGTGGCGAAGGTGCGCTTCGTGACGACGGCGCCCAGGATCGAGACGAGATATGTGATGGCCAGGCTGACGAGAATCAGCCTGCTGCCGCTGGCGACGACGGTGAGGAATTGCCAGAGCGGGCCATTGGGGGCGAAGTCGCCGTTGCCGAGCGTGAATATCGTGTAGCCGACGAAGTACAACCGGTCGAAGCCCGAAGCCGGCTGGCGCGAGACTGTGCCGACGACGGATGCCTCGTCGGCGGCGAAGATGAGCAGCCAGCCGGCCCAGAGCACAGTGACCCGGATGAGCAGTACGAGAGCGACGATGAGAGGCGCGAGCAGGCTGAGGACGACGTGCCGTCCACCGACCAGTCTTCTCCCGTAGCGCCAGAGCAGAGCCATGAGACGCGACGAGCCGGGGCCTCCGCTTCTCTCCGCCCACAGAGCCGTCCACCCGGCATCGACAAGCAGAATGAGCAGGACGGCGACGCGGCGAGGAAGAGCACTGGACCAGGCATCAGGGGAGGATAAGAGAACCGGGCAGAGGCTCCCGGGTGTGGCGCAACTCAGTGGAAGTCGTGTGCAACCGAGTCATCGACCGAGTTCGGCGACGTCGAGGCGGCACGGCACCCAAGGAAGCTGAGTGATGGCGCACCACCAGGCGCGACGAGAAGGCCAACACGAAATCGCGGCCGCCCGACCCACGCCGAGGCCCGACTTGCAGCTGACCTGACTTGGTAGCCGCGCTCGGGCAGCCCTGCGTTCGGCTCAGCGCAGCGCGCACCGTTACCAATCTCGGCCCCTCGAAACCACCTGATTCACGGAGCACGCAGGAGAGCGCTCGAACAGCGCGACGACAACGCCGCCAACATCTTGCTCGTCGCGAAGGTTGAAGCAGCGGGCAGCAGTTCCGAGCGCGTCCTCGAGGTCGAACTTCCAGTTTCCCCACCATCGCTTGACCAGCCACAGCCGGGTAGGCTGGCCGACGTCCGCTGCGAGCCGTGCCTGATCCTCGGCTGTCGGCTCCGCCTCGTAGCGCGAGCATTCCTCGAGCGAGCATGGGACGGCGAAGAAACGAAGGTCGGGGGCGGCAAGCCGCTTGTGGTAGTAACGGAACGGCAGTTCGGAGCCGTTCGCGTGGAGAGGACCACTTCCCCCGGTTGGCCGTGCTCCGCGACGACCGAAGCCGACAGATCCCACCGCTCATTGATTTCAGTCAGGTGGTATGTGGCAACGCCGGCTGCCTGCAGCGCGAGCACCGCGAGCAGAGTCAGGGCACCACGCCATCTGGCGGGGGCGCCGGGGAAGGGCGGCGAGAGCCTCCAGCAAGACGACAGAGCCGGTGATCGCATACGTCGTCGCGACCAAGGCGAGGAGTAGGCCGACGAACAGCGGTTCGATGACGGCAAGCGCCAGGTAGGCCACGAATGGCAGAGCGAGGCTATAGAGCGCAACCAGGAGGAGAGTACGCCGGGGAAGAGGCGGCGCCTCGGTGGAGCCCACGGCGCGCGGCTGCAGCGTGATGTATCTCATCGGATGAACTCGAAGCCTGCTTGGCGACGACCACGCCACCACTTCGGCTCAAGAGCGTCGGACAACACGACGATCGCACCCCCCATGGACGCCTCCCGAACACGTCTCAGCCAAGCCAAGGCACCGGCCAGCGCCGGGCGGCGCCAGAAAGCATGGGAGGCGTCCTCTAGCGCGAAGACCTCTCGGCCACTCCGACCCGGCACGGCTGGTCGGGGTGGTGGGATTCGAACCCACGACCTCGTGCTCCCAAAGCACGTGCGCTACCACTGCGCTACACCCCGGCACCTCCGATCATAGCCGCTCGGGAGCCGTGAACCGGCGACCGGGTTAACCTGCCCTGGTGCGTATTGGCATCGTCCTCCCCATCGGCGAGCGCGGCGATCCGCCCCGTCCGACACCCTATCGAGAGATGCGCCGGCTGGCGCTGCTCGCCGAGGACGGCGGCCTCGACTCGGTCTGGGCCGCCGACCACCTCTTCTACCATCCGCCCGAAGGCCCGCGCCGTGGCATGTGGGAGTGCTGGACGGTCCTGTCGGCCATCGCCGAGGCTACGCAGCGCGTTGAGATCGGCCCGCTCGTGCTGTGCACGCCGTTTCGCAACCCGGGCCTGCTCGCGTGGATGGCCAACACGATCGACGAGGTCAGCGGCGGGCGCTTCGTGCTCGGCCTGGGCAGCGGCTGGCACGAGCCGGAGTTCAGCGCCTTCAGTTTCGAGTTCGAGCGACGGGTCAGCCTCTTCGCCGATTCACTGGCCGTCCTTGCGCCGCTGCTGCGGGAGGGGCGGGTCGACCACGACGGCCGGTTCGCCAGCGGGCATGCCGAGCTCCACCCGCGCGGGCCGCGCGAGAAGGGCCCACCCATCCTGATCTCGGCCGTCCGCCCGCGGATGATGGCCCTCGCCGCGCAGTGGGCGGACCGCTTCAATACCGTCTGGTACGGCCGACCGAACGACGCCTATCGCACCGACGTGACGAACCTCGAGCAGGCGTGCGAGACGCGCCAGCGCGACCCGGGCGAGATCGAGGTAAGCGCCGGGGTCGCGGTCATCGACGAGCAGACGGCGGCTCAGCGCAGCGATCGCGACTTCCTGACCGGCTCAGCCGACGAGATCGCCGATGGCCTGGCGGCGTGGCGGGAGGAAGGCGTGGCGGAGGTGATGTGCCGCCTCGAGCCGTCCTCGCCTGAGATGGTCGAGCGGGTAATCCGCGTCGCCGAGAACATTCGCGCCGGCTGACACGCCGGCCCGGATCAATACCCGCGGGCGATGAGAAGCTCGCGCATTACACGCGCTGCATGTCCCCGGTGGGAGCGCGCGTTCTTCTCGTCGGCGCTCAGCTGCGCGACCGTCCGCCCGCCGACCGGCTCCTCCGCCGGCTCGAAGATCGGGTCGTAGCCGAACCCGCCGCTGCCGCACGGGCCCTGAGCGGTGATCCGGCCCTCCATCGTCCCGACCGCTGTCTCGAGCAACGTCGACCCACCCTCGTCGGTCGGCTCGGCGTAGGCCAACACGCAGCGGTAGCGCGCGCCGCGGTCCGTCGCCGGCACGGCGCCCAGCAGGCGGAGGAGGTGGGCGTTGTTCTGCTCGTCGGTTGGGTTCTCGCCGGCGAAGCGGCGCGTATGGACGCCCGGTCGCCCGCCGAGGGCGTCGACCTCCAGCCCGGAGTCGTCGGCCACCGTCGGCAGTCGGGACTTGGCCGCGTACCACAGCGCCTTGGCCGTCGCGTTCTGCTCGAAGCTCTGGCCGACCTCCTCGGCGTCGTCTTCGAGCCCGATGTCGGCGAGCGCGACGAGGTCGCTGGCGGGCAACGCAAGCAGCGCGCGCAGCTCTGCCAGCTTGTGCTTCGAGCCGGTGGCGACGAGCAGCCGCCGCCGCTTGCCCGTCACTCCCGACCGAGCACCTTGCGCTGCATGGCAAAGAGCCGGCGCAGCCCGTCGTCGGCCAGCGCGAGCAGGCGCTCCATGGAGGCGCGCTCGAACGGCTTCCCCTCGGCCGTGCCTTGTATCTCGACGTACTCGCCGCGGTCTGTGCCCACGACGTTGAAGTCGACCTCCGCCTGTGAGTCCTCCGTGTAGTCGAGATCGAGCAGCGGCATGCCGTCGACGATACCCACGCTGACCGCGGCAATCTGTCCGTCGATCGCGGCTTCCGCGCCGACGCGGCGAAGCGCCAGGACCAGCGCCACGTAACC
>JALYGJ010000142.1 GCA_030777155.1 Chloroflexota bacterium | reverse complement strand
GGGCGGCGGTCGGCACTGCTGCGACGGCGATCGGCGTCGAGGTTCTGCCCGGGATCGGCATCACCGGCCAGGCGCTGCGCGATCGGCGTCTGGTCGTCAGCGGGCCACCCGGCGACGAAACCGGTGAGGGCTCCGCGCGCGACGGACTGCTCGCCTGGCTACCCTCGCGCCGCCTCCGCGCGGCGACCGTGCCCGAGCCCGGGACGACGAGCACAGGGCGTCCGCTCGCCGCTGTGCCCGCGCTGCACGCCGGCCGCGTAACGGCCACGCTCACCGTCGGTCGCACCAACGGCCGCCGACCGTTCGATGCCGATGATCAGCTCCTCCTGACTCTGGCCGCGCCGACCGTCGGCGTCAGCGTCGCGAACTGGCTGCTGCGGCGGCAGCTGCGCGAGGCATCGCTGCGCGACCCACTGACCGGGCTGTACAACCGAGCATACGTCGACGCCGCGCTGGAGCAGTTGCTGGCACTGCGCCGGCGCATCGCTCCCGCCGAGCGCCCGCCGCTGTCGGTCATCCTGTTCGACGTCGACGACTTCCGAACCTTCAACGAGCTGCACGGTCGCAAGCAGGGCGATGCCGTCCTGCGCGCGATCAGCGCGCTGCTGCGCGGCCGCTTCCGGCAGAGCGACGTCCTGGCGCGCATCAGCGGCGACAGCTTCCTGGTCGTGCTCGACGGCGCCGATGCCCGGGTGGCGGCGCGGGCGGCCGCTGAGATCCGCCGCCAGGTTCAGCACCTCGCGCTGACCGACGAGCGTGGCGCGCCGCTGCACGTGACGATCTCAGCCGGCTGTGCCACCTTCCACGACGAGACCGAGCGCACCGATGGGATCGTTCACGCTGTCGAGGCTGCGCTCGACACTGCGCGCTGGTCCGGGCCGGGAGCGATCGTCGGGATCTAGGGCGGCGGCGCAGCGCGCGGGCCGGTACTCCCCGCCGCCGGTGCCGCCGCGGGCTCCGTGATGACGGCCTGCCCGAGCGACCACAGCGTCACGCTGGTCAGCACGACCATCAACCCGGCCAGCGTCACCTGGCGGACGGTGCTGGTCCGACGGGCCGCGCGGTCGAGCGCGGCGTGTCCGGCCCATGCGCCGACGACGTGGCCACCGACGACTGCGGCCAGCTGAATCGCCCACACCAGCGAGGTCGGTATGAACAGCGTCGGCTGCCACGCCGACCAGGGGAAGGGCAGCAGGTCGGTCCCCTGCAGCAACGGGTCGTTGAGCGCCAGCAGGATTCGCTGGCCGTCGACGAGCAGCGTAACGAAGTAGTGGGCGACGAGGTAACCCACGGCCACGGGCAGGAGGCCCGCGCCGACTGCGGCGCTGCCCAGTCCGCGGGCTGCGCCGAGCACGACGGCGAGCACCAGCGCGAAGAAGCCGGCCATGACGAGGGTGTTGATCAACGCCGGCGGCAGCCCGGGCAGGTCGAGGCGGCCGAACAAGGCGGCGTAGATGTCCGTCTGCGAGAGACCATCGAAGATGATCGCCGCCGTGCCGAGTGTGACCAGCACGACCTCGGCCAGCGACGAGCGCCGCTCGAACAGTCCGGCGCCGAACGGGCGCCGCACGATACGTCCAGCCTCCGGTGGCCCGGCCAGCGCGAGCGGGGCGAGTCGGCCGAGCAGCCTGAACCAGACGCTGAAGATCTCGCCGTGGCGGCGCCACTCCTCGCGTCCGAACCACGACATGCCGGCCAGCGTGATCAACGTGTACGCAAGCAGCAGCAGCGCCAGCGTGCGCCCGCCGCCGGCGTTGCCCACGAGCTCGAGCCAGACGACCGCGACGAACCCAGTGATCGCCGGCCAGATCCCCCACCCGGCCGGCGAGGGCCGCGCCTCGTCCTCGTCACCCACCAGGCGCAGCCGGCGAGCAGTGCCCGAGAGCACGATGTGCAGCGTGCTGAACGGGTCGAGCCACGACCAGATCGGACCGACGAGTGCCGATAAGAGCGCGATGCCGACCCATCCGTAGACCCACAGGAAGAGGCCGGCAACATCGGCGCTCTCGTCGACTCCACCAAGGAACGCCTGGCCCATGATCCATAGCCACGCGAGCAGGCCGATCGCGCGCAGGAGCAGCTGGACGACCGGCGCCACGCGGATGATCCGCCCTGCCGTTCCCGGCAGGCGGCTGCGGCCGCGCAGGTTGACGAACACGAACGACATCGCCACCGCCAGCGCCGCTCCGGCAACGTATGCCAGCAGTGGTAGTGGCGCCTGGTAGCGCTCGCTTATGACATGTGCGCTGGCCGTCGCCGGTGACAGGAGCAGCGCTTCCAGCGAGGCGCCGGCGCTGGCGGCGAGGCGAGTCGGGCGCGGGCCGGCACGCTGTAGACAGTAGTAGGTCGGGGCGGTTCGCCGCTCAGGCGCCCAGGGCGTGGCTCTCGCCCAGCTCGGCGCCCGCTGCCCGCGCATCCTCGGCCAGCGCGGCAAGTGCCTCGTCGCTCTCGGCGCTGCCGCGTACGAGACCGATCACGCGCGAGACACCGAGCTCTCGATATCCGGCCAGCAGATCGACGCGCGCTCGCCCGGGCTCGGCGATGTTGGCGTGCCAGACGTGGACCGAGACGCTGAGCGAGGCCGGATCCCGGCCCTCCTCGGCGCAGCGTTCAGCGATCGTCGGGAGCGCGGCGGCCACTTCACGCGGGCCCATCGCATCGAGGTTGAGCTCGTCGGCGTAGCGAGCCGCCAACCGCCACGTCACATTTGGACCATTGCCGCCGACGATGATCGGCACGCGCGGCCGCTGCAGCGGCTTGGGCACGTTGATCGCGCCCTCGACGCGCGCGTGGTCGCCGTGGTACGTCGCGCGGCCCGGGCCCATCATCGCCCGCGCGACCTCGAGGTGGTCGCGCAGGATCGCCAGTCGTTCGCCGGCGGTGGGAAAGCCATAGCCGTAGGCGAGCCACTCGTCGCGCTTCCAGCCGGCGCCCAACCCCAGCTCCATTCGACCGCCGCTGATCACGTCGAGCGTGCTGGTCATCTTGGCGGTCAGCGCCGCGTTGCGATATGCCGCACACAGGACGACATGGCCGAGCCGCACTCGTCGCGTTTCGACGGCCAGCGCCGACAGTGTCGTGAATGCTTCGAAGGTGATCTCGTCGGTCGGCTCGGGAACCGTGTGGAAGTGGTCGAATAACCAGATCGATTCGAAACCAAGCGATTCGGCCTGCCACGCCACGTCGCGTGTCCTGCTCCACGCCTGGCTGGCATTCCAGCCGTCGTATTCGCCGACCCAGCCCTGTGGGACGATGATCCCAATTTTCATCGCGGGTCTCCCTGCCAACGGCTTGCCAAATGTCTTCGAGCCACTTTATTTCCTGCCGCGGCGTATCCTATCTTGGCCGCCAATTGGCGGCCCGCAGGAGAAGATGATGGTCAAGATCAGGCAGGTTGATGTAACGATGCTCGACAAGCCGAAGCCGCAGGGGAGCGCTCCACGCGAGCTGAGCCCGCGCGCCCGGGAGCGCCTCGAGCAGGAACGCCAGTTCAAGCGGATGCTGTCGCGGCTCAACGACAGCGAAACGGTATTCGAGGTCCGGCTCGAAGACGACGACAACCCGCTGACCGTTCGCCAGCGTTTGCTGCGCGCGGCCGAGGAGTCGGGCAAGGAGATCGTCGTGCGGAAGTCGGAGAAGGGCTGGTTGGTCGGTCTGGCGACGCCCGAGCGCCGCTCGCGGCGCGGTCGGCGCAAGGGCAGCTCCGCACCGGCGAGTGGCGGCTGACAGCGCCTTCTCCGTCCAGGTTTTCGGTTACCGCGACTCACGACCAACTCAGCACGCGATCCGCTTCTTTCGTGAGCGGCAGGCGCAGGTCGTCTTCGTCGACCTTGCCCGCCGCCCGCCGGCGCGTGGCGAGCTGATGCGGTTCGTGCAGAACTTCGGCGCGAACAGCCTCCTCGACGAGACGAGCCGCGCGTATAGAGACGCCGGGCTCGCCTGGCAGAGACTCGAGCCGGCCGAAACGGTCGACCGTCTGCTTGCCGAACCGCGGCTGCTGCGCCTGCCGCTGATCAGGGCGGGCAATCGCCTATCCGTCGGCACCGACGAGGCAAACTGGCGCGTCTGGCTGGCTCGGGCATAAGCTTGGCCCGACAATGTCGCAACTGCGTGCCGCACCCCGACCCGTGACCGACGCCGAGGTGGCGACTACGCGTCAGCCGGTCGATCGTGCCCGGCTGCTCCCGCCGCACGTCTTCCATGACCCACAGATATTCGCCTGGGAGCAGGAGCAGTGGTTCGCGCAGACGTGGCTGTACGTGGCGCGCGAGGAGGATGTCGCCGAACCTGGCACGTACGTGCTGGCCAGTGTGGCCGGCGAAAGCGTCGTCGTGCTGCGCGATCGCGGCGGCGAGCTGCGCGGATTGAGCAATGTCTGCCGTCACCGGGGCTCTACGCTCGTCGACCCGCCGAAGGGCACGTTGGTCCGCCTGCAGTGCCCGTACCATGCCTGGGTTTACGATCTTGACGGAACGCTGCTGCGCGCGCCGCATACGGAGCGAATCGCCGATTTCCGAGCCGAGGATTACGGCCTCCATCAACTAAAGATTGACACGTGGCAGGGGTTCGTCTTTGTGAATTTGGCGGCCGACGCATCGTCGGTCGTCGACTACCTGGTCGACCTGCCCGCGCTGGTCGAGCGCTACCCGATCGATGCGCTGCGCCGTGCACAACGGATCGAATACGACGTGCACGCCAACTGGAAGGTTATCGCGGAGAACTACTCCGAGTGCTACCACTGCCCCGGCGTGCACCCGCAGTTGAACCGGCTGACGCCGTATGACCGAGGCCAGAACCTCAGTTCGGCCGGCCCCTGGGCGGGCGGCTGGATGGAGCTCGTCGGTTCCGCCGAAACGATGTCCGTCGATGGCGCGACGCACGGTCGGCCGCCACTGCGCGGGCTGAGCCAAGATGATCGCCGGCGCATCTACTACTTCGTGATCTGGCCCAACATGCTGGTCAGTCTGCATCCCGATTACGTCATGACGCACCAGGTCTGGCCGGTCGGTCCGGAGCGGTCGCGGGTGGTGTGCGAATGGTTCTTCGAGCCGGCGACGATGAGCCGGCCGGACTTCGACCCACGCGACGCGATCGACTTCTGGGACCTGACCAACCGCCAGGATTGGGCGGTCTGCGAGCGGCAGCAGGAGGGGACTCGCTCGCGCCTCTATGTCGCCGGCCGCTACTCGCTGATGGAGGACATGGTCCACGCCTTCGACGTGATGGTCGCCGACCACTACGCCGCCGACGGGATCACGACGCGCTTCGAGCCGCGCCACGACAAGTGGGCGGCTGCGCCGCGCCAGCGCGGCGCGACCGGCTGATACCGGCCGTCACGGCTCGTCTCTGGCCGCCCGCTCAGCCCGCTCACGCAGGCGGTGGTTGAGCTCGTCGAAGCCGAGCCGCGTGGCGGTCAGGCGCAGGCGCGAATAGAGCGGCACGAGCAGCCCGCTGATCGTCTCGTCCTGCACGAAGCGGACGCGTTCGTCGTCGAGTCGCTCGAAGCGGAAGCCGTGCTCGCCGGCGAACAGGCGCGGCGAGATGAACGTCGAACGCCAGCGCAGCTCCCGCGGCGGCGACCAGGCCAGCACGACCGGCGCAAAGGCAATCGCGCGCGCTCCGGGCGGCTTGCTGAGGATCGTGATGCGGCGCCCGATGCGCGGTCGTCCGCGCAGCCGGCGGACGACCGGGTTCCAGTCGGGGTAGGAGTGGAAGTCGGTCAGCACCGCCCACGCTACCTCGATCGGCGCGTGGATCTCGATGGCGCTGCTGATCGTCCGCCGCGTGCGCAGGTCCATCCCCACCGAGCCTACCGAGATGCCCGGACTAGCCGGGAACGCGTCCTTCGATGATGCCGTCACGGACGCGCAGCGGGTAATAACGAAGCCGGCGGACGCGCGTTGCCGCTCGTGCGCGCGCCTTGATGTCGGTCGGCTCGGGCTTCGCTGGGCTGCCCGGCGGTGCCCACGGCGCGTGGTAGTTTCCGTCGGCGTCGAGGCCGCCGGTGGTCGGGAACTGGACCGTCTCGCCGGTCGCCAGATCGAAGCGGCCGCTGTGCAGGGGGCAGGCAATGAGACAGCCCTCGAGCTCGCCGACCGACAGCGGCGCCGACATGTGCGGACAGCGATCGTCGGTCAGGCAGATGCCGCAGTCGGCGTGCGCCAGCAGCAGATCGAAGTCGCCGCGGGTCAGCCGGCGCATCGTGCCCGGCGGGAGCTCGTCGAGGCGGGCGAGCGGCTCGAACGGGCGCTCGTCGATCCCGGGCGCGATCAGCCCAGGCGGGATCGGCAGAAGCATGTCGTCCATCGAGTCGATGTTAGCCCGGCTGGCGGGACTGGCCCTGACGGCCGGCAGGCAACCGCTCGCCGGTCCCGCGCGTCATACAGTCAATGCCGGGTGGTCGGGCGCGTTCTCTCGCGCGCGGCAGAGGAGGATCGACCATGGCAGCCACTTGGCTGAGATCAATCGTTGCGCTGGCGCTGCTCGCCATCACCCTTGTCGCCTGTTCCGCTCCGGCGGCGCTGCCGGCACCTGGCCGGGAGCCTGACACGGCAAGGGCCGGCGCTCCAGCCGTCGGCGCGCCGACGGGTGGCGATGAGGAGTCCGATGACCAGGCCGAGCTGGCCGACGGTGCCTACATCGTCCGCACCGGTCACCTCCGTCTCGAGCTGACCGAGCTTGCACCCGCGCTCGACGCTGCACAGCGGCTCGTCAGTGGCGTCGGTGGTTACGTCTCGCAGTCGGAGGAGCACAACACGGCCGACGTCACCTACGCCACCATCACCTATCGGGTGCCGGTCGAGCGCTGGAACGAGGCGCTGGCCGGGCTGCGTGGGCTGGGCGAGCGGGTCATCAGCGAGAACACCGAGGCGGCCGACGTGACGTCGCAGATCATCGACCTCGACGCCCGACTGCTCAACCTTCGTGCCAGCGAAACTGCGCTGCAGGCGATCATGCAACGCGCCACGACGATCGACGACGTGCTCAAGGTGCAGCGCGAGCTGACCGAAGTCCGCGCCAGCATCGAGAGGCTGACCGCTGAGCGAACGCACCTTGCCGATCGCGCGGCGCTGGCCACGATCACGGTCAGCTTCGAGGTCCGCACGACGGCGGTGGCGACGGCGTCCGAGGGCTGGAACCTGGGCCGCGAGGTCGACCTGGCCTTCGCCTCGCTGGTCGGCATCGCGCAGCGCGCCGCCAGCATCGGCGTCTGGCTGCTGATCGTGGCGCTGCCGGTACTGCTGCCGTTCGTCGTCATCGCCCTGCTCTGGGTCCGCATCTACCGTGCACGGGAGAACCGTGTGACGATGGGCGTCGACGACCCGCGCCGCTGACCCCCTCGGGCGGCGGCTGTTCCACCGCCGCTCGAGGTACACCCGATGCGCTTCGCGCTGATGACTGAGCCCCAGCAGGGGCTGAGCTATGACGAGATCCTGGCCATCGCCGGAACGGCTGAGGAGTCAGGCTTCGAGGCCTACTTCCGTTCCGACCACTACGCCAGCTTCCCCGGCGAGTCGGGTCAGCCGACGACCGACGCGTGGGCCACGCTGGCTGGCCTCGCCCGCGAGACGTCGCGCATCCGCCTGGGAACCCTCGTCTCGCCGGTCACCTTCCGCCTGCCGGGCAACTTCGCCAAGCTGGTCACGACCGTCGCCGAAATGAGCGGCGGGCGCATCGAGGTTGGGCTGGGCGCCGGCTGGAACGAGCTCGAGCACCGCCAGCTGGGGCTGCCATTCCCCGACACCGGCACGCGCTTCGAGATGCTCGAGGAGCAATTGGCGATCCTGCACGGGCTGTGGACCGAGGCCGACGGCTGGAGCTACGACGGCCGCCACTGGCAGGTGCGCGACGCGCTCTTCCGCCCCAAGCCACCGGCACCTGCCGGTCGACGCCATCCCAACCTCATCGTCGGCGGCAACGGCGGGCCAAGAATGGCGGCGCTGGTCGCTCGTTACGCCGACGAGTTCAACCTGACGTCGGGCGCCGTCGATAAGCTCGGGCCGGCCTATGCTCGTGTTCGCGAGGCGTGCCAGGCGGTCGGGCGTGACCCGCGCGATGTGACGTACTCGATGATGACCGGCGTGCTCGTCGGCCGTGACGAGGACGAAGTTCGGCGCCGTGTGCGCGAGCTCCTCGGCGTCCTGGGACAGGGTGATATGGACGCCGACGAGTGGCTGCGTCAGCGCCGCGGGCGGTGGGTGATGGGAACGCCCGACGAGGCGCGCCAGCGCGTCGCGGAGTTCGCGGCGACGGGCGTCCAGCGGATCATGTTGCAGGACTTCCTGCCGCGCGACCTCGAGATGGTCCGTCTGCTCGGCGAAGTCTTCCTCTCCTGAAGCGGCTGCCGCTCTCGGCTGACGGTGTGCCTACCGGCATCATCGTTACCGCCTTCGCTGAGCGACCGGCGACCATTGCGCGAACGCGCTGACCCGCCGAGGCTTGCCGCCGCTTCGCGATCGTGACCATCGACTACGTGGTCGTCGAGAGCCCGCTCGGGCGGCCGGGAACGCTCCGAACTCGATGGCCAGGCGATGGTGCCGCGAAAAGGGGACGGACAGCAGCTATCGCATCAGCGCTGGCCGCGGTCGCAGCGCTACTCCGCCCTGACGACCTCGGCCGGCGCGCTGACTTGGCGAGCGACGGAACTCCCCGGCTTGCCCGTCTCGTGCGTCCGGCGCAGCGCCACCTCGCGCAGCGCGAGCGTAGCGCCGGCGGCGACCAGCGTGGCGACGACGCCCAGCCACATCGTGTTGGCGATGGCGAGCGAGAACGCCTGGTGGATGCCGTGCACGATCGACGGGATCAGCGGCTCGACGAGCGGCCGGAACGGCTGCGGTACCTGGCCGAGGATCCGTGCGCCCATGTCGCCCACCGCCGAGAGCTCGTCGAACTGCGCGCCGGTCATCTGGAACTGGCCACTCAAGCGGGCGATCTGCGCGGGCGGCACGCCGGCCGCCGCCAGCTCGTTCGCGATCTGGCGCGGCGTCTCGACGCGGAAGGTGGCGCCGAAGATCGTGCCCGCCATGGCCAGGCCGACCGTGCCGCCGACCTGGCGGAAGAAGGTCAGGTTGCTCGTCGCCACCCCCAGCTTCTGCCACGGCACGGCGTTCTGGACGATGATCGTGAACACCGCCAGCGTCGGGCCGATGCCCAGACCGGCCACGAACTGCCACAGCCAGAGCAGCGGCGGTGGGGTGTCGGCGCGCAGCTGCGTCATCAGCAACAGGCCGCCGGCGAGCGTGACCAACGCCCCGACGGTGATCCACTTGTAGCGGCCGGTCCGGCTGACGATCTGGCCGGAGACGATCGAACTGAGGATCAGCCCGCCGAGCAGCGGCAGCAGCTGGTAGCCCGATTCGGTTGCCGAGGAGCCCACCACCACCTGGTACCAGCGCGGCAGAAAGATGATCGCCCCGAAGAAGCCGAAGGAGGCCAGGAAGGCAGCCGCCATCGACGCGCTGTAGGTCCGATTGCGGAACAGGTCGAGCGGGACGATCGGCTCGGCCGCGCGGCTCTCGACCCACAGGAACACCCCGCCGAGGGCGAGCCCGAGCAGCATCAGCCCGCCCACCCATGGGTTGGTCCAGTCCTGCGCCTGCCGGTTGGTCAGGCCGACCAGGATCGGCACCAGGGCGAGCGTGAAGACGAACACGCCGGCATAGTCGACCTTGCGCGTCACGCCCGGCACGTGGCCGCCGGGCAGCAGCCGCCAGATGATGAACAGCGCGATCGCGCCGACGGGCAGGTTGACGAAGAACACCCAGTGCCAGCTGATCGTGTCGGTCAGGAAGCCGCCCAGCGCCGGGCCGATCAGCGCCGAGACGCCGAACACCGCCCCGAACAGGCCCTGGTACTTGCCCCGCTCGGCCGGCGTGAACAGGTCGCCGATGACGGCCAGCGCGATCGGGAAGAGTGAGCCGGCGCCCAGGCCCTGGATGCCGCGGAACAGCACCAGCTGCCACATCTCCTGCGAGAGCCCCGACAGGAACGAACCGGCCAGGAACAGCGCGATGCCGAACATCAGCAGGGGCTTGCGCCCGAACTGGTCGGAGAGCTTGCCGTAGATGGGCCCGGTGATCGTCGCCGTGAGCAGGTAGATCGTGACGACCCACGTGTACAGCTCGTTGCCGCGCAGGTCGGTCACCACCCGCGGCAGGGCGGTGCCGACGATGGTCTGGTCGAGTGCCGACAGGAAAAGCCCGAGGAGGATGGCGAACAGGATCTCCATCCGCGCGCGGTGGTCGATCGTCAGCGCCGGTGCATCCGGCGGCAGGGCAGGCGGCACGAGCGGCGGCCGGTGGATTTGACGGTTCACGACAACAGCTTTTCCGGGAAAGATGGCGGGTGGGTGGGGATGGAGCGGGAAGTCGTCGAAGACGAGTCAGTATCGGTCAGATCGGCCCTTGCTGACGGCGGACCGTGCCGGGCGGCCACTACCGGCGGCAGGGAGCCGCGCATCGGCGACTGACGACAAGGCGCTTCCGCGGCCGCGCCGGAACGTTCGTGTCGCCTGCCAACGACGTGCTTGACACCCGCTCGTGCTGGTGCTTGACTTCGCCGATGGCTCGCGGCCGGCAGCCAGTCACCGTCGGCGCGACCGGGAGGGGACCATGCACAAATTTGCTTTGCCACGCCGCCTGGTCGGCTTGCTCGCCGCTGCCGTCGTCGCGGGCTATACGGCCGGCGCCACTGGCGTGCTATCGGTGCAGCCGGTCGCGACCGAGTTCATCCAGGCGGCCCCGGTCGCCGTCAGCGGGCCGCGCGACGACTTGGGTGGCCAGACAACGACCGACAGGCCCAAGGGTACTCAGCAGCCCGCCGACCTCGATCACGACGGCGTCGCCGACTCGCTCGACAACTGCCCGTTTCAGGCCAACAGCGACCAGGCCGACGCCGACCTCGACGGGGTCGGTGACGCCTGTGACGCTACCGACAACCGCGACGTCGACTCGGACGGGGACGTCAACGACCAGGACAACTGCCCGTTCGTCTCGAACGCCGATCAGGCGGACGCCGACGGCGACGGGCTGGGCGACGCGTGCGATCCCTCCGACAACCGCGATGTCGACGGCGACGCGATCTTCAACTCGCTCGACAACTGCCCGTTCCAGGCCAACAGCAACCAGATCGACGCCGACGCTGACGGGCTCGGTGACGCCTGTGACGCCAGCGACACTCTCGACGTCGACGCGGACGGAGACGCCAATGACCAGGACAACTGCCCGTTCGTCTCGAACGACGACCAGGCGGACGCCGACGGCGACGGGCTGGGCGACGCGTGCGATCCGTCCGACGACCGCGATGTCGACGGCGACGGGATCTTCAACTCGCTCGACAACTGCCCATTCCAGGCCAACAGCAACCAGGGGGACGCCGACCTGGACGCTGTTGGTGACGCCTGTGACGCTAGCGACGACGTCGACGTCGACGCGGACGGAGACGCCAACTCGCACGACAACTGCCCGTTCGTGTCGAACGACCAGCAGGCGGACGCCGACGGTGACGGGCTGGGCGACGCGTGCGATCCGTCCAACAACCGCGATGTCGACGGCGACGCGATCTTCAACTCGCTCGACAACTGCCCGTTCAAGCCGAACAGCAACCAGGCGGACGCCGACGGTGACGCTGTCGGCGACGCCTGTGACGCTACCAACGACCTCGACCTCGACGCCGACGGGGACGACAACAACGTGGACAACTGTCCGTTGGAGTCGAACGGCGACCAGGCGGACACGGACCTCGATGGGCTCGGCGACGTGTGCGATCCAAGCGACGATCGCGACCTGGACGGCGATGACATCGCGAACTCGCTCGACAACTGCCCGTTCCAGGCGAACGCTGACCAGGCGGACACCGACCTCGACGGCGCCGGCGACGCGTGTGATGTTAGCGACGATCGCGACGTCGACGGTGACGAGATCTCGAACTCGCTCGACAACTGCCCATTCCAGGCCAACAGCAACCAGGCCGACGCCGACGGCGACGGCCTGGGCGACGCGTGCGACCCACGCGACGATCGCGACCTGGACGGCGATGGCGTCTCGAACTCGCTCGACAACTGCCCGTTCCAGCCGAACACCAACCAGGCGGACGCCGACGGCGACGGTACCGGGGATGCGTGTGACGCGGTTGACAACAGCGCGCTGACACTGCCGGCTAACAGTTTCGCGATCGCTCGCGCGCCTCTGCTCAACTGACGAGCCCGGTCCGGAGTCGCGGCCGGTAGCGCAGCCGACTGCTGCGTCCGCGGCACGCTAGCTCAGACGGCCGAACCGCCGCGGCGGCCAATAGCGCAGCCAGGGCCGCCCGCGCAGCGCGGTCCGCGGCACGGGGGGCAGGTCGCGCTCTTCGCCGTGGGCCGGGTGATCACCGACGAGGATGAGCGTGCCATCGGGCTCGACACGCGCGACGCGCTTGACGAGCAGGCGCTCGGGCTCCCGCGGGTCGGCGGCCACGACGAGCTTGCCGGCGCGCGGCGAGTAGGCCTCGTATGCGCCAGGATCGACGAGCAGCCAGTCGCCCGCCTCGACTGTCGGGGCCATGCTGTGGCCCTCGACCGCCACGCGAGCGCGCCACGACCGCCAGGCGAGCGCGAAAGGCGGCGCAACGGCGATCGCTGCGCCGACGAGAAGAACCGCCCCCCGGCTGCGCCGGGAGCGGCTCACCGGGTGTTCTCGCGCGCGGCTGTCAGCGTGCCGTGACTGCGTCGCGCGTGGCCTTCTCCGAATCGGTGATCTTGTCGGACTTCGGGGCCCCCGACTGGCCGACCGGTTCGAGCTGCTGCATGCGCGTCGATTGCGGGCCGCCGGTCTCGCGCCACATCTGGTCGATCCTGTCGATCAGGTCGAGCAGCTTCTGCGCCTCGTTGATGTCGAGGCTGCGCTTGACCTGCGAGGCTTGCTTGGCCGCCTTCCAGCACACCTCGTGGAGGTCGGCGAACTTGTCGACATGCTCGGGTTTGAAGTAGTCGTGCCAGAGCACGTCGATGTGGTGCTTGGCCAGCTCCGCGCGCTCTTCCTTGACGTGGATGCAGCGCGCCTTGAAGAGCGGGTCATCGGAGTCGTGATACTTCTGCATGATCTTGTAGCACGACTCTGCCTCGATGCGCGCCTGCTGCGGGTCGTAGACGCCACAGGGGATGTCGCAGTGGGCGTGAGCGGTGCGGTGCGGGGCGAGCACCGAAACGATACGGCCGATCATCAGCGTACCTCCTTGGGGGGCTGGGCGTTGGGTCGCGTTCATTCTGCCGCGGACGGCCGGGTTCGCGCGCCGGGTCACTCCTCGGATCGCGGCCGTGACTCGGAACGGGGCCGCGATTCGGGCTCCGCCGCCGACTCCGACTCGGGTGCCGACTCCGACTCGTGGCTACTCGCCGCTACGGTGAGCAGCTCGGACCCGACGCTTCGCACGCCGCGCGCGCTGATCGTGGCGGTGCTGCCGCCCATGCCGAGCACGCCGCCCGTCCCCGCGTTCAGGCGCTCGACGCGGCCCGTGTCGGGGTCGAAGTCGACCGTGTTGACGGTTCCCAGGAACCGGCCGTCCTCATCGACCACCTTGAGCTTCTTGAGCTCGGTCAGGCTGTGCATGTTCGCCTCGCCGACATGCATCAGCTGACGAACGTCGGGCGAATCGACCATCACGGCGTCCGGCCCGAACTTGCGGATACGGTCAATGGGCACCATGAATTCGCCATCATCGGCGGCGGCTTTGAGCGCAGCTACGCGCAGCGGCTCGGTCTCGAAGAGGACCTCGTTGATCCTGCCCAGTCGAGCCGCTCCATCTACGGCAACGATCGCCACCTTGTCGAGCTTGTTTGCGTCCATATACCGTCCTCCAAGCGCCCAACAGGCTATCGGCGGGCAACGACACGATCCAACACCCCGCCGCCCGGCAACGTGTCGGGACCGTTGCGATGCCACCCGCGCTCCTCTTCACGCCGCGTGAACTCGAAGGCCGAGGTCACGTACTCTGTGCGCTGACCAATGCTCGAAACGACGACCAAGCGCGCCCTGTCGCACCTGACCCAGCTCGAGGCCGAGTCGATCTTCATCATGCGTGAGGTGGCGGCCGAGTTCGAGCGGCCGGTGCTGCTCTTCTCCGGCGGGAAGGACTCGATCGTGCTGCTGCGCCTGGCCGAGAAGGCGTTCCGGCCGGCGCGCTTCCCGTTCCCGATCATGCACATCGACACCGGTCACAACTTTCCAGAGGTGCTCGAGTTCCGCGACCGGCGCGTGGCCGAGCTGGGCGAGCGGCTCATCGTCGCCTCCGTGCAGGAGTCGATCGACAAGGGACGCGTGCGCGAGGATCCGGCCGAATCATCGCGCAACCGGCTGCAGACGGTCACCCTGCTCGATGCCATCACCGAGCACGGCTTCGACGCCGTCTTCGGCGGTGGCCGGCGCGACGAGGAAAAGGCGCGCGCGAAGGAGCGCGTCTTCTCGCTGCGCGACGAGTTCGGCCAGTGGGAGCCGCGCAACCAGCGGCCCGAGCTGTGGAACCTCTACAACGCGCGCATCCGCAAGGGCCAGCACATGCGCGTCTTCCCCATCTCCAACTGGACCGAGATGGACGTCTGGCAGTACATCGAGCGCGAGGGGATCGAGGTGCCGCCGATCTACTTCGCCCACCAGCGCGAGGTCTTCCGGCGGGACGGCATGTACCTCGCCGTCAACCCGTACCTGAAGCTGCGCCAGAACGAAAAGCCGGAGCGACTGACGGTGCGGTACCGGACCGTCGGCGACATGACCTGCACGGGAGCAGTGCCGTCGAGCGCAACGACGCTCGACGCCGTCATTGCCGAAACGGCCGCTGCCCGCATCACCGAGCGCGGTGCGACGCGGGCCGACGACACCTTCTCGGAAACGGCGATGGAAGACCGCAAGCGCGAGGGGTACTTCTAGCATGAGCCGCACGACGCAAGCGATGCTCGACCGCGCGTGGGTAGTACGGGTGCCGCTCGTCACGCCGGCACGCTAGCCCCGATGGACCTTCTCCGCTTCTCCACCGCCGGCTCGGTCGACGACGGCAAGAGCACGCTGATCGGTCGCCTGCTGTACGACAGCAAGGGCATCTTCGAGGACCAGCTGGCGGCGATCGAGCGCACCAGCCGGCGCCGTGGCAACGCGGCCGTCGACCTGGCGCTGCTGACCGACGGCCTCCGCGCCGAGCGCGAGCAGGGCATCACGATAGACGTCGCCTACCGCTACTTCGCCACGCCGCGGCGCAAGTTCATCATCGCCGACACGCCCGGCCACGTTCAGTACACGCGCAACATGGTTACCGGCGCGTCGACCGCCGACCTCGCCGTGGTGCTCATCGATGCGCGCAAGGGCGCGCTCGAGCAGTCGCGCCGCCACGCCTTCATCGCGTCGCTGCTGGGGATCCCGCACCTCGTCGTGGCGGTCAACAAGATGGACCTCGTCGACTGGAGCCAGGAGGTCTTCGAGCGCATCAGCTCGGACTTCTCGGCCTGGTCAGCCAAGCTCGACGTGCACGACGTCACCTTCATCCCCATCTCGGCGCTGCACGGTGACAACGTCGTCGAGCGCTCGAGCAACATGCCCTGGTACCAGGGGCCATCGCTGCTCTACCACCTCGAGCATCTGCACATCGCATCGGACCGTAACCTGATCGACAACCGCTTCCCGGTGCAGTGGATCGTGCGCCCGATGGACGACGAGCACCACGACTATCGCGGCTACGCCGGCCAGGTTGCGACTGGCACGTTCCGGCCGGGCGATGAGGTCGTCGTGCTGCCGTGGGGCGCGCGCTCGCGCATCAAAGCCATCGACGTGTTCGAGGGGCCGCTCGACGCGGCGATCCCGCCGCTGGCGGTCGTGATCAGGCTGGCCGACGACATCGATGTTTCGCGTGGTGACATGATCTGCCGCCCGCACAACCAGCCGACAGTGACCCAGGACCTGGAGGCGATGGTCTGCTGGATGGCCGACCGCCCACTCGAGGTCGGCGGACGCTACGCGGTCAAGCACACGACGCGCAGCGCGCGCGCCTTCATCGACAGCATCCGCTACCGCATTGACGTCAACACGCTCCATCGCGATGAGGGCGCGCCGTCGCTTGGGCTCAACGAGATCGGCCGGGTTCGAGTACGCACGAGCACGCCGCTGCTCGTCGACGAGTACCGCAAGAACCGCCAGACGGGCGCCTTCATCCTGATTGACGAGACGACCAACGAAACGGTCGGGGCGGCCATGGTGGTGGCGCCGGCGGCACACGCAGCCGCTTAGAATCGCCGCGTGACAGCGGGACGCGGAACGCTCTTCGCTGAGGGGCCCGTCGCGTGTCCGTTCGTCGCTCTCGAGAACGACCGGGATCGCCGCTCCGACGAGGCGGACCACCGGCACCGCTGCTATGCGACGCCGGCACCCGAGCCACGCGCGATGGCGCACCAACGCGCCTACTGCCTGACGCCCGAATTCAGTGGCTGCCCGATCTTCCAGGAGTGGGCCGCTCGCGCGGCGGCGAAGCCGGTCCCGCTCGACGCCGATCCGCCGAGTCGCGGCGACGACACATCCGCCAGGCCGGCACGGGCGGCCGCGCTCGCCGCCGCCGGCGACGT
>JALYGJ010000141.1 GCA_030777155.1 Chloroflexota bacterium | reverse complement strand
CCTTCGGGCGGTGGAAGGTGACCGTCGCGTCGGCGCGAACGACCGGGTCGGATGCCGCACCACTGGTCAGGTCGACCGCCGTCGGCGTGTCGATGGCCAGTACCGGCACGGCCACGCTGCGCGCCCGAGCGCACAGCTCGACCGCCTCCTCGATCGGGCTGCGCAGCCGTCCGCGGACGCCGGTTCCCAGCAGCCCATCGACGACCAGCGCCGCCCGCTCGAGGCCGTTGAGCAGAACCGCCACGTCGTGGCCGGAGGCAGCGTGGATGCGTACCACGCCGTCGAGGCCGTCGAGGCGACGCCAGTTGGCCGCCGCTTCCGCCGTGCCCGGCGTTTCGCCGTGAGCGACCAGGACGACCGCGCTGCGAACGCCCGCGCCGGCAAGCTGGCGGGCGGCGACGAAGGCATCGCCGCCGTTGTTGCCGGGGCCGGCCAGCACGAGCACGAGCGCGGCCGGCGGCCGCTCGGTAGTCCGAAGCAGCGCTCGCGCGCCGGCCGCGACAGCGCTCCCCGCCTGCTCCATGAGGGCGAGCGCCGGTACGCCGAGCCGCTGCGCACGCACGTCGGCGCCGCGCATCTGCTCCGCCGTCATCGCCCTCCGCGCCGCATAACGCGCCCAGTGCTCGGCCAGCCCGGCCAGATCCAGGTCCGCGCGACGCAGGAACGGGTCGTCGAGCGGCAGGATCTCATCGGCCGCCGGCGCGGCGGCCGACGTGGGCAACGAGCTCATCGGGCGCACGGCTGGGTCATCGCGCGACGAGAGTAGGCCAATCGCGCCGGCGCGGCTGAGCGGCGGCGCGATTGCTGAACGCGGCGCCCCGGCTGAGTGGCGGGCACCTGGTGAACGGCGCCGCGCCGCCTGAACCGCGCTGCGCTTTGGCCGATACTCCACCTGACCGATGCCGATCGACGCGCTGCTGGCCAACCCGGAGGCCGAAGGCCTCTTCCGCATCGTGCTCGCCGGCGCGATCGGCGTGATCGTCGGCTTCGAGCGCGAGATCGACCGCAAGCCGGCCGGTGCACGCACCTACGGCGGCGTCGCCATGGGCGCCTCGACTTTCACGGTCGTCGCCATCCTCGCCTTCGGCGCGGGTGACCCCGCGTCGCGCGTCGCCGCCCAGATCATCACCGGCATCGGTTTCCTCGGCGCAGGCACGATCCTGCACACCCGGCTGCGCGTCCGCGGCCTGACCACGGCCGCCGGGCTGTGGATGATGGCGGCCGTCGGCATGGCCATCGGCTCGGGCCTCTACCTCGTCGGCATCGGCGCCGGCGTAGCGATCTTGCTGCTTCTGCAATTTCTCGAGCCGCACCGGTTGTTGGGCCGTCGCGCCGGCGAGGACGAGGATGAGAGCGTGGGCGGCGACGAGGCAGGCGAGCCATGAGGTCGATCTGGAAGGGCGCGATCAATTTCGGCATGGTGACCATCCCGGTCAAGCTGTACTCGGCGACCGAGCAGAAGGACGTGCGGTTCCGGCTCCTCCATCGGCCCGATGCCGCGCCGATCGTCGAGAAGCGCTTCTGCACCGTCGAGGACCGCGAGGTCGAGTGGGACGAGCTGGCGCGCGGGTACGAGGTGGCGAAGGGGGAATACGTCCTCGTCGAGCCCGAGGAGATCGACGAGGCCGGGCCGGAGACGACGCGCACGATCGATATCGGCGACTTCGTCGAGCTCGAGGAGATCGACCCGATCTACTTCCAGAAGAGCTACTTCCTCGAGCCGGCCGACATCGGCGTCAAGCCCTTCCACCTGCTCCGCCAGGCGCTCGAGGAGACCGGTCGTGTCGCCGTCGCGCGCGTCGCCATCCGGAACAAGGAGCGGCTGGCGACGCTGCGCGTGTACGACTCGACGCTCGTGCTTGAAACGATGTTCTGGCCCGACGAGATCCGCTCGACGAGCGAGCTCGCCCTGGCCGAGGGCAAGGCCCGCCCCTCGTCGCGCGAGGTGCAGATGGCGCAATCGCTGGTCGACAGCCTGTCCTCGCACTTCGACCCGGCGCAGTACGAGGATCGTTACCGGCTCGCGCTGCAGGAGCTGATAGAGCGCAAGATGAAGGGCGAGCGGCGGCAGGCCAAGCGGCGCAAGCCGGAGCCGAAGGTGGTCGACCTGATGGACGCGCTGCAGGCGAGCCTGGCGGCGGCAAAGGCGGGTGGAGATCGTAAGACGGCGACGGCCAAGCCCGGTCGCGCCCGTCGCAAGAAGGCCGCGGCCTGAGGGTCCGGCCGGGTCGGCATCCCGCGGCCGCTGTGGCCTGAGACAGCAGCGGCTACGTAGCCGCCAGCTCGCCGCGCGCGAGCCACCAGCAGAAGGCGCCGGCGACGATCGCGGCGAGGGCCAGCAGGGCCAGCCAGCCGAGCACGGCCAGGACGCCGAGCCTCACCGCCTCGACCGATTCGGCGGCGATCTCGACGCGCGGGCCGTTCCGAACCTCGTCACTCAGCTGCTCGATCGCCGCCGCGAGCTGGTCGAGACTGTGCGCGACGCCGAGCGCGTCCTCGCGATTGGCGGCCAGCGCCTCGCCGATCGCGGTCAGGTCATCGCCCAGCAGCACCAGTTGGTCACCCGTCTGCTGGAAGCCGGTCGAGAGCCCAATCAGCGGCTGCATGCCGAAGATGGTCAGCGTCATCGCCTCGGCCAGCTGGTACATGCTCGCCGCCACGCCTCGCGACAGGGCCGACGAGCGATCGACCGCGGCGCGTGCCTGGGTCAGGCTGGCGTCGGTGTTGCGTACCGCCGCTGCGGCGCCGTCCACCGTTTCCGCCGCCTCGTCGAGCGCATCGAGAGCCGCCGTGCGCTGTTCCTCAACGGAGTCGCTCAGGGCCGTGAAGTCATCGATCGGCTCGCTCAGCGGACTGCCGACGACGCCCAGTAGGACCAGGCCGAGGACGCCGTACGCGATCAGCAGCGTGCCCACGACGCGCAGCGCGCGTCGGCGTCGGCGACCCTTGCGCCGGGCGATGGCAGCGGCCGCGGCGGCGACCTCTGGTTCAGGCATCGGCTGCCTCAATCGTGACGCATCTGCCGCCGCAGCAGCGCCGAGGTCAGGATGAGCATCGCCAGGCCGATGCCGGCCAGGACGTAGATCTGCCAGAGCGCGAAGGTCGTGCCGCGGAGCATGACGTCCTGCAGCAGGCTGATGCCGTGCGTCACCGGCAGCGCATAGGCGACCGGCTGGAGCAGCTCGGTGAACTCGTGCACGGGCAGCACGAACCCGCTGAAGAAGACCGAGGCCAGCAACATCAGCAGCGACAGCTGGACCGCCTGTCGCTCGGAGTCCGATACGACCGAGATGAAGAGGCCGATGCCGAGGCTGGCGAACACGAGCAGGCCAACGATGCCCGCGACGACCCACGGGTCGCCCAGCAGCGGCACCTGCAGCACGCCAACGAGGAGCAGCGTGCTGACCATGGCGATGATCGCGCCGACGAGGCCGAGCCCGATGTACTTGCCCAGCACCAGCTCCAATGAGCTGACCGGTGAGATACGGAAGATCTCCATCGTGCCCGACAGCCGCTCGCGCACGAAGGAGAGCGCGGTCAGCGTTACCGACATGTGCTGGAGTATCAGTGCCAGGACGGCCGGTGCGAAGAACGTCACCAGCAACGGCTGTGTCGGCGCGATGTTGACGACCCGCGCGCTCGTCGGCGCAGCGATGACGTCGGGCGGTATCTCGAGGACGGGCTGGCCGATTCGTTGGACCGCGTACGACTCGCCCTCGCGGATCGCATAGGTCAGGATCTGCTGGTTGATCTGGTTGGTGACGTGGCCGGCGATGAATTCGGCGTAGGCCGCGTTGGTCGGGTCGACCTGATTGATGTACACCTCGAGCTCGGCCCGCTGCCCGGCGTAGAAGCGGTCAACGACGTCGTTGGGCACGATCACGAGCGCGTCGATCTGCTGGCGGTCCAGCTGCGCCCGCGCCTCGGCCGGATCTTCGGTCACCGCGACGATGTTGATCGCGGGACCGACGACGCCCTCGAGATGCGCCGCGTCACGCGGGATGGGCAGGTTCGCCGGCATGGCCACGACCGTGTCCAACGGCCGGCGTACGCCTGTGTACCCCACCCCGAAGATGGCCATGATCAGGAACGGGCCGAGCACCAGGCTGAAGAACGCGGCCGGCCGGCGGCGGACCTGGATCAGCTCTTTGCGCACCTGCGCGACGATGCGAGTTACGGCCTTGGCGAAGCCGAGCAGCAGCGATGAAATGATCCTCATCGCGGTCGGCGCAGCGGCGCCGGCACGGCGGCGGTCGGCTGTCCTCCGCCGCCCCCGTTGGCCTTCTGCTCGGCGTGGCGGGTTACCAGCGCGGTGAAGACCTCGTCGAACGAAGGACGGTACTCGCTGCTCGTCTCGACGTCGCCGCCGGCGGCATCGATCGCGTCGACCACCGCCGGGTTGGCATGGGCGGCATCGCCGGTGATCACGAGCAGCTCGCGCGGTCCGATCTGGCGGATCTCGGCGATCCCGTCGATCGCCGGCAGAACGCGCGCGTCGAACGGGCGCTTGGTCACGACCTCGATCACCTCGCCACCCAGCGCCTCGCGGCGGACCTCGTCGGGCGGCGCGTAGGCGACCAGGTCCCCCTCCGAGATCAGCGCGACGGTGTCGCAGTACTCCGCCTCGGTGACGTACTGAGTGGTGACGAGGATCGTCACGCCCGCATCGCGCAACCGGCCCAGCTCATCCCAGACCCGCCGGCGGAGCACTGGGTCGATGCCGGCCGTCGGCTCGTCGAGAACGAGCAGCGACGGCTCGTGGACGAGCGCGCAGGCGAGCTCGAGCCGGCGCTGCATGCCGCCGGAGAGCTGTGACGCCCGACGGTCGCGCGCGTCCCACAGGTCGACCAGCTGGAGCACCTCACGAACGCGCCGGCGGCGACGACGCCAGAGCAGGCCGAAGGTGGCGGCCATGAAGTCGACGTTCTCGCGCGTCGTCAGATCGGGATACAGGACGAACAGCTGGGGCATGTACCCGATGCGCTCACGCGTCGCCCGCCGGAAGCGGCGCGGATCCTCGCCCAGCACGCGCACGGTCCCCTGGTCGGGCGCCAGCGAGCCGGTGATCACGCGGATCGTCGTCGTCTTGCCCGAGCCGCTGGGACCGATGATGCCCAGGATCGTCCCGCCCGCGACGGCAAGTGAGATCCCGCTGACGGCGACGACCGGCCCAAAGCTGCGCCGGACGTCGCGCATCTCGACCGGATGGTCACCCCACGCTGGGGCGCGTGATCGTTCGCCGGTGCCGGCGTCGGGCGGCGGTGGCGGCGGGAGCGACGCGGGCACCGCTCGGTTCGGGGCGCCATCCTGCGGATGACGGCCGGGCGCGGACGGGTGGCTGGCAGTGGACATGGGCGCGTACGCCTCGTTGCGACGTGGACGGCGGAACGGTCGCGGGCAGCGCGTTGCACGCGCTCTCGCGCGCGCCGAATGGGCCGCTGCAAAGCCATCCCAAGCCTTGCTGATAGCGCGCTGCAAGGGCACGCTCGGCTGAGCGACGCATCCGCGGCCGCCAGCGCCCGTAGCGTTCTGCGCGCCATGAACGACGACGCGCTGCTGGCTGCCCGCGCCGCCCGACTGCGCTACGTCAATGATGGCGATCCGGGGATCACCCGCCGCCGGCAGGGGCGCGGGTTCAGTTACCGCGAGCCGAACGGGCAGCTCGTGCGCGACCCGGCGACGCTCGCCCGGATCCGCTCGCTGGCCATCCCGCCGGCGTGGCGCGACGTCTGGATCTGTCCATCGCCGCGCGGGCACGTCCAGGCCACCGGTCGCGATGCGCGCGGACGCAAGCAGTACCGCTACCACCCGCTCTGGCGGCAGGTGCGCGACGAGGCGAAGTACGAACGAGTGATCGGCTTCGCCGAGGCGCTGCCCAAGCTGCGCGAGCGGGTGGCGGCCGACATGTCGCGGCCCGGTCTGCCGCGCGAGAAGGTGATCGGCACGATCGTCCAGCTGCTCGAGTTCACCCTGCTGCGCGTCGGCAACGAGGAGTACGCGCGGCAGAACCGATCGTTCGGTCTGACCACGCTGCGTGACCGCCATGCGCGCATTGGCGGCACCAGCGTGCAGCTGTCATTCCGCGGCAAGGGCGGCAAGATGGTCCGGGTCGGTCTGCGCAACCGGCGGCTTGCGCGCATCGTCAGGCAGTGCCAGGAACTGCCCGGGCAGCGGCTGTTCCAGTACGTCGACCAGGAAGGCACACCGCAGGCGATCGACTCCGACGATGTGAACGCCTACCTGCGCGAGGCGATGGGCGACGATTACTCGGCGAAGGACTTCCGGACGTGGGCGGCGACGGTGCTTGCCGCGCGCGCCCTGCGCGAGCTCGGCGAACTGGGCGAGGAGGAGTCGAAGGTGCCCACCCGGCGGCGGGTCGCGAGCGCCGTTGCGGAGGTGGCGGGGACGCTGGGCAACACACCAGCCATCTGCCGCAGCTCGTACATCCACCCGCAGATCATCGACGCCTATGTCGACGGGACACTCGCCGCCGTCCTGGTCCAGCGTGCCGAGCAGGAGCTGTCTGCCGAGGGCAATGGATCGCTCGATCAGGACGAGCGCTGGGTGCTGAGCTTCCTGCGCGACCGGCTGGCGGCGAGCACTGGGACGAGCACTGGAATGAGTTCGCAGGGCGCCACTCGATCGGCGAATAGCGCCGTCTCGGCAAAAGCCTGACAATCTGGCCGTGCCCTACCGAGCTCAGCCCCGACGTGTCCGGCCGTCGCGCACGACTCCGCGCTCGAACGGCCACGCCCGCCGCCTGGCGCTGCTGCGCCTGCGTGGCAAGCCGCGACCGCAGCGCGGTACGAACATCGTGCCGCTGATCGGCCTGCTTGCTGCACTGCTGCTGGTAGGCGGGATCACCGCCGGTGTGGCGACGGCCGGCGGTGCAGCGGCGATCACGCTCGAGCTGCTCTCCGAGGACCTGCCCGACGTCTCCCGCTTCGAGGAGCTCGAGTTCGCCCAGCCGTCCGTTGTCTACGACCGGACGGGGACGGTCGAGCTGGCGCGCTTCCAGAGCGAGCGGCGGCGCGTCGTCTCCTTCCAGGAGATACCGCAGCTTGTGCTCGACGCGACCATCGCCGTCGAGGACCGCAGCTTCTGGGACAACGAGGGCTACGACCCAAACGCCATCCTCTCAGCGGCGCTCGAGGCGGCGACGACGGGCCGCGAACGAGGTGCATCGACGATCACCCAGCAGCTCGTGCGCGCGCGGCTCCTGCCCGAGGACGTCGTGCGCGGCGACCTCTACACGCGGAAGGCGAAGGAGATCATCCAGGCCAACCGCCTGACGGAGGCCTTCCCGGGCGAGGAGGGGAAGCGGCGCATCATCACCGCCTACCTCAACCAGATCTACTTCGGCCATAACGCCTACGGCATCGCCGCCGCGGCCGAGGTCTACTTCGGGATCAACGACCTGGCCAAGCTGACGCCTGCGCAGGCAGCGCTGCTCGCCGGCCTGCCTCAGGCGCCCAACGTCTACGACCTGTTCAAGTGGGCCAAGCCCGATGCGCAGGGCCGGCGCATCGTGCCCATCTCGGCAAGCGACGGTGAGCGGCTTCCCATCCCGGTCGAGCGACGCAACTACATCCTGCGTAACCTCGCCGCCGGCCACGGCCGCTGGACGCGGCTGTCCGAGGCGCAGCTCCAGCAGGCGCTGAACGAGCCGATCGTGCTCGCCGAAGAAGCGGACATGGTCTGGAAGGCGCCGCACTTCATCTGGCACATGAAGCAGCAGCTCGATCCGCTGCTCGGCGACCGGGCGCCGGCTGAGCGCGGCGGCTACCGCATCATCACCAGCCTCGACTGGCGCGCGCAGCAGCTCGCCGAGCGCTACATCACGGCCGCGACGATCTACCCGTTGCTGCCACCCGACGAGTTCGACCGCGTGATCGAGGAGATGGGGCTCGAGGATGACCGCGAGTGGATCGAGTTCCTGCGCGGGAAGGACATCCACAACGGCGCCATGGTTGCCGTCGACGCGCGCACGGGCGACATCCTCGCCTACGTCGGCAGCGCCGACTACTACCGCGACGACGACCTCGCTTCGCCCAAGCTCAACCCGAAGTACGACGTCGCCGGCCAGGGCTACCGCCAGCCCGGCTCGGCGTGGAAGCCGATGGTCTACGCGGCCGGCTTCGATGCGCGCAGGCTGACGCCCGGGACGCTCCTGCTCGACATTACGACCGAGTTCGCGAAGGATCCGAAACCGTGGATCCCGCGCAACGCCGACCTGCGTGAGCGCGGCCCAGTGCTCGCTCGCCAGGGGCTCTACTACTCGCTCAACATCACCGCCATCCGGGCCCTCAACAAGATCGGTATCGACCCTGTTTCCGAGCTCGCGACCGAGCTGCGACTGACCTTCCCGCGCGGGCCACAGCAGCTCCCACGGGCCGGTCTCGCCGGCGCGATCGGGACGGTTGAGGTCAACCTGCTCGAGTTCACCTCGGGCTTCGGCTCGCTCGGCAACAGCGGCATGCACTTCCCACCGCGTTCGATCCTCGAGATCCGCGACAGCGCCGGCGAGCTGATCTTCCACGGCGGTACGCCCGTCGGTACGCAGGCGGTCAGCCCGCAGTCGGCCTTCCTGGTCTCCGACATCCTGAAGGGCAACACCGACCCAGATGAGAACCCGTCGTTCGGTCCACTGTTCGCGATCAGGAATGGGCCCGACGGCGAGCGCCGGCCGGCGGCGATCAAGACCGGTACGACCAACGACCTGCTCGACCTGTCGGCCTATGGCTACCTCGCTCCGCCGGCCGACCCCAACGCCCCGCAAGTCATGGTCGGGGTATGGATGGGCAACAGCGACCGCACGCCGCCGGCGAGCAGCGACCAGCCGACGTTTGCCTCGAGCGGCCCGGGCCGCATCTGGCACGCCTTCATGCGCGACTACAGCGCCGGCCAGCCAATCACCGACTTCGAGCCATCCGAGGGCGTCGTCCGGGCCGAGATCGACGCCTTTTCGGGCGGCCTGCCCGGCCCGTGGACAAGCGAGACCGTGACCGAGTGGTTCATCGAGGGCACCGAGCCGGGGGCCGAGAACGAGGTCGACCCGCCGGGCCTCCTCTACCGTCGCATGTGCGACACCTGGTACGTCGACCCGACGCAGGTTGAGCCGAACGCCCCCGAGGCGTGGCAGGAGGCGGTGAACGACTGGGTCGAGCGAGCGCGCATCGGGGAGGGCGAGCGCGGTGAGTTCGGAACGACGACCGCCTACCTGCGCACGCGCAACAGTTGGGGTGGACCGATCGTGCCCACCGCCTGCGCGACACCCGAGCCTGAGCCGGAGCGCGAACCCGAGCGTACGCGCGAGCCGCGGCGGACCAGACCGCCGTCGAGGGAGCCGGAGCCGACCGAGCGGGCGCGCGAACCGCGGCCGGGGGATGACAAGAAGACGCCGAAGCCGCCGCGCGAGCCCGAACCGACGCCGCCACCGGACGGTAACGACGGCGCTGGTGACGGCGACGGTGACGGAGACGGCGACGGTGACCGCAGTGGCAACGGCGGAGGTAATGGCGGCGGCAACGGCGGCGGCAACGGCGGAGGTAGTGGCGGCGGTGGCGATGGATGACGAAGTGGCACCAGCAGCCCAACCATCCGCTCCGAGAGCGCGCCGCCGGCGGCCGGGCCGCGGCGGCGAAGACTTCAGCGAGGCCCTACAGAGCAGAAGGAGGAGCCAGATGGCCAGGAACACACGAAACGACGGTGGCAGCACTCAGGCCGAGGGCGCAGAGGACGTTCGGACAACGGCAGTGGGCATCATGAGCGAAGCCCAGGAGCGCGTCCGCGCCGGCGCCGAGAAGGCCGCCGAGGTGCTACCGGATGCAGTCGCCAGCGCGCAGGTCGCCGCCCGCGAGTCGCAGCGAGCGCTGCGCGAGATGTCCGATCAGTCGCTGATGATCGGCGCGAGCTTCTCGATCGGCCTGTCGGTTGGCCTGTTCATCAGCGGCGCTAATCGGCTCCTCGTATTCTTCGTGCTCGCGCCCGCAGCGGCGATGCTCGCCACCCTGCTTGGGCGCGAGCAGGGCACGACCGGCCAGCTCGGCGGGCCGGGCATCGGCGGCGCCGCCTAACCCCGACCAGCGGGCGCGAGGCGGCGCACCCGCACTGCACGACGATTTGAGCTCCCGGCGGCCGACCCGGACGTGCGTCAGCCGGCCGGAGCGGGGCTTGGCGCTGGCGCGTTGGCCGGGTTGTTGCCCTCGCCAAGGTTGCCCTCGACGTCGAGCACGTAGCCGATGCCCTGGAAGGTCTTGATCGGACCGGGCTCGCCGGGTGCTGCGCCCAGCTTGCGCCGGACGCGGCTGATCCAGACCCGCAGGTACTGCAGGTCGTCGCGGTACTCGGGCCCCCACACCTTGGTCAGCAGCTCGGTGTGGAGCACGACCTTGCCGGCGTGCGCGGCGAGATGCTGCAGCAGCAGCCATTCCGTCCGGCTGAGCGAAACGAGCTCGCCGCCCTTCGTCAGCAGCCTGCGCTCGAGGTCGATCTCGATGTCATCGAAGGCGACGATGCCCGCCCCCGGCGAAACGCCGCTGGCGCGGCGCAGGACGGCCCGCACGCGGGCAGCCAGCTCATCGGGATGAAAAGGCTTGGCGATGTAGTCGTCGGCGCCCAGGTCGAGGCCCTTTGCCTTGTCGCTGGTCGAGCCCTTGGCGGTTAGAAGAATGACCGGCACCGGGCGCCACTCGCGCAACTGCCGCATGACCTCGATCCCGTCGAGGTCGGGCATGACGATGTCGAGCAGGACGATGTCCGGCCGGACCTCCTCGGCCTTCTTGAGCGCCTCCTCTCCTCCCCCCGCCGTGACGACGCGGAATCCTTCGTCGTGAAGGGTGAGTGCGACGAGCTTGGTGATGCGCGGCTCGTCGTCGGCAACGAGAACCAGTGGTTGACTGTTCAATGAGCTCTAACCTCCTGACGCACAACTCTACCCCCTCCCCGTAAGGCTGCGCCGATCGGCGCGGATTTCGTTCACGTGTCAGTTGCCGCGGCGGCGGCACGTCTGGAATGTCGCATGTGCGCAACCTGATCAGTTCGATAGCCGCGGCCGGCCAAAGTCCCTCGGCGGGAGAGTTCGACGAGCGGGGAGCGGCTACGTGAGATCGGAAGCCTTCGAATGGTTCGTGCGCGGAGTCGGGCTTGCCATCGGCGCGCTGGCCGTCCTCGCCGTTGCCGCCGGCCTGCTGATCAGCGCGCGCGTCGTGGCGCTCGTCTTCATCGCCCTCGTTTTTGCGGCCGGGCTCGAGCCGATCGTCGTCTGGTTGCGCAACCGACTGCCACTCAACCGTAGCGCGACGATCATCGTCGTCTACGCCGCCTTCTTCGTCATCGTCGTCGGCCTGGCGTTTCTGATCGTGCCCGGCGCGCTCACCCAGTTCGACCAGCTCGGATCGCGCCTCGCGCCGGTGATCAGTGACGCGCGCGCCTGGGCCGAGACGATCCACCCGCGCGGGCTATCGGCCAGCCTGACGGCGCTGCTCGACGCCGTCGAGCGCGCCGTCGTACCCGCGCGCCCCGACGCGCCCGATCCCGACGACATCCTCGAGGTCGGGATCACCGCCGCCGACATCGCCATCTCGGCTCTCAGCGTGCTGGCGCTGGTGTTCTTCTGGCTGACCGGCCGGGCGCGCCTGCAACGTTTCGTACTCGCGCTTCTACCGGCACGCCGGCGCCACGGCACGCGCGAGGCGTGGAACGACATCGAGCACCGGCTGGGCAGGTGGGTGCGCGCGCAGGCACTGCTGATGGGCTCGATGGGCGTGATCACGACCGTCGCGTATGCCGTGATTGGTCTCGAGGGACCGCTGCTGCTGGGCGTGATCGCCGCGCTCGCCGAGGCGATTCCGCTTGTCGGCCCGGCGCTGGGTGCAATTCCCGCGCTCCTCGTTGCGGCCCTGACCGGCCAGTTCGAGACGGTCCTGCTCGTCGCCGGCGTCTACATCGCGATACAGGTCTTCGAGGGGAACGTGCTCGTGCCGCTGATCATGCGCCGCACGCTTGCCGTGCCGCCGTTCCTGGTCGTGGCCGGCGTGCTCGCCGGCGCCACCATCGCCGGTGTCGTCGGCGCGCTGCTCGCCGTGCCGCTGATTGCCGCGATCCTCGCCGTGCTCGAGCGGCTGCAGGCGCGCGAGCACGTCGTGCCGGCCGAGCCCGCCACCCCCGCCGAAGGCGTGCCCCATGGCGAAGACGACGAGTTGGACGGCGAGCCGCCCATCGCCGAGCGACCGATCGAGGATCACGGTTAGCGATCGTCGCCGAACCGCTTCAGCGGCTCGGGCGGAGCGGTGTAAGAGGACTGCAACCCACGCTTCGAGTGGCGCCGCGCGAGCGGCAAGTTGACCCGTCTATGGTGCGGCCATGAAGCGGTGGTGCGGACGATGAGTCCGGAGCTGCGCGACCGCCCGACGGAGCTGCCGATCGACGAACCGGGAACGGGCACCGGCAGCGGCCAGCCGGGCGGCGGCCAGCCGGCCGGCGGCGGCCCGGCCGAGGAGATCGGGCCGGTCGGGACGAGGCTCGGCCACGACCCGTCCGAGCTGGGCACGGAGGTCGCCGACCAGGGCGACATCGTCTACCCAACGCCGGAGGCGACCAACCCAAAGAGCATGTGACTTCCAGCCGCGACCCAGCGTCGCGTGGCGCGACCGCGCCGGGCGACGACCCGCGGGGGGACGGGAACACCCGCGCCGTGTCCGGTATTCCCGAACTGGGTCGGGCTTCAATGCCAGCGGCAGGAGGACGAGTGTGAACGGAAGCGCCTACGGTTCGACCAGCGGCACCGAAGAGCGCGAGGCGCGCGAGATGATGGAGCGCCTGCTCGTCTTCTCGCTGGCCGACGAGATCCGTGCGCTGCGCGAAGAGGAGCCGTGGCAGGCGCGCGATCGGAACTCACGCACGCTGGCCAAAGAGGTCGACTTCCGCGTCGTGCTCTCGGCGCTGCGTGACGGCGCGACGCTGCACGAGGAGGACGGCGACGCGCGCGCCAGCCTGCACCTGATCGATGGGCATGCGGCGCTGACGGTCGGCTCCGACGAGGCTGAGCTCGAGGCGAACGACGTGGCGATGGTCGATGCCGGCCACCGCTGGGTGCTTCGGGCGAACGGCGACTGCGCCGTCCTGCTGACGCTGGCGTGGCCGCGCGAGAAGGCCGGCGTGTGACCGACGAGCTGGAACCCGGCAGCGAGCAGACGCCGCCAGCGCCGGCGGAGCCGGACCCCGGCACGTTCATCGGTCACGACGCGGAGCTGACGCGCGACGAGTTCCCGTCGACCGGCGAAGCGATGCAGGACGAGAACCCCGATCCCGGCTGGAGCCGGCCGCCGGAAGGCCACCGCGAGCAGAGCAAGACGACCGACGACGACCTCCGCCGCGAGGGCTGAACGCGCCGCCGCGCGGGGCCCGTGCCAGCGCGACAGGGGCGTGTTGCGTCGAACCGGAAGCGTCCCGCAGGCGCCCCCCACCCCCGCTGCGACACCGACGCCTTAACCTGCGCCTGACATGTCGCTCGAGACGTACCGGCGGAAGCGTGACTTCAGCAAGACCCCCGAGCCGAGCGGCGAAGAGGCGGCGTTCGCGCCACCCAAGCCCGGCCGGCGCTTCGTCGTCCAGCGCCACCGTGCGACGCGGCTGCACTACGACTTTCGGCTCGAGCTCGATGGCGTCCTGGTGAGCTGGGCCGTCCCCAAGGGGCCATCGCTCAACCCGAAGGACCGGCGGATGGCGGTTCGTACCGAGGACCATCCCCTCTCCTACTTCGACTTCGAGGGCGTCATCCCGAAGGGCGAATATGGCGGCGGCGACGTGGTCGTCTGGGACTGGGGGACGTGGCAGGCGGAGGAGACGTCCGACCCGGCCAGCGCGCTGCGCAGGGGCGAGCTGAAGTTCAGCCTCGATGGCCAGAAGCTGAAGGGCCGCTTCACGATCGTCAAGACGCGTCCGGGTGACCCGGACAAGGACGAGTGGCTGCTCATCCACAAGAACGACGAGTGCGCGGATCCCGAGTGGGACGTCGATGCCTACCCGCGCTCCGTCAAGACCGGCCGGAGCAACGACGAGGTCGCCGCCGGTGCCGACGCCATCTGGGACAGCCGCGCGCCGGCCGAACAGGCGAGCGTGGACCTGAGCGGTGCCGCCGCGACGCCGCTACCCGAGTTCATTGAGCCGATGAAGGCGACGGCAGTCGACCGCGCCTTCTCCGATCCGGATTGGCTGTTCGAGGTCAAGCTCGACGGGTACCGCGTGGAGGCGGTCATCGACGACGGCCGGCTGCGGCTGTGGACGCGCAATCGCCAGGACGCTGCGCGCTACTTCCCCGATCTCGCCGCCGGGCCGGCGACGTGGATCAACGCCCGCTCGGCGATCGTCGACGGCGAGGTGGTCGCCCTCGACGAGGAGGGCAATCCCAGCTTCGCGCTTCTCCAGGAACGCGCCGGCCCGCTGCGTGGGGGTGCCGCGGCGCGCGCCGGCAGCACGCCTGCGCCGATCGTCTACTACGCCTTCGACCTGCTCCACCACGATGGTCGCTCGCTCCTCGCCGTCCCGCTCGAGCAGCGCAAGCGGCTGCTGCGCAGCCTGCTGCGCGAGCACGCGGTCGTCCGTTTCGGCGCCCACATCGAGACCGACGGCGAAGCGTTCCTCGACGTCGTCCAACAGCGCGGTCTGGAGGGGATGGTGGCCAAGCTGCGCAACAGCCCGTACGAGCCCGGACGGCGCTCGCGCTACTGGCTCAAGGTGAAGGTGCGGCGCGAGCAGGAGGTCGTCGTCGTCGGCTACGAGCCGGGCAAGGGCACGCACAAGCAGCTGGGCTCGCTGCTCGTCGCAACCAGCGATGACGGCCGGCTCCGCTTCGCCGGCGAGGTCGGGAGTGGCCTCGACGAGCGGACCAGGCGCTTCTTCCGCGACGAGCTCGAGCAGCACCGACTCGACGCAGCGCCGGTAGCCAACCCGCCGCGCCTGAAGGACGCGCGCTGGTCGGCGCCGCGCCACGTCATCCGCGTCGAGTACAGCGAGTGGACGAGCGAGGGATACCTGCGCCAGCCGTCCTACAAGGGCATCGAGGTGGGGCGTGATCCGAACGATGTGGCGGTCGACCGCGAGGAGCCGGCGCGGGCGACTGTAGCCGCCGCCGAACGGTCGGCGAAGACTGCGCGCGGTAGAGCGGCCGCTGGGAAGTCGGAGGGTGCGAAGTCGGACGGTGCGAAGTCGAAGTCAGGCCCTGTGAAGTCGAAGCCGAAGCGCGGGGGCGCTGCTCAGTCGCGTGCCGTCGTCTTCACCGAGCCCGGCAACGCGCGCTCGGGTCCGCCGCAGGCAGCCACCGCCGAGGAGCTCGCCGCGCTGGACGCGCTGGTCAAGGAGGGGCGCTGGCGGATCGGCGGCCACGAGGTCCGGCTGACCAACCTCGACAAGGTCTTCTTTCCCGAGCCCGGCTTCACGAAGCGCGACCTGGTCCGCTACTACGTCACGGTTGCGCCGGTGATGCTGCCCTACCTGCGCGGCCGTGCCGTCAACCTGTGGCGCTGGCCCGACGGCGTGACGGGCAACCACTTCTGGCAGAAGGAGATCCCGGCCTACGCGCCCGAATGGATGTCACGCTGGGCATATCCAGAGGCAAAGTCGAGCGAGAGCCACACGTACATCGTCGCCGAGCGGGTGGCAACGATGGCCTGGCTGGCCAACCACGCGACGATCGACATGCACGCGTGGACGTCGCGAACCGATGCGTACAAGCACCCGACCTACGCGCTGGTCGACATCGATCCCGGGCCGGATACGACGTTCGACGAGCTGCTGGCGCTGGCGCGACTGTATCGCTCGGCACTCGGGCACCTCGGCGTGACCGGCCTGCCCAAGGTCTCCGGCAAGCGCGGCATTCAGGTCTGGATCCCGATCCGGCCGATCTACACCTTCGATCAGACCAGGGCCTGGGTCGAGGGCATCTCGCGTGCCGTCGGTGCGACGCTGCCCGATCTGGTCAGCTGGGAGTGGGAGAAGTCGTCGCGCCGCGGCCGGGCGCGCCTCGACTACACCCAGAACGCGGTCAACAAGACCCTCGTCGCGCCGTATGCCGTGCGACCGGTGCCCAACGCCGCCGTGTCGACGCCCATCGAGTGGCGCGAGCTGGACGACCCGTCGCTGCGGCCCGACGGCTGGAACATCCGCACGATCCTCGATCGGCTCGTCGAGCGTGGCGATCTGTTCCGGCCGGTCCTCGAGATCGAACAGGAGCTGCCGACGCTCGACTGATCTGGGTACGGCGCGCGGGCGCCGCCGTTGTATGCTCCGGCGCAGAGAGGGGGTGCCCCAGATCACGGACGTGCCAGCGTCACATGGCAAGGGCCGTGGCCAGCGTGCTGAGCGCGTGCCGGCGCCGCAAGGCAGTTCGGCAACCGGTCAGATCCTGGCCCAACAGGCGGCGATCGCCGAGCTGAGCCAGCGCGCGCTCGGCGAGCGGCAGCTCGACGTCCTGCTCAACGACGTCTGCTCAGTCGTGGCGCGGATCCTCGAGACGGAGCTGGTCGACGTGCTCGAGCTCACGCCGGGCCGGCGGTCGCTGCGCATCGTCGCCGGCGTCGGCTGGCGGCCGGGCGTCGTCGGCGAGATGGAGGTCCCGGCCGACGACCGCTCGATGTCCGGGATGACGCTGCAGAGGGGCGGCCCGGTCATCACCGAGGACCTGCGCACCGAGCGCCGCTTCCGGGTGCTGCCGGTGCTCGCCGAGCACGGCGCGCTGTCAGGGATGAGCGTACGCATCGGCGACATGGCGCGCCCGTTCGGCGTGCTCGCCGCCTTCACCCGCCGGCTGGGTCGCTTCACGCCCGACGACGCCCACTTCCTCGAGGCAGTGGCCGGCATCCTCGCCAGCGCCATCGCACGGGTGAGGGCGGAGGACGAGCTGCGCCGCGGACGCGATGAAGTGGCGGCCATCCTCGCCGCGGTCAGCGAGGGCATCACCGTCGAAACGCCCGACGGTCGCCTGCTCTACGCCAACGACGCGGCGGCGCGCGTGTCCGGCTACACCAGCGGGGAGGAGATGGCGAGTTCCTCACTGGCCGAGGTCGTTGGCCGCTTCGAGACGTTCGATGAGGCCGGCCAGTCGCTGTCCATCGATCAGCTGCCCGGGCGGATCGCCCTCGAAACCGGCCGGCCGTCGCGGCCAACGCTGATCCGCTTCCGCTCGCGCGACGGCGGCGCCGAGCGTTGGTCGCTCGTCGAGGCGTCACCCATCCTTGCCGCCGACGGCAGCGTCAGGCGCGTCGTCAACGTGTTCCGCGAGGTGACCGCCGACAAGCGGACGGAGCAGGCCCAGGCGGTGCTCGGCGCAGCCCTGGCTGCGCTGTCGGGCACGCTCAACGTGGCCGAGGCGGCGCGGCGGCTCGCCGAAGCGTGCGTGCCGCGGCTGGCCGACTATGCCAGCGTCGACCTGCTCGAGGCTGATGGGTCCGTTGGCCCGGCAGCGATCGTCCACGGCGACCGCGCCCGCGCCGAGCTGGCGCGTCGCGTCCGTCTTCTGCGGCCGTTGTCGCTCGATGAGCCGAGCGGGCCCGGGCGCGTGATGCGCGAGGGCGTGTCGGAGATGTCCGACCTCAGCGAAGAGCAGCTCCGCCAGCTGGCGCGCAGCGACGAGGAGCGTGAGCTGCTGCTCGCACTCGGCGTCCGCTCGTACATCTGCGTTCCGCTGACCGCGCGCGGGCGAGCGCTCGGCGCGCTGACCCTCGTCATGGCCGATTCCGGACGGCACTTCGATGCCGCCGACCTGCAACTGGCGGAGGAGCTCGGTGCGCGAGCGGGAGCAGTCATGGACAACGCCCGGCTGTTCGAGGCGGCGCAGGAGCGGCGCGCCGAGCTGGACGCCGTGCTGGGGGCGATGGCAGAAGCCGTGCTCGTCTTCGACCCGCGCAGTCGGCTGCGGCTGCACAATCGGGCCGCCGCCGGGCTGTTCCGCGAAGGTGTACCGGCGTCGCTCGACGAGCTGCGCGAGCGGCTCGGGCCGCCCGAAGACCGCGAGCGCGGCGAAGCGGCGGAGGGCGGCGACGACTTCGACGGCGTCTATCAGCTCCCTGACACCGAGCGCTGGTTCGACGTGCGGCGCTATTCGGTGCGCCGGACCGATGGGCCGATGCAGCGCGGCGCGTCACCGGTGGTGGTCGTGGTGCGCGACGTGACCGAGGCGCGCCTCGCCCAGGTCGTGCGCGAATCGTTCCTGGGCATGATGTCGCACGAGCTGCGCACGCCGATCACCACGATCTACGGCGGCAGCCAGTTGCTCGAGCACGGGCTCGATCCCGAGCGAGCGAGCGAAGTCGTGCGCGACATCAAGGCCGAGGCGGAACGGCTCGTGCGGCTGGTCGAGGACCTGCTGGTGATGACGCGCGTCGAGCGTGGCGGCCTCGAGATCGCCGACGAGCCGTTGCTGCTGCAGCGGCTGCTGCCGGCGATCGTCGAGTCAGTGTCGGACAGCTGGCCGGCGCTCGAGGTGGAGCTGATGATCGCCGAGCGCCTGCCGGCCGTCCGCGGTGACAGCACGTACCTCGAGCAGGTCGTGCGCAACCTGATCACCAATGCCGTCCGCTACGGCGGCGGGCTGCAGTCGGGCGTCGTCGTCCGGACGGAGGCGGGGGAGAACGAAGTGATCGTACGAGTACAGGACCGCGGCCCGGGTCTCGGCGGCGCAGATCCCGACCGGCTGTTCGACCTCTTCTACCGCGCGCCGGCGGCACGGGCGGTGTCGGGCGGTGCCGGGATCGGGTTGTTCGTGTCGCGTGCGCTCATCGATGCCATGGGTGGCCGGATCTGGGCGCGCGAGCGGCCCGAAGGGGGCGCCGAGTTCGGTTTCTCGCTGTCGGTGATCGAGGCCGACTGAGCGCGCTCAGGCGCGCGTCAGCTGCTCGGCCGCGCGCTTGATCTCCTGCATCTGCTGGCCCATCTGCTCGAGCTCGTCGTCTGAGAAGAGCTGGCGGGTCGTCTTGAACATCTCGCCCTCTTCTTCCTCGATGTGGTGCTCGAGGTTCTCCTTGGCCACCTTGAACTTGGCCGTCCAGGTCTCGTCGGTCGTCGCCGTCTGCTCGAGCTCGCTCAGGATCGTGTCGACGATGTGGTGCTCCTCGAAGCCCTCGAGCGCGATCTCGCGCGACTCGCCGTGCTGCTTCAGCGCCGGATAGAGGATCTCCTCCTCCATCCGCTCGTGGATCTCCAGGTCGTGCTTGAGGCGGCTGAACAGATCGCCGCGCGTCTTCTCGGCGCGCTCGGTCGTCTGCTCGCCCTCGGCCAGCATCTTCTTGACGCGGTCGTGGTCTTCCTTGAGCAGGGTCAAAGCGTTCATCGGTCGCTCCTTCACGGCGTGACGTTGTGTGGTGGGTAGACCGTAAGCCGCGCCGCGCTGCAACTGAGGGTGGTCGCGCGTCGGCCGTCCTTACGCGCCAGTTGCAACGGATTTCGCGCGCCAGCACGCGACCGTCGGCCGGCCTGACATAACAGGGACAACGGCTATGTCGGGTGCGTCAACACGCACCCGCCCGATCGTCGATCTGGCATCCCAAACGACCGGCGTCCGCCGGGCAGCGGCAGAGCAGCGCCAGTTCGGCGGTCCTCCTGACTGAGCGACGCTACCAAACGACCGCCGCCGCGCCCTCGACAGCCCAGTTGGCCGCCTCCGGCCATCAACCGTTGCGGCTCGCCGGTCGTTCTGACTGCTGGATCGACGGCCACGGCGTCTGCGCCCGGCCCTACGCCCGACAGTTCGCGGCAACCTTCGCCCCTACCGACGTGCTTCGCGGAGCGGCCGAGCGCGTTTGGTAGACTCAGGCAGTCCCTGGCGAGTGGCCAAACGGTAAGGCACCTGACTCTGGATCAGGGGATTCAAGGTTCGAATCCTTGCTCGCCAGCCATCTCCTCCTCCACCCACAGCTGGGTTCGCCACGCCGTGACGATTGAGACGCCGGTTGGGACGGGCGAAACTCCGACCCGCCCCGAGCGAGCCGACTTCATCCGCGACATCGTCGTCGCCGACCTGCGCGCTGGCCGGCACACAACGATCGTTACGCGGTTCCCGCCTGAACCGAACGGCTACCTGCACATCGGCCACGCCAAGTCGATCTGCCTCAACTTCGGCATCGCGCAGGAGTTCGGCGGCCGCTGCCACCTGCGCTTCGACGACACCAACCCGATGAAGGAAGAGCAGGAATACATCGACGCAATCCAGTCGGACGTCCGCTGGCTGGGCTTCGACTGGGGCGAGCACCTGCACTTTGCGTCGGACTATTTCGAGCAGCTGTACGAGTGGGCCGTCCACCTGATCGGCGCCGGCAAGGCGTACGTCGATGACCTGTCGGCCGACGAGATCCGCGAGTACCGCGGCACGCTGACCGAGCCCGGCCGGAACAGCCCGTGGCGCGAGCGCTCGGTCGAGGAGAATCTCGACCTGCTCGCGCGGATGCGCGCCGGCGAGTTCCCGAACGGCGCACGGGTGCTGCGCGCCAGGATCGACATGGCCAGCCCCAACATCAACCTGCGCGACCCGGTTCTGTATCGGATCATGCACGCGATCCATCCGCGGACCGGCGACGACTGGTGCATCTACCCGACGTACGACTTCGCACACGGGCAGTCGGATGCCATCGAAGGCGTCACGCACTCGCTGTGCACGCTCGAGTTCGAGGGCCACCGCCCGCTCTACGACTGGCTGATCGAGAACCTGCCGGTGCCCTCGCAGCCGCGCCAGATCGAGTTCGCCCGCCTCAACCTGACCCACACGGTGCTCTCGAAGCGCGTGCTCCTGCGGCTGGTCAGGGACGGGCACGTCCGGGGCTGGGACGATCCGCGGATGCCGACGATCTCCGGCCTTCGCCGGCGCGGCTTTCCGGCGGAGGGAATCCGCGAGTTCGCTGCGATGATCGGAGTCGCCAGGGCGGACAGCGTCGTCGAGGTCGGGCAACTCGAGCACGCCGTGCGCGACGTCCTCAACCGGACAGCGCCCCGGCGCTTCGCCGTTCTCGATCCGCTCAAGGTGGTGATCGAGAACTACCCCGAGGGCCAGGTCGAGCACTTCGAGGTACCGCACAATCCCGAGGATCGGGCAGCCGGGACGCGCACGGTTGCGTTCTCGCGTGAGCTCTGGATCGAGCGCGACGACTTCATGGAGCAGCCGCCGCCCAAGTTCTTCCGGCTCGCCCCGGGGCGCGAGGTGAGGTTGCGCTCGGCATACCTGATCAGCTGCCGTGAGGTCGTCAAGGACGAGGCCGGGCGAGTCGTCGAGCTGCGCTGCACGTACGACCCGGAGACTCGCGGCGGGGATGCGCCGGACGGACGTCGACCGAAGGCGACGCTCCATTGGCTGTCGGTTGGCCACGCCGTCCCGGCCGAGGTACGGCTGTACGACCACCTCTTCAGCTCACCTACGCCCGGTGCTGCCGGCGATGTATTTGCCGACCTGAACGCGGACTCGGAGACGGTGCTCACCGGCTGCTTCGTGGAGGAGAGCCTAGCGGACGCCGAAGCCGGCACGACCTACCAGTTCGAGCGCCTGGGCTACTTCGCGCCCGACCCCGACGCGGGACCCGGCCGGCCGATGTTTAACCGTACGCTGACGCTGAAGGACACGTGGGCCAAGCTGCAGGCGCGCACTCAGGCCAGTTGAGGCGCCGCGCGCTCCGGCGGTAGACTTGGGTTCGCGCTGGCGAGTGGCCTAACGGTAAGGCACCTGACTCTGGATCAGGGGATTGAAGGTTCGAATCCTTCCTCGCCAGCCATTCCATGCCCACGAGAGCGGCGGAAGACCGAGCCGGCACCCAGAGACTTCCACCTTCGTCCTACCGTACGCTTTGCCGCGTGAACGAAGCGGTCAGGGCCTGCGAGCGGTGCGGGCAGCAGAACCCGCCCGCGGCCAAGTTCTGCCTGGAGTGCGGCAGCGCTCTGCTGGGCGCGCCCGGCCGCCGCGTGCGCGAAGAGCGCAAGGTCGTCAGCGTCCTCTTCGCCGACCTTGTCGATTTCACCGCCCAAGCCGAAAGGATGGATCCGGAAGAAGTACGTGCACTCCTCCAGCCGTACCACACCGGCCTGCGCGCGGACCTCGAGCGCTACGGCGGAACCGTCGAGAAGTTCATCGGCGACGCCGTGATGGCGCTCTTCGGAGCGCCGGTCGCGCACGAGGACGATCCCGAACGTGCTGTCCGCGCTGCGCTCGCCATCCGCGACAGAGTCGCCGCCGAGGGTCGGCTGCACGTGCGCATCGGCATCACCACCGGTGAGGCACTGGTGGCGCTCGAGGCACGCCCCGAAAGCGGCGAGGGAATGGCGGCGGGTGACGTCGTGAACACCGCCTCGCGGCTGCAGAGCGCAGCGCCGGTCGACGGGATCCTCGTCGATGAGGCGACCTACCGCGCGACCTCCCGCTCGATCGAATACGGAGAGCATGAGCCGGTACGAGTCAAGGGCAAGAGCGAGCCGGTGACGGTCTACAGGGCGCAGTCGGCACGAGCGCGCTTCGGAGTCGACGTCCGTCACCTCGGGCAGGCACCGCTCGTCGGCCGTTCGCGCGAGATGGAGCTGCTGTCAGGGGCGCTGGCGCGCGCGTTCGACGACCGCCAGCCCCAGCTGTTCACCCTCGTCGGCGTGCCGGGCATAGGCAAGAGCCGAATCGTGTGGGAGCTGTTCCAGCGGGTCGACGCCGGCGACCGGCTCGTCTCGTGGCGCCAGGGTCGCTCCCTCCCCTACGCCGAGAGCATCTCTTTCTGGGCGCTCGGCGAGGTCGTCAAGGCAGAGGCCGGCATCCTCGAAACGGACGAGCCGGATGACGCCGCCGCCAAGCTCAGGCGCGCGATCGAGGCCGTCGCCGACGCATCGAGCGACGTCGAGTGGATGGAGCGCCATCTGCGGCCGCTGGTCGGTCTCGAGCTTGGCGCCGAGCTGCGTGGCGATCACCAAGGCGAAGCCTTCGCCGCCTGGCGCCACTACGTCGAGGCGCTCGCCGACCGGCGCCCGCTCGTCGTCGTCTTCGAGGACCTGCACTGGGCCGACGACGGCCTCCTCGATTTCATCGACCACCTCGTCGACTGGGTGACGGACGTGCCTTTGCTCATCGTGGGGACCGCCCGGCCCGAGCTGCTCTCCCGGCGGCCGGGTTGGGGAGGCGGCAAGCCGAACGCGCTGACGATCTCGCTCGGACCGCTGTCCGATCTCGAAACGGGCGCGCTCGTTGCGAACCTCGTCGAACGAGCAGTCATTCCGGTCTCTGTGCGCGACACGGTGCTCGAGCGAGCGCAGGGCAACCCGCTCTACGCTGAGGAGTTCGCGCGTCTGCTTGCCGAGCGCAGCCAACCAGACGACCTGCCCGAAACGGTGCAGGGCATCATCGCTGCCCGACTGGACGCGCTCGCCCGCGACGAAAAGGAGCTGCTGCAGGACGCCGCCGTGATGGGCAAGGTCTTCTGGAGCGGCGCGCTGGTCAGCATGCGCCAGCGCCTGCGCGCCGAGATCGAGCAGTTGTTGCACGCACTCGAGCGCAAAGAGTTCATCCGTCGCGAGAGGCGGGCATCGGTCGCCGGCGAGACCGAGTACGCCTTCAGGCACATCCTCGTGCGCGACGTGGCGTACGGCCAGATCCCGCGCGCCGAACGCAGCCAGCGCCACGCCCTCGCCGCCGAGTGGATCGAGTCCCTCGCGCGCCCGGCAGATCACGCCGAGCTGCTCGCCCAGCACTACCTGGCCGCGCTCGAGTTCGCGCGGGCGTCAGGGCGCGCGATCGAACCCTATGCCGACCGGGCACGCCGGGCGCTCCACGACGCCGGTGACCGGGCGCTGAGCCTGAACGCCTTTGCTGCTGCAGCACGCTACTTCCGGGCAGCCCTCGATCTCATGAGCACCGACGATGCCGACCGTCCGCTCGTGCTCTTCGGCTATGGCAAGGGTCTGCGGGCCTCCGAGGAGGCGGGGGCAGACGTCCTCGCCGAGGCGGAGAGCGCGCTGCGATCGGCCGGTAACCTCGAGCTGGCGGCCGAGGCGGCGGTGCTGCAAGCCGAGCTCGCCTGGTTCAGCGGGGACGGCGAGGCGACGACTCGCCACCTGCGTCGCGCGGCCGAACTCGTCGATGGACTCGAGCCGTCGTACTCGAAGGCCTACGTGCTCAGCGACCTCTCCCGCTACTACATGCTCCGAAACGAAACGGAGCCGGCAATCGCCAGGGGCAGTGAAGCTCTCGCCATCGCCGACGAGCTCGGCTTCGACGACATCAAGGCGCACGCGCTCAACAACATCGGGTCGGCGAAGGACATCGCCGATCTTCCCGACGGATTAGCGGATCTCGAGCGCGCGATGGTGATCGCCCTGAGCATCAACTCGCCCGAGGTGGCGCGTGTGATGAACAACCTTTCGAGCGCCCTCGAGAAGCGCGGCGAGAGCAAGCGTTCCAGCGAGCTGTCGCGCGAGGCACTTCAGAAAGCGATCGAGCTGGGCAACCGATCGGTCGAGCGGTTCGTTCGCCCGCAGGTCGTGCATATGGACTATGCGCAGGGATCGTGGGACCAAGCGCTGGCCTCGCTCGACGAACTCATCATCGACGCAGCGGCTACCGGCGGGCATTCACAGGAGACGTGGAATCGGGTTGTCCGGGGACAAATCCGGCTTGCCCGTGGTGATGTGGATGGCGCATTGGAAGACGGTGCAGCAGCCTTGGCGGCGGCCCGTCGGGCGGGCGGCCCGGAGGACCTCACTGGCGCCCTCAGCTTCATGGCTGCCCTGCTTTTCGAGCTCGGCCGGGAAGCCGATGCTCGTGCCCTGATCGACGAGCTGATCGAAGTGCCGAGGGCGGCCGGCGTGATGGTCATTCCATGCGCGCTCGCCATGGTCGGCCTGGACGAACAATCCGAGTTGACAAAACTGGTCGAACGGATGAAGGCGGGACGCTGGCAGGACGCATACCGCCTGATCGCTCAGGGCAGGCCGGCGCAAGCAGCCGATTTGATCGACGACCTACTGGCCACGTCGTCGGCCGCGGTCGTCAGACTGCACGCCGCGCGCGAGTACGTTGCGCAGGGGCGGCAGGCAGAGGCGCGCGAGCAGCTCGAAAAAGTCCTTCCGTTCTGGAGATCAGTCAGAGCGACGCGCTATCTGCAGCAGGCCGAGGAGATCCTGAGCCAGGCAACGGACCCGGCGGAGCGGCACCGCCGGGACTACGACCGTACGCCGGTGCCCTAGCTGAGCTAGGCCGAGCCGCCCGCCGCTCGCTGGAGCGCTTCGACGTCGCCGCCGCTCAGGACGGCGCGCCCGTCCGTCGTCAGATACAGAAGATCGACGTTGACGCCCTGGTCGGCGATCCGTCGGAGCGCGCTGCCGAGCGTGCCCGGCTGGTCGGGCAGCCGATCGAGAAGCACCACCTCGCGCTCCGCTCGCACCTCGAGGCCGGCCTCTTCGAGCGCACGCCGTGCGGTCGAAGCGTCTTCGACGAGCACGTGGAGAACGCCCTCACCGCCGGCCGGGAACCCGCAGCCGCCCTCAATGTTGACGCCTGCCCGACCGAGCGCCTCAGCCGCATCGGCAAGTGTCCCGGGCTTGTTCTGCAGGATGACCGTCAAATCCTTCGGCATCGATCGTTCCTCCTTCTTACGGCGGCCGCTCGGAGTGGCACGGATATAGTGCTGCAAGCCCGAAGGCGGCTGCCCAAAGCGTATGCCACGCCGGCTCACCTACGCTCGCTCGAGGTCGGCCGTGCTTCCAACTTTGGCTCACTCCGGGTCCCGTTGGCGGCTGGGCGGCCGCCGCCGCCCACTGACACCGTCAACCGAAGGAGTCGCAGCATGACCGCACCGCACAGCGCCGGAGCCGGCGAACTACCCGACCCTCGGAGCGAGGAGCCGAGACCGCCGTTCGAGAAGCAGGAGCAGGAGCTACCGGGCGAAGAGGCTGCGATGCAGCCGACCGCCGACCACGGCGAGGAGTCGTACGTCGGCAGTGGACGGCTCGCCAGGCTGGCTGCGCTGATTACGGGCGGTGACAGCGGTATCGGGCGGGCGGTCGCGCTCGCCTATGCGCGCGAAGGCGCGGACGTCCTGGTCTCGTACCTCAGCGAAGAGGCCGACGCGCGTGAAACGTGCCGGCTGGTCGAGGACGCCGGGCGGCGGGCTGTTGCCGTCGCCGGCGACATCGGCGACCAGGCGCACTGCGGCAGGCTCGTCGAGCGGGTGCTGAGTGAGTTCGGGCGGCTCGACATCCTGGTCAACAATGCCGCGCACCAGGACCGGTTCGACGCGCTCGAGGACATCAGCCCCGAAGCGTGGCGGCACACGTTCGCAACGAACATCGACGCGATGTTCTACCTCTCTCGAGCGGCCGTGCCACACATGCAGCCGGGCGCGTCGATCATCAACACCTCGTCGGTCCAGGCTTTCACGCCTTCACCATCGCTGCTCCCGTACGCGACGACGAAGGGCGCGATCATCACGTTCACCAAGGCGCTGGCCAAGCTCCTCGCCGACCGTGGTATCCGCGTCAACGTCGTCTGCCCGGGCCCGGTATGGACGCCGCTGATTCCGGCGACCACCGAAGGCGGGCAAGTCTCCGAGTTCGGCCAGCAGACGCCGCTCGGGCGGCCAGCGCAGCCGGCCGAGCTGGCCGCGGTGTACGCGTTCCTTGCCTCGCCTGCCGCGAGTTACGTCACCGGCTCTGCGTACGGCGTGCACGGCGGGATGGACATGCCGTGACGCTCAGCGGGCGCTGAGACCGGACAGGTCGGTCAGTCGCTCAGAGTGGCCGGCCCTCCCCGGTCGGCGCTTCATGGTCGTGGATGTGAGCGGTGGCGTCGTGATCCTGCCGTTCCTCATCCTCGCCCCGGTTCTGGTGAGCGTGGACGAGCGGGGCGTGATTGTGCTCGTGCTCGTGGTAGTGGGTGCGGTGCTCGAACTCGCCGAGCGGGCCGCCCGTGTGATAGTGCGAAACGTGGTAGTGATCGTGGGTGTGCACCGTCGCCGGATGCGAGTGCTCGTGCTCGACGTCGCCGACGACGCGCTGCGTTGTGTTCTCCACGGCTTGACCTCCTTGTGCGCGCAATCATCTTGCGCCGAGCTCGGTTGCCGCCACAACGGCCGGTCATCGCCGCCGGTTTCACCCGCCTAACGCACGGCGACGGGGCACCTCGGAGGAGCGCTCCCGGCGCTCCGGGGCTCGTCTACCGACCTTGTGCCCGCGATACGCGCCGTGCGCGCCGACGGCCCTACCGGCATCCGGATCGGCGATGAGGCGCTCGTAAAACCATTGCCACCATCGCCGACGTTCGGGTTGCGGTTCTCGGCACGCTCGGCCTCGACCCAACGCCGAAGACGCGCCCATGTCCCCCGTACCCAACCGCCGACCATGCGGTCCAGCGTGTGCACGTCGGAGCTTACTCGACCGGCCGCCACACCTACATGCCACTGCGTCCGATGGACTAGGTCTCGCTCGCCTGTGCAGTGGCAAGCGCCATCGATCGGCCCGTCTCGAGCAGCGTCTTCATACCGGAGAGCAGGAACGACCACCCGCCGTCGGCGGTGTAGCGCGCCGTCGCCTCGGCCATATCTTCGTGAATCAGGCGTAGCCGACACGTCGGTCCCAGCCGGGTCAGCTCCCACGTCACCTTCGACGGCGGATCGGCGGCCGGTTCGGCGCGGTGGACGACATGGAAGCTGTGCACCAGGCGAAACGGGCGGTCAATCTCCAGGATCTCGCCCTCGAGGTACAGCTCGCCCGACGGCGACTCGCTCGTCCAGCGCGCCCCCACCTCCCAGGAAGACCGATTGAGCGCGCCGTACCAATAGCGCCGTGTCACGTCTGCATCGGTGATCGCCCGCCAAACAGCCTCGAGCGTTGCATCGATGTAGATCTCGTACACATGGCGGATGCGCTGCATCTGTCCTCCTTCCAGCCTGGTCTTGATGCTGGTCATCGTCTCGACCAGCGGCGCGTCGTAGCGACTGATCCAGCGGTCGCGGATCAGTTGGATCGGCACGGGATTGAGGTAGTGGAACTTGTGCCGGCCGACCTTGTTCGTCGTGACGAGGCCGCCCGACTCGAGGACGCGCAGATGGTTCATCACGCCGAAGCGGCTCAGCCTTGGCAGCGCGCGTTCGAGTTCGGTGAGCGTCTGCCCGTCACGCGCCCGCAGCGCGTCGAGCAGCGTCCGCCGTTGTGAGTCGGCAAGGGCGCGGAAGACGTCGTCCACGGTGGCGACAATACGTGCGCTGCGGCGCACGTGCCAACTCCCGCACGTGTCCTCCTACGACACGGTGGCCGCCCCGCTGCGCCGGCCCAACCCCGTTGGCACGAAGAACCAGACAGCGGCCAGGAGCACCAGCCCAACGCCGACGAGCAGCCACAGCCCGATGGCGAAGCCACCGGTCGCGTCGCGGACGACGCCGAACAGGAACGGGCTGACCGACGCGATGCCGTAGCCGCCGAGCAGCATGATGGCGGCCAGGCCGGCGACATCGCGCGCCCGCCCAGAGATGTCGACGGGAAGCGTCAGGGCGAGCGGGAAGACCGCGCCGAGGCCGATGCCGAGCACGATCACCCACAGGACAGCAATCTCGGGCACGAGCGCGATACCGACCAGGCCGGCGACCGATCCGGCGGCAGAGAGCGCCAACTGCTCGCGGCGCGATCCGCGTCGTTCGGCCAGCGCCGGCGCGGCGAAGGTGGTGACAATGCCGATGCCGTTGAGCAGCGCCAGCAGGAAGCCGCCTTCGGCCTCCGTCCAGCCGCGCTCGACGTAGACCGTTGGCAGCCATGCGTTGGCGGCATAGAACAGGGTCGATTGAGCGGCGAAGATGATCGCCAGGCCCCACGCCAGCGGCGAGGTCCAGGGCAGGCGCGGTGGTCGCTCGTCGGAGGCCTGCGTTGCCGGCCGGGGCGGTCGCTCCAGCAGCAGCCACGCGACCAACGACGCGACGGTCGCCAGCGACATGATCAGCAGCGGCCGGCGCCAGTCGAGCTCGGGCCCGGACAGCGGAACGGCGAGGGCGGCGGCTACAGTCGCGCCGAGCACGATCCCGCCGGCGTAGACGCCCGTCGCCGACGCCGCGCGGCTCGGCGCGCGGTGGCGGACGAACAGCGGCAGCAGCGGCCCGACGAGCGCGATGCCCACGCCGACGCCGAAGGTGAGCAGCAGCACGCTCGCTGCGTCGGGCGCCAGCGCCCGGAGGATGCCGAAGACGCAGATCGCCGCGACCCCTGCCGCGATCGCCCGCTCCGTGCCGAGGAGTCGGCCGAACCACGGGCCGATGGGCGCAAAGGCGCCCATGCACAGCACCGGGATCGCCGCGAGCAGGCCGGCGACGGCGTGGCTTATTGCGAGGTCGAGCTGGATCTGCGGCAACAGCGGGCCAATACCGACGATCTGCGGCCGCAAGCCGAGGGCGACGACGAACAGGCCGAGCGCGGTCCTCGCCAATGCTTACCTGCGCGCCCAGATCCGCTACTCGAGCGGCGGGCCAACGACCTCCATGCCATACGCGTGGGCGAGCCTGGCGACGTGTTCCAGATCGTATTCGCGGGCTGGAGCGGCGGCCGGGTCGCTGACCGGAATTCCGCCCTCGAGGAACATGTGCTCGAAGCCGGCGGGCGTCACCAGGACAAGCGCTCGCGCCCCGCCATCGAGCACCTTGAAGCAGTGCGGGACCGCGCGTGGGCCGAAGACGAAGTCGCCCGGTCCGGCGGTGAAGTGGTCGTCGCCACGCCGAAAGCGAATCTGTCCGTCGAGCACGTAGAACGCCTCGTCCTCACGGTGATGGGTGTGAAACGGAGTGGCCATCCCCTCCCAGAACGAAGCCTCCACCAATCCGAGTGCGCCGCCCGTCGTTTCCCTGCGTGCCTTGATGCTGAAGAGTGCGCCCTGCCACCACACCGCTCCTGGGTACGTCGCCTGCATCTCGTTGCCCTCCTGCCGCCTCTGCTTCGTGGTACTCGTGTACCATAATGGGCATGTCAATCCCATATGAGCAGAGCGGCCGCAGTAGGCAGAAGGCCAGGACGCGCGACGCCCTCGTCGACGCCGCGCGCCAGCTGATCGGGCAGGGACTAACGCCCACCGTCGAGCAGGCGGCCGAGGCGGCCGGCATATCACGCACAACGGCATATCGCTACTTCCCCAATCAGCGTTCGCTGCTCGTGGCCGCTTATCCGTACCTCAAGCGCACGTCGTTGCTGCCACCCGATCCGCCAGCCGATCCCGAGGCGCGGTTGGCGGCCGTGGTCGAGGCACACACCGAGCAGATCCTGGAGCTGGAGCCGCAGCTGCGAACGATGCTGCGGCTCTCGCTCGATCCGGCCACGCGACGACAAGACCAGTTGTTGCTGCGCCGCGGGCGCGCGATCGGCTGGATACGCGAGGCACTCGAACCGCTGCGCGACCGGCTGAACGAGCAGCAACTCGAGCGGCTCGTGGTGGCCATTCGCGCCACCGAGGGAATCGAGGCGCTGGTCTGGCTGACCGACGTTGGCGGCCTATCACGACGTGAGGCGGTCGAGCTGATGCGCTGGTCGGCGCGGGCGCTACTGCGTTCGGCGCTGACCGACCGGCCGCCCCCAACGTAAGCGCGGCGTCGCTCGATCAGGATTCCGCCGCGACTGCCTGGGCCTGTGCCGCGATCTGCTGCCCGCGACGCGCCAACCAGCCCGGCTCAGGCTCGCCGAACTGACCAACCAGGTAGTCGCGCGACTCCTCGACCAGCCGGCGTGGCCGCTCCAGGTCGGCTTTGAGCTTCCAGTCCTGCTTCACGATCTTGCCGTCGATCAGCACGGTCTTCACGTTCGCGGTGTCGGCCGCCCCGACGATTGCGCCGACCGGGTCGATCACCGGCGCGACGTTGACCGCCTTGGTGTCGATGACGACGATGTCGGCCTTCTTGCCCGGCGTGATCGAGCCCGTCCAGTCCGAGACGCCGGCGACCTTGGCACCCTCCAGCGTCGCCCAGCGCAGGACGTCGCGCGACGTGATCAGGTCCGGTGTCGGCGTGTTCGGGTCGAGCTCCTCGTCCCACGCGACCTGGTGGCGGCGGCCCCGCTCGGAGGCGAAGACGGCGTGCATCTGGGTGAAGATGTCGGACGAGGCGGTGGTCGCCACGTCGGTCGACAGGCCGACCGGGATGCCATGCTTCATCGCCGTCTGGCCGGGCGCCCAGCCATGGCCCATCTGCAGCTCGATCTGCGGCGCGAGCGAGACGTTGCCGCCCGAGTCAGCGACCATCTGCCACTCGTCATCGAGCAGGTGCGAGGCGTGGATGTAGGTCGTATTCGGATAGAGCAGATCCATCTCCTTGAGCTTCCGGATCTGCATCTTGGTGTAGCCGAAGCGGTCCATCGCCACGTGGACGGTGATGTTGATGCCCAACTCGCGCGCCAGCTCCCACTCGTAGCGCACGACCTCCGGCTTGCAGAAGTTGGTGCCGCGCGTGGCGAGCGCCATCGTGATCAGGCCGCGGTCGTCGGACAGGTACTGGTTGCGGACGCGGCGAGCCTCGTCGCCGTTGATGCGCTCGACGCTGCCCCCGTAGTCGGGGCCGAACCACCACGCCTGGATCGACGTGTTGGGGAAGCCGAAGGCGAAGACCGAGCGCAGGCCGCTCTCCTGCAGCGCCTTGATCGCGGCGTCGGCGTGATCCGGTGTGTTCATGATGTGCGACCAGTCGACGAGCGTGGTGATGCCGGCGTTGATGCACTCGAGCGCGCCCCATAGGTTGGCGGCGTAGACGTCGTCGGGCCGGTACTTGGGCGCAAACTTGTCGAGGATGGCGCCGAAGTAGGCGCCCAGCGTGTAGTCCGGGGCACATGTCCGGATCGACGTCTCCCACGTGTGGCGGTGAGTGTCGACCATCCCGGGCATGACGATGTCGCCGTCGGCCTCGATCACCTTGGCGCCGTCGGCGCTCAGGTTCGGCCCGACGTCGACGATGCGGTCGTCCTCGATCAGGACGTCGGCGTTGGGCAGCTCGCCCAGCGAATCGTCCTGCGTCAGGACGATTCCGCCGCGGATGAGAGTGCGGTTCGACATCATCGGCGGTTCCCCCTTTTCCTCTGACCGTGGTGCTGGCGAAGACTCGCGTGCAGTGCGATGTCGGCGGCCCTCCTTTCGTTCAGGCGCTCCGATTGCGCAGGTGCGTCGCCACGCGGGCGAAGTCGCTTTCGCTTCCCTCGCTCTGAGCGGCGGCGCGAATCAGGTCGAGGTTGGTGCGCGTCTGGGCCATCGGCAGCCCGACCGACTCGGCGAGGGCGGCGATCAGCCGCAGGTCCTTTTCGGCCAGCTCGAGCGAGAAGCCGACCGGTGCCGCTTCGGGATCAAGGAAGTGCGGCCGCTTGTAGCCGACGAACGGCGCGCCGACGGCGCTGGCTTCCAGCACGTCGTACGCGGTCGTCCGCTCGATGCCGGCCCTCTCGGCGAGCACGAGCGCCTCCGACAGCGCCACGTCGAGGGCGAAGATTACGGCGTTCACGGCCAGCTTCATCGCCGCCCCCGTGCCCACCTCTCCGAGGTGGAAGACACGCGCCGCCATCGCCTCGAGGACAGGCTTTGCCCGCTCCAACGCGTCGGCGGCGCCGCCGGCCATGATCGTCAGCCGGCCCTGCTCGGCCAGCGCGACGCTGCCCGACACCGGCGCGTCGAGGAGCTCACCCCCGCGTCTGCGGACCTCCGGCGCGAGCGACCGGGACACGCGCGGCTCGGCGGTGCTCATCTCGAGCAACACCACGCCGTCACGGACACCGCTCAGGACGCCATCCGGTTGGTGGTAGATCTCCTCGACGGCGTTGCCATCGGCGAGCATCGTCAGGCCGACCTCGACCTGCTCGACTGCCTCGCCCGGCGCCGGCGCAACGCGCGCGCCCAGCTCGTCGGCAAGCTCCTGCGCACGGTCGGCGGTCCGGTTGTAGAGCACAAGCTGATGTCCGGCTCGCGCCAGCGCGCGCGCCATCGACGAGCCCATGCGCCCCGTGCCGAGGACGGCGACCGCGGTCACCGCGACGCTTCGAGGCTGCGCCTGACGGTGTCGGCGATCCGCTCGACCGACGGCATCGCCAGGCTTTCGAGGGCCGGCGAGGAGGGCAACGGGACGTGTGGGGCAGTGATGCGCACGATCGGCGCGTCGAGACTCCAGAAGCCCTCGTCGGCGGCGAGCGAGGCGATCTCGGCGCCCCATCCAACCAGGCGCGGGTTCTCCTCGACGGTGAACAGCCGGCCGGTCTTCTCGAGCGAGGCGAGGACGGTGCTCACGTCGAGCGGCACGAGCGAGCGCAGGTCGATCACCTCGGCGCTGATGCCGTCATTGGCGAGCATCTCGGCCGCGCGCAGCGCACGCGGCACCATCGCGGCGAGCGCGACGACCGTGCAGTCGGTTCCCTCGCGGACCACGTTCGCCCGGCCCAGCGGTTCGACGTGCTCGCCGTCGGGCACCTCGCCCTTTTCAGGCAAAAGCGACTTGTGCTCGCAGACGATGACCGGGTCTGGGTCGCGGATGGCAGCCGCCATCAACCCCTTCATGTCGGCCGGGCTCGACGGCGCAACGACCTTCAGGCCGGGAATCGCCATCACCCAGTTCTCGATGCTCTGGCTGTGCTGCGCGCCGAAGCCGAGCCCGCCGCCGTTGGCGGTGTGGAGCACCAGCGGCAGCGAGACCTGCCCGTTGGTCATGTACCGCGTCTTGGCGATCTGGTTGGCGACCATGTCCCAGGCGACGGCAAAGAAGTCGGAGAACATCAGCTCGCCGATCGGGCGGAGGCCGGTCATCGCCGCGCCCATCACCGCCCCGACGATCGCCTGCTCGCTGATCGGCGTATCACGCACGCGCTGCGGGCCGAACTTGTCGAGCAGTCCCTCGGTCGTCTTGAACACGCCGCCGGCCGCGCCGATGTCCTCGCCGATGAACACGACCATCGGATCGCGCTCCATCTCCTGCGCGATGCCGGCCGCGACGGCCTGCCGGTACGTCAGCTCCGCCATGCCGATCCTCCGTCCGCCCAGACGTTCGTCTCGAGGCTCTCCGGCGGCGGCTCGGGCGCGGCGCGCGCCTCTTCCTCGGCCTGGCGCACCTTCTGCCGGGCGGCCTCCTCGATCTCGGCCAGCGTCGCTTCGTCGACGCCCGCCTCGAGCAGGGCTGCCCGCGCGCGCGGGATCGGATCGCGCGCCAGCCACGCCTTGACCTCGTCCTCCGGCCGGTACTTGCCCGGGTCCGCCCGCGAGTGGCCGCCGTGGCGGTAGGTGAGCGCCTCGACCAGAGACGGCCCCTGCCCGGCCCGCGCGCGGCCGATCGTTCGCTCGGCCACGGCGTAGACGGCGTCGACGTCGTTGCCGTCGACGACGATCGGCTCCAGGCCGTAGGCGGCAGCGCGGTCGGCGGCCGGACGGGCGACCGCCGTGACCGCGCTGATCGGGGTGTACTCCATGTACAGGTTGTTCTCGCAGACGAAGACGACGGGCAGCTTCCAAACGGCGGCCAGGTTGAGCGCTTCGTGGAAGGCACCGATGTTGGTCGTGCCGTCGCCGAAGAAGCAGACGGCGACCTGACCCGAGCCGCGGTACTCCGCCGACCAGGCGGCGCCGGCGGCGATCGGCAGGTGGGCACCGACGATGGCGTACGAGCCCATCATGTTGTGCTCGGCGCTGGTGATGTGCATCGAGCCGCCCTTGCCGCCCATCAGTCCCGTCGCGCGGCCGAACAGCTCGGCATAGAGGCCGGCCATCGGTGCGCCGCGGGCGAGAGCGTGGTTGTGGCCCCGGTACGTCGCGAAGGAGTAGTCGTCCTCGCGCATCGCGCCGGCGAAGCCGGCAGCGACCGCCTCCTGGCCGATGCCCAGATGGGTCGTGCCGCGGACGAGCCCCTCGAAGAAGAGCTCCTGTGCGCGTGTCTCGAAGTAGCGGCACTCGACCATGATGCGGTACATCCGCAGGCGGGTCTCGCGATCGGGCGGCTCCTGCGTCGCCGGTCGGGCGGCTTGCGGCGGGCGGGTGCCAGTCGTGGCCATCATCGGCTCCTCAGTACGCGTTGGCGACGAACAGCTCATTCGACGGGAAGCGCGTGATCACCTGCGGCCCGTCGGCCGTGATGACCACCTCTTCCTCGATGCGAGCGGCCGAGTAGCCGTCCTTGGCCGGGCAGTAGGTCTCGAGCGCGATGACCATGCCCTCCTTCAGCTCCATCGGATGGTCGAGCGAGTTGAGCCGGCTGATGATCGGCCGTTCGTGGAGGAACAGGCCCACCCCGTGGCCGAACTGGAGGCCGAAGCACTCCATCTCGTTCTCGAAGCCGAAGTCCTGTGCGCGCGGCCAGACGCTGGCCACCTGGTCGGTCGTCACGCCCGGGTGCATCAGCTCGATCGACGCGTCGATCCACTCACGCGCCCGCTTGTAGGCGTCGCGCTGCGCGTCGGTCGCCGTACCGACTGTGAACGTGCGGTAGTAGCACGTCTTGTAGCCGACGAACGTCTGGATGATGTCGAAGAACGCCTGGTCCCCGGGCCTGATCAGCCGGTCGGAGAAGACGTGCGGGTGGGGGCTGCAGCGCTCGCCCGAGACGGCGTTGATATTGTCGACGTGCTCGGAGCCCATGTCGAAGAGCGCCTTGGTCACGTTCGCCACCAGCTCGCTCTCGCGGATGCCCGGCTTGAGCTGCTCGGCGATCAGCTGGTAGACGCCGTCGACCATTGCGCAGGCCGTGTTGAGCAGCGCGATCTCGTCCTGCGACTTGATCTCGCGCGCATTGAGCATCACCTGCTGCGCGTCACGCACGATGATCCCCTCGGCCTGCAGCGCCGCCAGCATCGGTGGCTCGATGATGTCGACGCCGAGCGGCATGTCGGCCACGCCTTCGACCCGCAGGATGTCCGCGATCTCTTCGGCGGCGCGCGTGAACAGGCCAGCGTCGGGCGGGACGGCGCCGCGCAGGCCGATCATGCCGCCGCGGACGTTGTCAGGCGGAAGCCACGGGCAGTACAGGCGGTGGTGGCGCGCGGCCGACCCGAAGTCCCAGAGGTGCGGCTGACCGCCGCGCGTGAGCAACGCGAAGCGGGTCATCTTGTCGCGCGCCCACTCGCCGATGTGCGTGCTCGTCAGGTAACGGATGTTGTTGAAGTCGAAGACGAGCATCGCGCCGAGTTCGGATGCGTCGAGTGCGTCGCGCGCACGTTCGAAGCGATAGTTGCGCAGGCGTTCGGGATTGACGCGCTCCTCCCAGTCAACCGTCATCGACCCCGGCGAAGCGGGCGGCCGAACGGCGGTGGAGGGGCGGACAGCGGTCAGCACGGCGCTCACGGTATGCACCTCCTTCGTGTCGGCGGGCGCGGCAGGTGCTCGGAGATGAAGTATGCGTCCGGCACCCGCTTCGTTCAATACCAATGCAGCCGGTTGACGGCTGTTCACTGCGACTGCACACTCGCCGAGAGCGGCTCGCTACGTCGAGGAGGTTGGCGATGCACTACGTCGGGCGCGTCGACTGGTCGTTCGCTGACCGCCCGCTGGCGCCCGCGCGGACGTGGCAGGGGCTGGCGCGGTCGGTGCTCGTCGGCCCTGCCCACGGGGCAGTCCACACCGAGCTGGCCGTCGGCGCGTTCGAGCCGCGCGGCTGGCTGCAGCGTCACGTCCACTCGTTCGAGGAGGCGCTTTACGTACTCGCCGGCGAGCTCCTGCTCGAGATCGACGGCCACTTTCACCGGCTCGTCGCGGGCGACTACGCGCTGCTGCCGGTCGGCGCCTGGCATGCTCTCGGCAACGGCGGGCAGGAGCAGGTCCGCTGGCTGGCCGTCAACACACCGGTCCGGCTGGCGGCCGATGCCGGCCGGCGCGACACCTTCTTCGCGGACGCGGCGTTCGACCTCGGGACCTTGGCCGCACGCTGCGCGCGGCCGCCGTTCGGCGACCCGCGCCTGCGCTATGTCGGGCACTACGCCGGGACACCGCCGCAGCCCCAAGCGCTGCGCCTCGACGAGCCGGCCCGCGGCAGACGGCCGGCGGGGATGGACACGGCGCTGCTCGCCTACAGTGGCATCTCGGTAAAGATGCTCGTCGACCGTGGCTTCGGTGCCGACCTGCTGACGATGTTCACTGTCGACTACGAGGTGGGCGGCGCGGCGCAGGTGCACGACCATCCCTTCGAGGAGGCCTACTTCTTCCTCGCCGGCGAGGCCGAAGCCGAGCTCGACGGGCGACCGTACACCGTCCGCGCCGGCGACGTCGTGTTTGCCGGCGTCGGTGCGACCCACGGTTTCTTCAATGACGGGCCCGAGCGCGTGCGCTGGATCGAGACGCAGGCGCCGCAGCCACCGGCGCGACACGCCTACCGCTGGATGCAGACGTGGCAAAAGCTGGAAAGCGAGGGCAGATGAGGATGGCGCAGCGAGGCAGCGTTATGGTGGTCGGCGGCACGCGCGCCATCGGGCTCGACATCGTCAAGCACTTCGCCGCTCGCGGCGACGACGTCGTGCTGACCGGCCAGTCGCAGGAGAGCGTCGAAGACGCGGTCGTGCAGGCCGGCCGCGGGCAGGTACGCGGGGCCGTCTTCGACCTGTCGGAGCCGCACTCAATCGCGCCCGCGCTGGCCGACGTCGGGCCGGTCCGGCATCTCGTGCTGGCGGCCATCGACCGCGACGCCAACACCGTCCGCGACTACGACATCGAGCGTGCCATCCGCCTGGCGACCCTCAAGCTCGTGGGGTACACCGAGGTCGTCCATGCGCTGTACGAGCGGCTGACCAAAGACGCCTCGCTTGTCCTGTTCGGTGGCATGGCCAAGGAGCGGCCGTACCCTGGGTCGACTACGGTGAGCACGGTCAACGGCGGCGTCGTCGGCCTGACGCGCAGCCTGGTCGAGGAGCTGAAGCCGCGGCGCGTCAACTCGATCCATCCGGGCATCGTCGGCGACAGCCCGTTCTGGGCGGAGAAGCCGGCGGCGATCGAGAACTACACCGCCCAGACGCCGACTGGCCGGCTGGCGACGATGGCCGATGTCGTCCACGCCGTCGTCTTCCTGCTCGAGAACGGCTCGGTCAACGGGATCGACCTGATCGTCGACGGCGGCTGGCACTGCCGCTGACGCGCCGGCACGGCCCGCTTGGCACGGGCCGGCGGCGACCGGACGTTCACGAGCCGCGTCGATCAGCCAGATGTGGCTGATCGCACGCTTGTTCGGCTGTCAACGGTCGGCATCGTTCGCATCGATGACAACCTCGATTCCGGATGCCTGTGTAGGTGGAGGCCCTTGGTAGGCGATGTCTGCCGTGACCGTCACGATCGCGTCCTGCGGGACCGAGGACCTCGCCGAAAGACCTATCGGTATTCAGCATCCCTCGCTGCAATTCGGTATCGACAACCCACTCCGTTGGCCGGTCCCTCCTCCAGGCCAGCCGAAGCTGATCGCGACGGACGTCCTAACGGCCCCTTCCAGGGCGCCGGCGGGCACAACCAATGCCGCCCGCCTGGCAGCTGCCTGCTCTGCGGTGGCACCGCCGCCCGAGGATGCCGGCCAGCACGCCGCCGAGCTGGGCCGAGTGCGGCCCGAAAGCGTTCCCGGACTAGTAGATGGGATCGTCACTGCTGCGCGTGACCGTCTGGCAGGTGTTCGACGCACTCAAGGAGCGACCGCTGGCGTCGAACGTTCGCTACAGCCGGCAGCGAAACGCGCGTGCGGGCGCTGAGGTCGCTAGGGTGCGAGCCGCTGCCAGCTGACCCATTGGTCGTCACCAAGGGCCACGGTCTTGTATTCACCGGTGGCCACGTCAGCCACCCAGGCCTCGGCCCCCGCGGCATGGACGATGAGGAGGTTCGTTCCATCTGGCGAGAACTGGATCCGCAGCCCGGGCGTACCCGGCCGGTTCGGCACTTCGGGTCCGATGGCCACGGCATCGGTGCCATCGCCGCCGGACGAGACGATGAACGCCTGGCCAGCCGCGCCCGTGGCCGGATAGCGGACCAGGGCGAGCCGTTCGCCGTCAGGCGAGAACGTAGGCCAGCCCTGATTGAAGCCGCCCAGACGGCGAGTCTCACCGCTGTCGAGATCCAGTATGTGGCTGCTCACATGTCCGGCGGCGTTTGCGGTCGTGTAAGCGAGGAAACGGCCATCATGCGAGAGGCTGAACGGACCGCCGGCAAGAGTTCCGGAGTCCGGCGGAGGCACGAGCTCGCGTGCGCGGGTGCCATCTATCCCCACCGCGTAGAGGGCCCGGGGACCCGTGCCCGCCTCCGGCTCCCGGCCAATGAAGATCAGCTCGTCAACTCCGAGCCGCCAGTCGACTTGGTGGACCTCGAACGGCACGCCGATCGCGCGGCGCTGGGGTTCTCCGATCACGTTGACGACCGATAGCGGAGGCACGCCGTCTGCACTGTTCTGGATCACGAACATGTCGCTGTCGGGCGACCATTCGAACCAGTGCCTGTCACCTTCCACCTCTGGCTCGACGACCATGTGCACGTTCGAGCCATCTGCGTTGGCGACCATCAGCGCGATCATCGCGGGCTCCTCGCTGGTGACGCGGACGAAGGAGAAGCGACTGCCGTCGCGCGCAAACCAGGGACCCACATCCACCTCCCGCCCGCCGACCAGCAGCGTGGCCGTGCCTGTCTCGAGGTCAAGTGAGTAGATGTCGCCGTCCTCGCTGTAGACGATCGGGCCGTTGGCGGCGAGGCCGAAGGGGGGAGCCGTCTGAGCAGCGCTTGCCGGCGCGGGGCTCGGTGAGCCCGTAGCAGGCGGCGCTGATGCCGCTACCGGCGGCGTGGGCGTCACCGTGTCGCCCGGCGACGCGACTGGGCCGGGCTGCGTAGCAGTCGGAGCGGTACCTGCGCAACCGGCGACGACGGATACAACTACTGCAATCATCGCTGTGCGTCGCATCGAAGTCACTCCTCATGTCTCAGGGTCGCGGAAGGTCGGCCGCTACGGTCGCGGCGTGTGTGGGGACGGGTCGAAGATGATCAGGCGCCACGTCGTCGATGGGTCGTACTCGACTTGGACGCTCCCTGATTCCCAGCGCACGTTCGGGGCGCTGTGCCCGTGGCTTTCGTGCTGGGACAGACAGGTGTACGTGGACGGCAGATCCGGTCCATCAGGGCCAAGCTCGGTCAAGGTGATCTGACCCGGTCCGCTGCAGGCGAGCGATATCCCGATGCCCTCGTCGAGCTCGACTGGCCCGAGCGTCACTTGGATGATCGGTCCGGGTTCGGGCGAGGTGGCCTCCACCTCGTGAACTAACAGGATCCGTTCGGCCTCGCGTTCGATGTAGTCGATGTGTTCCTGCAGCGAGCGCAGCGGAGGATACGCCGGGCTGGGCCCACCGGTCGCCGGGCGGGCGAGCAGTTGAGCTTCCTCAGTTGCTCTCGCGCCAGCCCCCCAGCCAACTGTGGCAGCCGCTGGGACGAACCCGCCAAGCGCTCCGTCGAACAGGTGGCTCGTGCCGGAGCGAGTGTCAACGATGACTGTCTGCAGGGCCGGGAACTTGCCGGACAGCTCAAGTGCTATCAGGGAGTCGTCGGCTGCCAGGTCGCCGATCGTGACGTCCTCGTCCAGGTCGACAGTGAATGAGGCAACTTCACGGTCGACGTTGTTCTCGTCGCGGTGGGTGAGGACGATCGTTCGCCCGCCGGACCGGCGGTCGACGAGCAACCAGAGTCCGCCATCCACTGCCCAGCTCCCTTCGATAACGTGATCGTGCGTTGGCGGATCAGCGCCCCATTGGCGATAGGAGCCGTCGCTGGCCGGACCGGAGACGATTGCGCCCGTACGAAGGCCGGCACACTTGTCGCCCATGGTCCCGGTTCCGCACCGCTGGAGCAGCCCCCAGCGGGCAGAGATCCGGCGCGGCCCCACTCCTTCAGCAAGGTCGGGTAGTCCGCGCGACAGGGTGCCCTCCGGACCGAGCACTCCCCACTTCTGGGGATAGGGCAGGCCCTCCTCGTCGTGGACGGCGTTGCTTGGATCACCGACCAGCAGTCCGAAGCCATCTGTTGCGACGCTCATCCGCCCGTTGCCGGACACCCACCAATCCAGGTCGGCGGACACGCTGCGCGAGAGGTTGATGATGTTGCGCGATACCGGGTCGATCAGCTCGTAGGCGGTGTTCGTCGCGGACCAGTAGAGCCCGTCGGGAGTCCACGTGCCGAGGTGGGTACCTTCACGGATTATCGGCGCGGCATCGGGACTAGTAACGTCCAATAGGACGACGTAGTTCTCATGAATAGGCGCAATCTCCGGCGGGTCCGCGGCAGACAGTGCGATCCATCCCGAGGCGCTTGCCTCCAGGACCCGTCCGAGCTCGATCGCGCCGAAGCGAGACGCCGGCACGTCAGCTATTCGCACTGCTACTCCGTGGTTTGCCACCAGCACCTGGATCCCCGAATCGCTCACGTCGCGCACCAGGACGGCGCTATATCCATGGGGCAACGGATCGGGCCGTAGAACGCCCGCCACGAGTGCGGCGCTCAGCGGCAGGACGAGCAAGGCCGCGATGAGCAGCAGCCGAAGTCGGCCGCGCGAACGCTGCCGGCGCCGCACGTCCCGTCGCTGCAGGACGTCTTTGGGCCCGATCGCCACTCGCAGGCTCGCTGCCTCGGCCTTGAGCGTGCTGCGCACGAGTGACTCGAAGCTCATGTCGAAGTGCTCAGCCACGGGACGCCTCCACCTGCGCTGCGGGCCCACGGGCCGTGCCAAGGCTGGTACGCATCCTGCCCAGTGCCGTTCGCAACTGAGTCTTGACAGTGTTCTGGCTCGTGCCCATCACGGCGGCCACGTCGGCCACCGGCAAGTCGGCGTAGTAGTGGAGCACGACCGCTGCCCGGGCACGCGGGGGCAAGTCGGCCAGCCCAGCCAGCAGCGCGAGTCGGTCGGTCGCATCGACCTGTGGGCCTGGGGTGTCCGGAAGGACGTTCAGCCAGGTAACGCGCCGCTCACGGCGTCGCGTGCCCAGCGCCAGATTCGTCGCTATGCGTAACAGCCAGGCGCGGAGGGCGCCACCCTCGCGCAACGTCGACCCGCGATCGAGGGCGGCGATCAACGTGTCCATCAGGATGTCTTCGGCCGCCTGCCGGTCGCGCAGGATCAGGTACGCAACACCCTGGATCTCGCGGCCGTGCTGCTCCAGCAGGTCGGCCAGCACCTCTGGCTCACCGCGGCGCAGCGCCTCGACGGTCAACTCGTTCCCTCCAGCACGCCGGCGGTACGTCCACCGTCATGGAGCCTAGATGCACGAGCAAGGGCAAACGGGTGATCGGGCTCACGCGTGTGATCGCCAAGTACGCCAGCCAGACGCCGACCGGCCGGCTGGCGACGATGGCCGAGATCGTCGACGCGGTCGTCTTCCTGCTCGAGAACCGCGTCGTCAACGGCGTCGACCTGATCGTGGATGGTGGCTGGCACTGCCGCTGAGCGGGCTCAATAGCCGGCCTGTCCGCAGCGCTTGAGGAGACGTCCGATTCCGGCTGGTCGACGAGTCGATCAGTTATCCCGGGTAAGTCGAGGCTCGGCTACTGCGGGTAAGCGCCAAACTGCATCTCCTCCACCACCTGCGTCATCGACTCCATCGAGTCGCCACCGGGCAGGTCATCGATCTCGATGGCAATGACCTCGCCCGTCGGCGCGCTGAGCAGGTACAGCCGCATGACGAGACCCTCTATGAGCACATGCGACAGCTCCGCGGGACCGGCGCCGATCAGGACCGGGACGATGCGCCCATCGAAGTCGGGGAAACGACACACACCGATGTCGCCCTCGGCCATTGTGAGATCGAGCACGACGCCATCCAGACCACCGATGGTCACCGGTTCCGGCCCTTTGACCGCCAGCCCCGGGTGGCTCGCGTACCAGGCGGCCATGGTTTCGGGCGTCAAAGCAACATCAGCCTGCGGGCGCTCTCGGCAGTCTCCGCTCGCCGGCGCGACGCCGTCGTAGACACCGATGTAGTCACTGGTGCCAGCATCGACTCCCTCATTGGAGCCGCTCGGCGGGACCAGCAGGAAGTTGCCCGGCAGGTCCTCATAGTTCGCCCAGCCATCAGGCACGGTGTATGTCAGCGGTGTCTTGAAGGCGCGAGTCGTGTAGGTGCCGGGCTCGAGCGGCCCAAGGCAGACGCCGCCGTGGACGGACGGACATACGGAGGGTGAGGCTCGGGCCGAGTGTGTCGTTGGTGGCGATGGATCAACGGCCGCCGGCGTCGGCGACGACGTCAGAAGCGGCGCGGGAACCGGCGCGGGCTCGGTGGGGGTCGGAGCGGTACCGGCGCAACCAGCTACGACGGAGACAACAACTGCAATGAGCCGTAACGCATTCACCGATCTGACTCCTGTGCCTGGGTCGCCGACCGTGCCGCGCTCACGAGGCGTCGCTAGCGCCATCCCGGAATGTCAACGAACGTCGACTGGTCAAACGTCGCCCTGCGGCGCGACACGTCTGGCCGCGCTCATCTGGTATGGCGACCGTTTTCCTCAGATCGTTTCGCGGGCGAATCGCGGAGAGCGTGGTAGTACCGCGTCTTCATCCCCGCGCTCGCCTACCTCCCTCAGTCTCGCGAGTTGGTGTGATGCGGATGACGCGACGCCCGGTTGCCTAAGGCGCAAGGCGCTGCCAGGTGACCCATTCTTCGTCGCCCAAGGCGACGCTTTCGTAGTCGCCGGTGGCGACGTCGGCCAGCCAGGCTTCGGCTGCGGCGGAGTGTGTGATCAGCAGGTGGGTGCCGTCGGGCGAGAACTGAATGCTCAGACCGGGCGTGTTCTGCCGGATCACAACTTGAGGGCCGATGGCTGTGGCATCGGTGCCATCGCCTTCGGCCGACGCGACGAAGGCCTGCGCCTTGATGTCCGATCCTGAGGCATCTGAGTAGCGGATCAAGGCGAGCCGTTCTCCGTCAGGCGAGAAAGTTGCCCAGCCCTGAAGGCTGGCGCCGGTCAGGTCACGCGTCTCACCGCTCTCGAGATCGAGGATGCTGATGCCGAGTCTGCCCTCGTTCGTCCTGGATGTGTAGCCAAGCAACCTGCCATCGTGCGAGAGGCTGAACGGCCCGTGATGTGTACCGCCGCTGAGCGGGGGCACGAGTTGGCGCAGTCCCGTGCCGTCGATCCCCACGGCGTAGAAGCCCCAGGCGTCCCGCCACGCGCCGGGTTCCCTGCCACGGAAGATCAGCTCCTCAGTGCCCGGCCGCCAATCGACGACCTCCACGTCAAGCGGTAGCTCGATGGCGCGGCGCTGGGGTTGGCCCTCGACGTTGACCAACGACAGCTGTGGCACCCCGACGGCGCTGTTGTGAATGATGAGCTGGTCGCCGCGCGGTGACCACTCGAGCCAGTGTGATTCGCCCTCGGGTTCGGGTTCAACGACGGTGTGCACGTTCGAGCCATCCGCGTTCGCGACCATCACCGCGATCGTTTCGGGCTGCTCACTGATGAGGCGAACAAAGGAGAGGCGGGCGCCGTCGCGTGAGAACCACGGGCCCACGTCCACCTCCGGCCCGGCGACGAGCTGTGTAACAGTGCCGCTGCTGAGGTCTCGTGCGTAAATGTTGCCGTTGTCGCTGTAGGCCACCAAGCCGTTCTCGGCCGGGCCGTAAGGGGGTGCCGTGCGCTGGAGCAGCGACCCAACGCCGAGCGCGAAGAGCGCTGCCAGCAACAGCGCCAGGACGAGGAGCAATCCGATCATCCGGTACGGAATCGCCGGCACGAACGCCGGCCTGCGAGCAAGAACGCTCATTGGTAGCCACCTTTCGGGGAATGTCCAGGCGGGCCGTTGGCGTCGGCTGACGGCTCGCTCCAGGACTTCGTCGAAGTAGTCGGGGGTCCGCGGAGCAGCGAGCTCCACGATGGCGTCTGCAACGCTGCGTCCGAAGCGGTCGAGGGAGCTCATGGTTGTCCTCCGCCGAACGCCTGTCGCATGGAACCGATCGCGCGGTGTAGCCGGGATTTGGCGGCGCCCAAGCCGATGCCCAGCGCCGCCGCCGCCTCAGGCAGCGGCATGCCGAGGTAGTAGTGCATGACGACCAGAGCCCTGTGCTCGGGCGCAAGTTTGGCGAGCGCCTGGTCGAGCGCCTCACGCTCGTCCAGTTGCCCGAATTCATCGGTCGCCCTGTCGAGGTCGAGCGACGTCAGCTTGACCTCGATCACTCTTCGTCGGCGGCGACGAGCCTCGTCGACCGCCGCATTGACGATCAGTCGGTGGAGCCAGGCGTCGAACCGCTCGGGATCGCGTAGTCCGGGCAGGTCGCGCCAGGCCCTGATGAGTGCCTCCTGGACGGCGTCGCGGGCTAGCTCGCGGTCGCGGAGGATCAGGCGGGCGGCCGCGTCAAGTCGCGCTGCAGCTGCTCGAGCGAGCACCGCGAAGGCGTCGCGATCGCCCTCGCGTGCGCGTTCCACGAGCGTCCGCTGATCCACGGTCCGTCCTCAGTGACGCGACGCATCTGGCCGCGCTCGTATGGTATGGCGCTGGCCGATCCCGAATCGTTTCGAGCGATCGCGATGAGGAGGCGAGGTCTGGGCCGCTGACTACGCCGGGGGCAGGTAGCGCGAGATGGCCATGAAGAAGAGGGCGGCGGTGAGCAGCACGAAGTCGGCGATCCCGGCCTGGCGGAGCCGCTTGTCGAGCGCCTGGAATTGCCCCGCCTGCTCAGGCGTTGGCGGGCCGCCTTGGCCCTCTACCTCGGCGCCGAGCTTCTCGAGGCGGCCGATGGTCGGGCCGATGACGACTGCGCCGAGCAAGAGGGCGGCGATTCCGGCGAGGCCGCCGAGGGTAAACCCCAGGCCCATCGGCGCCGTGATCCAGTTGACGTCGAGCCCGTCCGAGGCGCGCCAGTAGAGCAGCAGACCGGCAACGACGGTGACGAACGACGCACCGATCACCATTGTCGGAAACCGCCGGCGCTTGACGATGTGATCCATGAAATTCTTCGTCGTTTCAGGACCGAGGCTCTTGAGCGTCGGCTCAACGAAGCCGAAGAACGTGTAGGCGGCTCCAACCCAGAAGACGGCGGCGCCGATGTGCGCGACGCGCAGGACCATCACCAAGACCTCTTCCACGGCGACTCTCCCCTGCTCCCTCTCTCGTTACTCGGCCAGCAGCTGACCCTGCATGTAGGGATGCGCCGTGCACAGGAAAGCGTAGCGGCCGGCGTCGAGCGCGGGGAGCACTTCGACCCGCTCGCTCGGCCCGCTGAACAGCTCGCCGACGAACACGCGCTTGCCGGTCGCGTCGCGCAGCTCGAAGTTGTGGACATCGCGGTCGTCGTTGCGCAGCCGCACGCCGAACGCCTTACCAGCCGGCGCGCGCAGTTCGGCGGTGCTGAACTTTTGGCCGCTGGCGGCGAGGGCGAGCGTCGGCGCCCCGGTGGGCATGGGCGCGACCGGCGTTGCGCGTGGTCGCGCCGCGGCGCACCCGGCGCCGGTCAGCACCGCCACGAGCAGGGTGAAGCGAAACAGTGGCATTGCCGAAAGGCTCCTCCCCGCGAGCGCCCGGGTTGCCGGCGCGTTCCGCACGACACTATCGCAGAAATCTGCGCTTGTCGGACGACACTCAGGCTGCTTTCCTGCCTGGCGCCGTTCCAAGCGCGTCTCGAGCGACGACGCGAGCGTCAAGCGCATCCCGGTGAGGGCGAGGTCGTTGGACACGCGACCAGCCGCGCAGGCTTGGTAGCGCCGATCCGACGATAGTGTCGAGCAACCGCTGCCCAAGCCTGCCGCAGCGACACGCGGCCACCGCGGCTCACGGGCCGTCCGGCCTAGACCTCTACTCCTAGGATCTCGCGCCGGACGGAATCACTGGCCAGCAGCTCAGCGGCGCTGCCGTGGAGCGCGATCCGGCCTTCCGATAGCAGGTAGGCGCGCTGCGACACGGCCAGGGCACGCTGGACGTTCTGCTCGACGAGCAGGATGCTGACGCCGCGGCCGTTGATCGTCTGGATGACGTCGAAGACCTCGTCGACGATGACCGGCGCGAGCCCGAGCGACGGCTCGTCGAGCAGCAAAAGCTGCGGCCGCGCCATGAGCGCGCGGGCGATGGCGAGCATCTGCTGCTCGCCTCCTGACAGGCTGCCAGCCAACTGACCGGCTCGTTCCTGCAGCCGCGGGAAGAGCTCGTGGACCCAGACCAGAGACTCGGCGTGGCGTGCGCGCGCCTCCGGTCGGTACGCGCCGAGGTCGAGGTTGTCGCGCACCGACATGTGGGGAAAGATCCGCCTTCCCTCGGGCACGATGGCAAGCCCGTGGCGGCAGACGAGGTGGCCGGGCAGCCGGGTGATGTCGCGCCCGTTCATGGCGATGCGGCCGCTCGCCGCGCGGTGCAGCCCGGCGAGCGTGTTGACGAGCGTCGACTTGCCGGCCCCGTTCGGCCCGACGATGGAGACGATCTCGGTGTCCGCGACGTCGAGGTCGACCGACCAGAGCGCGTGGGCGTCGCCGTAGAAAACTTCGAGTGAGCGCACTTCAAGCATGCGCCTGCCTCCCGAGGTAGGCGCTGATGACGGCCGGATCGCTCATCACCGCCGCCGGCTCACCATCGGCAAGAGCCAGGCCCTGGTCGAGCACGACGACGCGCGTGGCGAGCTGGTTGACCACGCGCAGGATGTGCTCGACGAGCACGATCGTGACGCCCGACGCGTGGATCCGGCGGACGACCCGGGCGGCGTTGTCGACCTCCGCCGGGTTCAGCCCGGCCAGCGCCTCGTCTAGCAGGAGGACGCGCGGCCGGCCGGCCAGCGCACGCGCCATCTCGAGCAGCTGGCGCTCGTGGAGATTGATCTCGGCCGGCCGGGCGGCGGCCAGCTTCTCCAGGCCGACCAGTTCGAGGTACTCGTGGGCGGCGGCTCGCGCGGCGGCGAGCGAGTGTGGCTGGCGGCCGAACATGAGCGCCACGGCCACGTTGTCCCGGACGGTCATCGACTCGAACGGCCGCGGGATCTGGTAGGTGCGCGCCACGCCGAGATGGGCGATCCGGTGCGGCGGCAGGCCGGGCGTGCTCGTGCCGACCAACCGGATCTCGCCTGCCGACGGCGGGAACGCCCCCGAGATCAGGTTGACCAGCGTCGTCTTGCCCGACCCGTTCGGTCCGACGAGGCCGACCAGCTCGCCCTCGCGGACGGTCAGCGATACGCCCTGCAGTGCGCGCACGCCGCCGAAGCTGCGCGCAACGTCGACGCACTCGATGATGACCTCGCCCAGATCGCGGCGGGCCGCCGTCGGCCCAAGTCCAGCGACAGTCGGCTCTTCTTCGGCGGTCGATGGCGTCGCCTCCCTTGGCGCATGGTTGCCTTCGTCCGGCTCGAGCTCCTCGTCGGCCGCCAGCCGCACCTGCTCGTGCATCAGCCGGCGTGGCGGCACGGGCAGGAAGGCGACCGCCGCCGCGCCGGCCATCGCCGCCGCCAGCCAATCGAGGGGGCCGCCCCACCGCCCGTACGCCGCGAGGCCGAGCACGATGAGCGCGAAGACCGCTGCGCTCGCGCGAGGACGGATGCGCAGGCGTGCCAACAGCCCCTCCGGGGCGAGCAGCACCAGCGCCGCCAGGATCAGCCCCATGATGATCAGACTGAACCCCTCGAAGCCGCCCGCGGCGAGCCGGTCGCGCATCGTGACGATGACGAGCGCGCCGAGCGCCGGCCCCAACCAATGGCCTCGTCCACCGAGAACGCTCATCACGATGACGAACAGCGGCACGGTCAGGTTGAACGCCGCCTCAGCGGTGACGAAGCCGACCTGGATGGCGAAGACGCTGCCGCCCAGCCCGGCGATGAAGCCGGTCAGCGAGATCGCCGCCATCTTGTAGCGAAACGTCGGCACGCCCAGCCCTTCGGCTACGTTCTCAGCGTCGCGGATGGCGAAGAGCGCCCAGCCAAAGCGCGAGTGCTGCGCGAAATAGGCGACGGCAACGGCAAAGGTGGCGATGGCAAGGCTCACCAGGAAGAGGACCTCGGGAAAGCCACCGGCCAACCGGGCGAGGTCGCGCGGCACGGGGACCTGCACCCCCTGGCCGCCGTCGATCTGCGGCGTGACGCGCACCAGCGGCGCGATGATGAAGGGCACGGCCAGCGTGAGCAGGGCGAAGATCTCGCCGCGCAGCGAACGCAGGCGGAAGGCGACGCCGCCGATCGCAACGGCGATGACCAACGCGACGAGACCGGCCACCGGTAGCGTGGCTACGAAGTCCCAGCCGTGGCGCGACGTCAAGACGGCGGTCGCGTAGGCACCGGCGCCGAAGAACGCACCCTGGCCGAAACTGAAGTAGCCGCTGTATCCGGACAGCAGGTTCCAGCTCGTGCTCTGCGCTACCCAGAAGAAGAAGGTTGCCAGGAAGACGAGGTAGAAGGCCGGGAACGGGAACGCTCCGCGGAGCATGGGCAGCAGGGCCAGCAGCAGGAAGGCGGCCGCGATCAGGAGCAGGCCGCGCCACCGCATCAGCTGCCCCGCCGCCCGAAGAGCCCCTGCGGCCGGACGATCAGCGTCACCACGATCGCCGAGAAGACGACGAAGGGTGCAACCGACGGCGAGCCGAGCAGCGACACGAGTGCGAAGAGGGCGACGACGAGCGCGCCGGCGACGACCGTGCCGACCACGTTGCCGATGCCGCCGATGATGACGACCGCAAAGACGACGCCGATCCACTCGAACGCCGCCGACGGCGTGAGCGGGTTGGCCACCGCCCACAGCATGCCGGCGATCGCGCCGGTCGCGCCAGCGACGCCTGACAGGAGCATGGCCAGTCGCGCGTGGTCGATGCCGAAGGCCGACGCGATCTCGCGGTCCTGGGCAAAGGCGCGCAGCGCCCGACCGATGTATGTCCGATCAAGGACGAGGTAGGCCAGGGCGGCGATCGCGGCGGCAAAGGTGAAGCCGATCAGGTGGTGGGTCGGCAGCACGAGCGGGCCGAGGGCCAGCGACTGCCGCGGGTACGGGTTGAGGTCGGCCCGGATCTGGCGGAAGTCGGCCGTCCAGTAGTTGGTCACCAGCTGGATGACGACGATCAGGATGCCGAAGCTGACCAGCAGCGAATTGAACTCAGAGATCCGCGACACGTGGAAGAGCCACTGCACCGCCGCACCGAGCACGAACATGACCGGCATCGTGACGGCGATCGTCAGCAGCGGGTCCACGCGCACTGCGCTGGCCAGCTCGTAGGTCAGGTAGGCGCCGACCAGGATCAGCGCGAAGTGGGCGAGGTTGATGACGCGCAGCAGGCCCCATGTCAGCGACAGGCCCATCGCCATCAGCGCGAACAGGCCGCCGGCCAGCGCGCCGGAGATCGCGACCTGCAGTTGGAGCAGGCTCAAGCGAGGCCTCGTGCAGTCACGCCGCGCTCAAGGTAGCGCGACGCGGCCCTTGGATCAGGGGCCGGCCATCGGCCCGCGCAGCTCAGCCGCAGCCCGCTCCGGCGGCCAGACCATCACCCAGTCGCCGCCCTGGATCTGCTTGAGGCCCTGCGTCGTCGGCCAGTAGTTGTTGTCCTCAGGATTGAAGGTCAGGTGGCCGTGGAAGGTGGTGTCGGCGCCGTTGGCGATCAGGTACTCGCAGATCTGCTCGTTGTCGAGGCTGTTCGCACCACGTACGCCCTCGGCCAGGATCTCCCACGCCGTCCAGCTGCCCGTCGCCTGCGTCTCGAACACGGTGTACGGCAGGCCCTGCGCCTCCGCTCGCGACTCGAACTCCTCGACGATGGCACGCACCTCGTCGCCCATCCGCTCGAGGATCGGCTCGTTCGGCTCGAACATCGACACGGACAGATGGCCCTCGGCCGGCTCGCCTAGCGCGAGCAGCGGCCCGGGCGCCGGGAAGAGGCTGAACATCAGCGGGGGCCGGTAGTTCAGCTGTTCCATCGCGTTGATCAGGTTGACGGAGTCGACGCCGAGCGTGCTGAGGAACAGGAAGTCCGGGTTGGCGTCGCGCAACTCGGCCGCCGTCGACGACCAGTCGCGCGCCGGGTCGGGCGTGTAGCGGATGTCGGCGACCACGTCGTAGCCGCGCTCCTGCGCGATCGACAGCGCGCCCGGTTCGCCCGGTACGTCCGGACGTCCATAGACGACGAAGCCGGTCGAGCCGGTCTCGTTGGCCACGAAGGCGATCGTCTGCGGCGGGTTGGGCAGGCTCTCGAGCGCGTCGTAGAGCTGGTTGGGGATGAACTCGTTGGGATTGGGCCCGATCGACCAGCCCGGGAACTGGCAGCGATACTCCATGAAGGGCGTGTGGACGGACGTGTGGTGCGGCAGCACGTAGCCGTGCCGCTCGGCGACGCCCTGCGCCGCGACAATCAGCGGCGTGGCATACGGCCCGATCACCAGGTCGGCGCCCTCCTGGGTGATCAGCCGCTCGTACAGGTCGGCGACGTTCGCCTGTTGCGACTCATCGTCAAGGACGACCCACTCGACCGGCCGGCCGAGCAGCCCGCCGGCGGCGTTCAGGCGCTCAACGAACATCTCGCCGGCGATGCGGTGGATCGCCGCCGTGGGGGCGAAGGCACCGGTGCTCGATAGGCTGGAGCCGACCACGATCGGCTCGCCGGTGGCTGGGGCGCCGGTGGCCGTGCCGACCGGACTCGGCGAGCCGTCGCCCGGCGTGGGCGAGCCGTCGCCCGGCGTCGTAGTCGCCGCGCCTGCGGTGGGCGACAGAGTCGTGCCCGGTGTAGGCGGCGCGCCCGGTCCGGTGCACGCAGTCAGGACCAGCGCGAGGATTGCGACCAGCGAACGCGCGAGGATCGAGGGCGTGATCATCGGGTCGTACCTCCTCTGCCAGTTGAGTACGCGGCGAAGCAGGTGTACTGAGCGCCAGGATCGCGGCCGGCATCGCGCTCGATCAGCCGGCGCGTCCGAGCCGGCGCACGCGGAGATGGCCTTGTCGGTGCTCCGTCTCGACGGTTCACGCTGACATCGTCCTGTCCCTGCGGCCCGGTCGCTGGGTCGGCCGGGCGCGGCCTCTTGTGCGACCCGACTTTAGCGCTGCTGCACACCGGTTGCAACAACGCTGTGCAGAGCTGAGCTGGCCAACGGAGCGCTCCGTCGCCCGGACAGAGGCGCATGGCGACCCCCGGAAAGAGCGTGCAATGGCACTAGAATCCGGGCCATTGCCGGCCACGACCGACGAGGGCCGCCGGGGCCCTCGCGCCGGCGGCCGATGTGGGAGAGAACGTGTCCGATCCGAGCGCTCCGGCTCAGCGACCCGGCTACCCGGCGATGGGTGAGCGGCTGCGCACCGCGCGCCAGGAGCGCGGATTGACGCTGCGCGAGCTGGCGCAGCGGCTGCGGGTGTCGCCGAGCATGATCAGCCAGATCGAAACCGGCCGCGCGAGCCCGTCGGTCAGCACGCTCTACACGCTGGCCAACGAGCTCGACGTCTCGCTCGACGAGCTGCTGTTCAATGATCGGCGCCCGCAGGCCGGCCAGGCGACGCCGCCGTCGGGCAGCGAAGTGCAGCCGTCGCTCGTCCAGCGCGCCGAAAGCCGCAAGCGCATCCGCCTGGCAAGCGGAGTGTTGTGGGAGCGGCTTACGCCGCTGTCCGAGCCGGATACCGAGTTTCTGTACGTAACCTACGAGGTCGGCGGCGCCTCGAGCACGGAGAACGAGTACCAGCGCCATTCCGGCCATGAGTGGGGGTTCGTGCTGGAGGGCACGCTCGAGGTCCGCATCGGCTTCGACGACTACGTCCTCGCTGCCGGCGATTCGGTCTCCTTCGACTCGACCGTCCCGCACCGCCTGGCCAACATCGGCCAGGTCCCCGTGCACGCGATCTGGTTCGTCCTCGGTCGCGTACCGGCCAGGGGTGAACGCGCTCACGACGACCTCCACGCGTCGTCGGCCGTTGTCGCGCGCCGTGCCAGCCGGCTGTAATCCGTCGTCGTTGCGGCTTTGTTCGTCTCGACATGGACGTCGCCCACGCTTGGCGATGCGGGGCCGGTGATGCAGAAAGCAAAGTGGCCAGATCAGTCACCTGCAACCCAGGTAACGACACCGAGTTCAAGCACTCGGTCGAGCACCACGGCCGGACCGCGCGCAATCCGGCCGATCTCGAACGCCGGCTGCGAACCCGCTATCCGCGCGCCCGGGTGTTCGAGGGCATCAGTGATACCTTCGGCACAGCGCGGTGGTACGCATACCGTGAAGGGCACTGGGTGGCCGCTCAAGCGGCGCCGGTCGGCGACGACAACGCATCACGCTGAGGGGGCCGGTCCGCCGGCGATAGACGGCCGTACGCCGTTCGACTGTCTTTGGCGCTCAATTTTCGTTACGTACTTGGGCGCGCGGAGCAGCATCTCGTAATAGCCAGCGATATACCTCCACGCTCTCATCTGCGCGCGGGAGAGGCAGTGGGAGAAACTGATGCGTTTCGTCCGCAATTACGCCCTGAGCCTGGCGCTGGGCACGTTCTTCATCGTGTCGTGGCTCATCCAGACGGCGGCCGGATGGATCCAGTACGCCGCCGAGCAGCGTGAGCACGAGTCGGCGCCGCAGCTCTTTGGTGACAGCGGCTACCTATGGGTGTGGCTGGAATCCACGTTCGAGAACTGGCAGTCGGAATTCCTGCAGCTGTTCACGATGGTTGTCCTGACCGCCTTCCTCATCCACCGGCACAGCCATGAATCGAAAGACACACAGGACCAGATGAAGGCTCAGATCGAGCAGATCCTGAACACTCTGAAAGAGGAGCGGAAGTGATGGCCGAGCGCAAAAAGGCTTCCGAAAACCGCCGCGGCAAGCAGGACGAGGCCAAGGAGAAGGCCAATAAGGCCGAGCAGGCCGAAGCCGAGCAGAAGGCACACAGTGAACTCGACAACCCGATGCTGCCTGACCAGGCCGACGAGATGCGCCACTTGATCTATTACGTCAGCGTTGTCGGTGGCGCCCTCGTGCTGAACCTGGTCGTGATGTTCCTGCTCAGCGGCGGCCGCTAGACCTCCGCATGAGGCCGGCGACGAACGCTGCCTCGAGCGCTGCGTCAAGAAGGTAGACCGGCCCTACCCGCCGGCGCGCCACGAACGAGACATCCGCCACCGCCAGGGCCGCGGCGGCGCCAAGCGCTATCCGCTCGACGGCAATGCGCTCCTCTCTCCCCTTGGCCGCGAGCAACCCGCCGCCGACGGCGGCGGTCAGCAGCCCGAAGGTCTGGACGAGCCAGCTCTCCTGTTTGGGGCCGGTGACGGCGTAGAACGACGGCAGGTGAACCACCGGCCACAGCCCGCTGACGATGTAGTAGGCGCCCTGGGCGCGCAGCAGATCCATGCCCCGCAGCCTCGGGCGAAGCCGAGCGCAGGACTGACATCGTGCCGTCGAACGATCTTGCAGCCGGCCTTCAGAAAAGTGGCCCTCGCCGCTGTTGAGAACGCGGGCGCCCCGCTACGCGCCTTCTTCCGGCTCGTCACCGAGCACGGTCAGCTGGCGCGGGGCATCGGCATCGGACTCGCGCCGCGCGCGCGACCGACGGCTTTCAGCGGCCTCGCCACCCATCCGCCGGCGCGTCTGGACGTCGACGCCGCCGCCATCGCCCTCCAGAGCCGGGTGCTCGACGAGGGCGATCAGCCGATTGGCCATGAACCGGCCGGTGCGGACCGGCGTACCGGAGCGGGTCACCTCGGTCACCTCGACGACGCCCCGGGCGGTCGTGATCTCGATCCGCCGCCCGGCGCGCGTGGCCACGATCTCGAACGTCTGCGTCCCCTGGCCGGTATCCACGACGGCCTCGACCCGGTCGCCCTTCATGGGCCGAGCATAGCGCGATCGAGCGGCCGCGAGGCGGCTCAGGCGGCCGACAAGCGCCCTCGTCGGCCAGGCGCGAAGCTCCCTCGTCGGCTAAGCCCGCACCTCCTGGCGCATGAACGAGATGTAGGCCAGCGCGAACGAAACGACGGTCAGGCCGACGAGGGCGACGACCTGCGGCCAGACCACCAGCAGGCTCTGGTCGAGCCCGAGGATCGAGGTGACCGCACGGTCGGCCTGCACGGGCAGCACGAGGCCAACGGTGCGCACGCTCGGGTTGAGCAGGGCGGCCGTCGAGTCCTCGAACAGGCGGCTCGGCGACAGCCAGCCGAGCTGAAGCTGGAGGCTCTCGTTGGCCAGCTGCTGCGCGGCCGTCGCGTCGGGGGGAACGGGTGCCAGGAAACCGGCGATGAGCCCGACCAACAGCGTCGCGAACAGCGTCAGCACGAGCCAGAGCGCGATGGCGACGAGGGCCGACGTCGCCGCCCGGCGCAGCATGACCGAGCAGAGCAGCGCGAAGGCCAGCCAGAAACCGACGTAGACGATGGCCACGGCGAGCCACATCAGCAGGCGCAGGATCGAGTCGGGCTGCGGCACGACGCCCAGCTGGACGATGCCGAGTGCGGCAACGATCAGGGTAATCGCGGTGAGCATCAAGCCGATCGCAGCCAGGGCACCTACGAACTTGCCGTTGATCACATCGTCGCGGTGGATGGGCTGCGCGAGCAGGCGCGGCAGCGTCCCTTCCGCCCGCTCGCCGTTGATGCCGTCGAAGCCGAAGGCGATCCCGAGCAGCGGACCGAGGAAGCTGATCAGGAACGCGAACGCCGGCACGTTCTCGCCGGCGAGCGTGAACAGCGCGAGGAAGACGGAGGGATGACCGCTCACGTTGTTCGCCACGTCGCGGATCTCCGCGGCCGCCGAGTAGACGGCGAGTGCCGCGGCAAGGCCAAGGATCAGCACCAGCACGACGAAGCGGATGCTCGTCAGGCAGTCACCGAACTCCTTGCCCGCGACGATGCGCCAACCCTGGCGCGGCGCGCGCACCTCGGGGTCGAGCGGCGTGTAGTGCGCCTCCGTCCGGACGGCGCGCCGATCGGCCCGTCCCTTCTTGCGCGGCCGGCGCGCCGGCAGCGACTCCGGGGTGGCCGTCACGCGCGCGCCTCGCCGGCGGTGAAGTAGCGGCGGTAGATCTCGTCGAGCTCGTCGCCGCGCCGGCGCAGGTGGAGCGGTGGTTGCCCGGCCGCGCTGAGCGCCGTCGCCACCTCGGCGCGAACATCGCGCTCGACGGTGACCAGCAACAGCCGCGGATCACGTGGATCGGTCTCGACGGCGATCACGCCGGGCACTTGACGCAGCACGCCCGCCGCCTCCGGCGCCGACCCGGCGGGCATGACCTCGATGACCAGCGGCCCACTGCCCAGCTGCTCGGCAAGCTCGCCCATCGGGCCGACTGCCACCAGCCGCCCGGCGACGAAGATGCCGACCCGATCGCACACCTGCTGGAGCTGGTGCAGCAGGTGGCTCGACAGCAGGACGGCAACGCCCGAGGCCGCGAGCTCGCGCACGAGCCCGAGCACCTCGACCACGCCGGTCGGGTCGATCGCGGTCGTCGGTTCGTCGAGCACGACGATGAGCGGATCCTTGACCAGCGTGTCGGCCAGCCCCAGCCGCTGCTTCATTCCGCGCGAGTACGTCTCGACCGGCTGGTCGGCGGCATCGGCGAGCCCTACGCGCTCGAGCAGCACCGAGATGCGCTCCTCGGCCACGTCATCGCTCAGCCCGTTGAGGCGCGCCGTGTAGCGCAGGTTCTGGCGGCCGGTCAACCCACTGTAGAAGCCGACGGCGTCGGGCAGGTAGCCCACGCGGCGCTTGATCTCCAGCGGGTTGCGCGCCGGATCGAGGCCCAGCACGCGCGCGCTGCCCGCGCTCGGCTCGGACAGCCCGAGCAGCATCAGGATCGTCGTCGTCTTGCCCGCTCCGTTCGGCCCGAGCAGGCCGAACACCTCGCCCTGGTAGACCGTCAGGTCGAGCCCATCGACGGCGGTGAAGTCGCCGTAGCGCTTGGTCAGGCGGTGCGTGCGGATGGCGACGTCTGCCTCGGCCGATACGTCCGCGCGACGGCCTGCGGCACGCCGGCGCGGCGTTCGATCGGCCGGCTTAGCGACGGCCATACTGCCGGAAGACGAGGAACAGGCCGGCCAGCACGAGCGCGATGACGGCAAGACCGACGAACCCCCACAGCGGCGAGGTTTCGACGGTCGTGCGGACTTCGATCGAGTCGCTGGCCGAGCCCGCCTGCTCGGTTGCCGCGGCGCGGACGGTCAGCGCGTAGTCACCGGCGACCGCGTTGTCGGCCGCGCGGATCGTCGCCGTCACCGTCTGGCTGTTCTCGAGGCCGGGCGCCAGGTTCTCGATGACGGGGCGGTCGAAGTCGACCTGCCATCCCGTGGGCGGCGTGGCTGACAGGTTCACCGCCGCCAGCGGCGCCGAGCCCGTGTTCGTCACGATGAGCGTCAGCGGCGACGAGCTGCCGACCGTCACCCGTGCGTTCAGCCGGTCGTCGGCGGTGATCAGCTCGAGCCCGTACGTGCCGGTGATCTCGACGCCCAGGAGGTGCTCGGCCGGCTGCGGGCCGCCGACGGCGCGGACGACGAGCGGATACTGGCCGGCGTTGGCGTTGTCGGGCGATGTCGCCTCGACGGTGATGCGGGCAGTCGCGCCGGCAGCCACGACAGCCGTCGCCGCGGACTCCTCCCCGGCCGGGTGGGCTTCAACGCGCCAGCCCGCCGGCCCCTCCGTCTCGAGGCTGAAGGTGTGCTCCTGGTTGGTGTCGTTGCGCAGCGTCAGATCGAATTGAGCGGTCTGCCCGGCGCTCCTGACCTGGACCGGATACTGCGCCGTCAGCGAAACCGCTCCCTCCTCGGCCGCCTCAACGGTCAGGTCGATGTCCAGGCGCGAGGCGGCGGTCGCCGAGCGCGCCTCGATCACCACCTGGTACGAGCCGGGCGCGGCGTCCTCGGGTGCGCTCACCTCGAGCGTGACCTCGGGTGCCGGGTCGCCGCCGGTCTGAACCGCGCTGATGATCGCGCCGCCGCCGCGGATACGAGTCGTCCAGTCGGGCGGTGCGGCGACGACGAGCAGGTCGACCCGTTCGGGCGCCGGCGTGGTGACGGCGAGTGGGAAGGTCGCCGTTCCGCCCGGGTCGATCACCACCGCCGGGTAGGCGGCCGAGATCGTGACGCTCTGTGCCAGCGCCACCGGCGCCAGCAACGCGAGCAGCAGCAGGCCGACCGCGAGAGAGCGAACCATTCGCACCATCAAACGTCCCTCAACCCTTGCCGATCAATCAGCCTGGCCGGCCGCGCGATTCCCCTCTGGGCTGGGTACTCCTGGCGCGCCGCGCCCGCGACATCATCGTCGCACATCGATTGGGCGACGGCGATGAGCCGATGACATTTTCTTCACCCGCTCCGCGCGGCCGGCCGGCTCACGTCGCCGGTCCGGCCCTGCTCGCCGATGTCCTCCCACCAGAGCTCAGGATGGGCGGCGATCAACTCCTCCATCATCGCCACGCACTCAGCCGAATCAAGGTTGACCACCTCCACGCCGCGTGCGCGAAGAAGGTCCTCGGCGCCCAGGAAGGTGCGGTTCTCGCCCAGCACGACGCGCGGGATCTTGTAGAGCAGGATCGCGCCGCTGCACATGTCACACGGCGACAGGGTGGTGTACATGGTTGCCCGCGCGTATACCGACGCGGGCTGACGGCCGGCCACCTCGAGCGCGTCGGTCTCGCCGTGGCGGATCGCGCTGCCTGCCTGCACGCGCCGGTTGCGCCCGGCGCCGATGATGCGCCCGTCGACCACGAGCGCGGCACCGATCGGGATGCCGCCCTCGGCCAGTCCCTGGCGTGCCTGCTCGATCGCCACGCGCATGAAGCGCTCGTCATCGGCTCGCTGTGTCTCCATCTTCGGCTCCTTCGCTCGCCCACCGTCGTCGCCCAGCGGCGCCGCCGGCAGGGATGGATTCTGCCTCCCGCCGGTCGTTCCTGACTGCCGCGTCGCGGCCTCTGTGGCCTTCGTCACGTCCGCCGGTACGGCCTGAGGTAGGCACCGGGATAGCGAACGCCGCGGCCCGAGATGGCGAGCGCGGCGATCACGACGAGGTAGGGCAGCGCGAGCAGCAGCTCGAACGGCACTCCCTCCCAGCCGGGCAGGATGCGCAGGCGCAACTGCAGCGAGTCGACCGCGGCGAAGATCAGCGCGCCGATGACGACGGGCACGATCCGCCAGCGCCCGAAGATCACCAATGCCACACAGACCCAGCCGCGGCCGGCGATGATGTCGAGCGTGAACGTCCCCAGCGAGGCAAGCGTGATGAAGGCCCCGCCCGTGCCCATCAGCGCACCGCCCAGCATCAGCGCCAGGTAGCGCGTCCGGGCGACCGAGATGCCGGCCGCGTCGGCCGCCTCTGGGTTCTCGCCGACCGCGCGCACGGCAAGCCCGAAGCTGCTGCGCGTCAGCAGCCACCACGCCGCCGGCACGAGGACGAGGAAGGCGACGAACGTCAGCAGGTAACCCTTGAACGTCCCCAGTCCCAGGAGGTCGACGTCGATCTCGGCAAACGGCTGGATCCGCGGTAGCGTGGCGCTCGCGGCGAAGGCGACCCGATTGACGAACTCGGCGACGCCGATCGCGAGCAGCGTGATGCCGAGCCCGGCCACGTGCTGGTTGGTGCCGAAGGTCACTGAGAGCAGCGCCATGAGTGCGCCGGCGAGGACACCGGCGACGATCGCCACGACCAGCCCGACGAGAAGCGAGCCGCTCCAGTAGGCAGCCACGAAGCCGAAGAAGGCGCCGGCGTACATGGTTCCCTCGATGCCCAGGTTGAGCACGCCCGCCCGTTCCGACCACGTTTCGCCGACCGCCCCGTAGACGAGCGGCGTCGCGCTGCGGAAGGTGGCGTTGACCAGCGGCAGGAGTTCGGGCAGCACCTAGCCCGGCTCCGCTTCGACGCCGCCGGCGTGCCGGCGCCGCAAGATGCGACCGTACGTTCGCTCGAGCACGCCGAACCGGTGCAGCGCGAGCAGGGCGACAGTCACCAGCAGCAGCGTCGCCTGGATGATCTCGCCCATCTGCGACGGCACACCGAGCGGCGGGCGCGCGGCCGCCCGAGCGCCGACGCGCAGATCACCCAGCAGAAGGGCTGCTACGCCGACGCCGGGCATGGACAGTCCGCCGAGGGTGGCGACGACGATGCCGGTATAACCGAAGCCGGGCGACACGCCCGCCGTCAACCGGTACTGCAGGCCGGCGACCTCGCTGACCCCGGCGATGCCGGCGATCGCACCGCTGACCAACGCCGCGCCCAGCAACGTCCGGCCGACGTTCATGCCGGCAAACTGCGCCGCGCCCGGGCTGAGGCCGGCCGCGCGCAGCTTGACGCCGACGGTGGTCCGCGTCAGCACGAACCAGGCCACGAGCACGATCACCACCGCCAGCAGGAAGCCCAGGTGGAGCCGGGCGCGCTCGATGAGCAGCGGAAACTCGGCGCTGGCGGCGATTCGGGGCGACTCCGGAAAGCCCGTCTGCGGATCGCGCCATGGACCATGCAGCAGCCCGTTGACGAGCAGCAGCGCGACCGGGTTGAGGAGTAGCGTCGTGACCACCTCGTCGATGCCCAGCCGCGTCCGAAGCAGTGCCGGCCCGAGCGCCCAGCCCGCGCCGGCAAGCGCGCCGCCGGCGATCATCAGCGGCAGGGCGAGCAGCGGCGAAAGGTCGGCGACGAGTGTGCCGATCCACGCGGCTGCGATCGCGCCGCACAGCAGCTGGCCCTCGGCGCCGATGTTCCAGTAGCCGGCGCGAAACGCGATCGCGACGGCGGCGCCGGTGAACAGGATGGGCGTGGCCGCGACGAGCACCTCGATCAGGCTGTTGGCATTGGCCAGCGGACCGAGCAGGTAGGCGTGGTAGACGTCGAGCGGGTTGGCGCCGGCGAGCAGGATGAAGGGCGCGGTCACCATGGCCGTCAGCACGACGGTCAGCGGCAGCAGCGCGATCGCCGCCCATGAGAGCCCGGCGGTGTAGGCAGCCAGCCGCGCGCGCATCACGCAGCCATGAGGCGCCCGTCAGGCGCCATCAGGCGGTGACCGGCCGCCCGGCCATAAGCAGCCCCAGCCGGTCAGGGTCGGCCTCACTCGCGTCGACCTCGCCAACGATGCGGCCGTCGTACAGCACGACCAAGCGGTCGGCGAGCGCGAGCAGCTCGTCGAGGTCCTCCGAGATGAGCACGATTGCTGCGCCCGCCCCGCGCAGCTCGACCAGCGTGCGGCGGACGTACTCCGTTGCGCCGACGTCGAGCCCGCGCGTGGGCTGCGCCACAACAAGCGCACGCGGGTTGCGCGACAGCACGCGGGCGAGCACGACCTTCTGCATGTTGCCGCCCGACAGCGTGCCGATGCGGTCCTGCGGCCGTGCCCGGATGTCGAAACGCTCGATCAGCTCCTCGGCGTGGGCGTTGATGCGCCGCTCGTCGAGCATGCCGTGGCGGCGGAACTCATCGAGATGCTCGAGGACCAGGTTGTAGGCGACGGACATCTCGGCCACAACGCTTGCCTGCCGGTCCTCAGGGATACGGCCCATGCCGGCGCCCATCACCTCGGGCGGGGTGCGACCGGCGATCTCGACGCCGCCCAGCCTGACCGATCCGTGCAGCGGCCGGCGCATGCCGGACAGGACCTCGGCCAGCTCGGTCTGGCCGTTGCCCGACACGCCGGCCACGCCGAGGATCTCGCCGGCACGGACCTCGAAGTTGACCTCGCGCAGGGCCGGCAGCCCGTGCCGTCCGAGGGCAGTCAGGTCGACCACCCGCAGGACCGGCGCGCCGACCCGAGCAGCGTGTTCCGCGGCCACGCCGAATGTCGGCCGGCCAACCATCATCGCCGCCAGCTGGCGAGCGTTCGTCTCGGCCGTCAAGACGTGGCCCGCGACGCGCCCCCGGCGAAGGACCGTCACCCGGTGCGTGATTCTCAGCACCTCGTCGAGCTTGTGGCTGATGAAGGCGACGGCCAGGCCCTCCGCGCACAGCCGGCGCAACGTTTCGAAGAGCGCCTCGACCTCCTGTGGCACGAGCACCGCCGTGGGCTCGTCGAGGATCAGCACGCGGCAGTCGCGGTAGAGCGCCTTGAGGATCTCCGCCCGCTGGCGCTCGCCGAGCGAGAGGTTCTCGACTCGGGCGTCGGGGTCGAGGGCGATGCCGAAGCGCGCCGCCGCCTCCGCCACCCGTCGCCGGGCCTGGGCCAGGTCGAGGCGGAAGCCACCCGTCCGGCCGAGGACGATGTTCTCGGTCACGCTCATCGGCGC
>JALYGJ010000140.1 GCA_030777155.1 Chloroflexota bacterium | reverse complement strand
ATATCGGCCACTGGACCCTCGCTGATACGATGGACGGCCGATGACGACACGCCTCTCCCAGTTGCCGCTGCCCTTGGCCATGCCCGGCCGCCTGCCCTGGCGGTCGTTCGGGCTGGCGTTCCTGCTGACGCTGCTGGCCGCGATCGTCTTCGTCGTCGCCTTCGCCGTTGGCTACACCCGATTCAACGAGGACCGCGTTCTACCCGGACTCACCGTTGCCGGCGTGCCGTTGGCCGGCCTCGACCGGGCGTCGGCCGAGGCGCGGCTGCGCGAGGCCCTGCCCTCGCTGTCGAGCGGGCATCTGACGGTCCGTTTCGGCGACCGCGAGGAGCGCGTCGGCTACGCCGAGATCGGGCGCGACTACGACATGGCGGCAATGCTCGACCAGGCATTCGCGGTCGGCCGCGACGGGTCCGTCCTCGAGCAGGCCCAGGAGCAGGTGCGCGTGCTGCTGCGCGGTGTGGCCGTCGAGCCAGCCGTGCGCTGGGACCAGGCCGAGCTGGAGCGACGCCTGCTGAGCGCCGCGGCGGCCGCCCGCTCAGATCCGCGCAACGCGTCGATCGTCCGTCAGGGCGCGCGCTACGTGGTCCAGCCGGCCGCCGCCGGCACGACCGTCGACCCGAACGCCGGTCTACACCAGGCACTCGCCGCGGTCGGTTCACTCAGCCCGGCGGACGCCGTCGTGCGCGTCGAATCGGTGCCGCTGGCGCCGTCCCTCACGACCGCCGAGGCGCAGGCGTTCGTCGATCGCGTCGAGCGCGTGGCGGCGGAGGACCTGCTGCTCGTCGGTGGCGGCGTGGGCGAGCGCGTCAGCGCCGAGACGATCCGACGTTGGGTGCGCCTGAGCGGGACGGACCCGACCAGCTGGACGATCACCGTCGACCGGGCGCCGATCGATGAGCTGCTGGCCCAGATCGCCGAGAAGGTGTACGTGCCGGCGCGCAACGCGAGCTTCTCCTGGCGTGGCGAGGCGGCCGTGGCCGTCCCGGGCAAGGACGGCCGCGAGCTGGATGTAGAGGCCACCGCCAACAGCATCCTGGCCGCCCTCGACGGCCGACAGACAGGCGGCGGTGGGTCGGCGCCGGTGAGCCTGTCGATCGCTGCCGTTCAGCCCTCATTCACGACCGAGCAGGCGCGCGAGCTCGCGCCGCTCGTCGAGCGGCTGTCCAGCTGGACGACGAATTACACGCCCAGTGAGCGCAACTTCTTCGGTGCGAACATCCAGGTACCGACACGCGTCGTCGACGGCACGGTCATCGAGCCCGGCGCCAAGTTCGACTTCTGGGCGGTCGTCGGAAACTTGAGCGACTACCCCGAGATCGGCCCGGGCGGCGTCATCATCCGCGGTCGCACCGACCCGACCGGCGCTCTCGGCGGTGGCATCTGCTCGTGCTCGACGACGATCTTCAACGCCGCCCTGCGTGCCGGGTTGGAGATGGGCGCGCGGCGCAACCACGCCTACTACATCGACCGCTACCCGGTGGGACTCGACGCGACCGTCTTCAAGAGCCGCTCGTCGGTGCAGAACCTGACGTTCACCAACGACACCGACTATCCGATCATCCTGCGCGGCATCAACGAGACGGGCAAGGTGATCTTCGAGGTATGGGGCGTGCCCACCGGCCGGACGGTCACCTTCTCGGAGCCGCGGATCGAGAACATTAAGGTCGCCAAGGACTTCTACGAGTACACCGACGAGCTGCCGGCGGGCAAGACCGAGCGGATCGAGTACCCGACCGACGGGTTCGAGGCATGGGTGACGCGGACGGTGACCGACGCCCAGGGCAACGTAATCCACCAGGAGACGTACCACTCGAAGTACATCCGCGTCCACGGCATCACGCTCATCGGGCGCTCGCCGGGCGACCCGCCGGCCGGGACGCAGATCGAGCGCTGACGGTCCGGCTCGCGCGATCGGGCGCGGCCGGGGAAGTGCTTCAGTCGACGACGCCTGCCCCGGCGACAGCCGCCACGACGTGGAAGCCGGCGTCACGGCCGGTGCGCGCGCGGTACTCCCGGGTGACGGCCCCGCGCAGCCGATCGACCGCCTCGAGCTCGACCACGTTTACCGTGCAGCCGCCGAAGCCGGCGCCCGTCATGCGCGCGCCAACGACACCCGGGACGCCGGTCGCTATCTCGACCAGCGCATCGAGCTCGGCCGAGCTGACCTCGTAATCGTCGCGCAGCGAGGCATGTGACTCGGCCATCAGCCGCCCCACCTCGCTCAGCCGGCCGGCGCGCAGTGCGGCGGCGGTCGCCAGCACCCGCTCGTTCTCGCTCACCACGTGGCGAACGCGGCGCGCCGTTTCGTCGTCGACGAGGGCGGCCAACTCGTCGAGCATCGCCGGCTCGACGTCGCGCAGCGAACGTACCTGTGGATATCGCGCGGCGAGCGCGCGGACGGCGTCCTCGCACTGGCGCCGGCGCGCGTTGTACTCCGATGTCTCGAGACGGTGCGGCGAGCGAGTGTCGAGCGCGACGAGGACGTGGCCGCTGGGGAGCGGCACGAGTTGGTGCTCGAGCGAGCGGCAATCGAGCACGATCGCCGCTCCCGGCGCGCCGAAGACGGAGGCGAACTGGTCCATGATCCCGCAGCGAACGCCGACGTAGTCGTTCTCGGCCTGTTGCGCGGCACGGGCGAGCTCGAGCGGCGGCAGCGCCGGTGGGACGTCAGCGGCAAGTGCCAATGCCGAGGCGAGCTCGAGCGCCGCCGACGACGACAGGCCGGAGCCGATCGGGATTGCCGTTTCGACCACGCCGGTGAAACCACGCAGCGCGACGCCGCGGGCCAGCAATGCCTGTGCCGTGCCGGCGACGTAGTCGATCCAGCCGCCCGACGGCGGCGGGATGGCGTCGAGGTCGAACGCGAGCGTCTCGGCCTGCTCGAGCGAGGTCAGCTCGACGCGTCGGTCGGGGCGGGGCAGCGCGCCGATCCACGTCTCGAGCCCTATCGCCGCCGGCATCACGAAGCCGAGGTTGTAGTCGGTGTGCTCACCGATCAGGTTGACCCTGCCCGGTGCACGCACGACCCGCGCCGAGCCGGTGTCGCGCGCCGGTCCGGCAACCTGCGCCAGTGCTCCGAGCAGGGAACGCCGCCGCCCGGCGTCCACCGGCGCGGTCGGCTCAGTCGGCACGCGGTTCGAGCTCGCGCAGCCGGGGCGCTGTCTCCTCGGGCAGCGTGTCATTGATGAAGGCGCCCGCGCCAGCCTCTGAGCCGGCGAGGTACTTGAGCTTGGTGGCGGTGCGGTTGGGCGGGTAGAACTCGAGGTGCAGGTGGTAGCCGTCGTGATCGCCGCCGTCGGTCGGCCGCTGGTGGATGGCCATGATGTAGGGCAGTGAGAAGCCGAACAGGCGGTCGTACTTGAGCATCACGACCTTGAGCAGGCGGGCCAGCGCTGCCGCCGCCTCGCCGTCAAGCTCGTGTAGCCAGCCGACGTGCCGCCGTGGCGTGAGATGGATCTCGTACGGCCAGCGCGCGAAGAACGGCACGCCGGCCAGCCAGTGCTCGTTCTGGGCAACCACGCGGCGGCCGTCATCGATCTCCTGCTCGAGCAGCGCGCACCACAGGCACCCGCCTTTCGCGCGCTGGTGCTCAGCCGCCGATGCCGCTTCGCGCACGATCGTCGGCGGCAGGAACGGGTAGGCGTAGATCTGACCGTGCGGGTGATGCAGCGTCACGCCGATGGCCTCGCCCTTGTTCTCGAAGACGTAGACGTAGTCGACCTCCGGCCGCGAGCCGAGCGCAAGCGTGCGCATTGCCCAGACGGCGATCAGCCGCTCGAGCTGGCGCTGGCTGAGGTCGGCGGCCGTCGCGTCGTGACGCGGCGTGTAAACGACGACCTCGCAGGCGCCGACCGACGGGCGTACCGGCGTCAGCTCGGAGCCGGCGACGGCGGGCGCCGGCGGGTTTGGCGAGAGCGATGGAAAGCGGTTCTCGAAGACCGCGACGTCGAAGCCGGCCCGCTCGATCTCGGTTGGCGCGTCCGCCCGTGTCGTCGGGCACAGTGGGCAGAAGTCGCGTGGTGGCAGGAACGTCCGGTCCTGGCGGTGGGTCGCCGTCATGACCCACTCGCCGAGCACCGGGTTCCAGCGCAGCTCAGACATCGGTCGGTCCGAGCTCCGGCGACCACGGCTGCTGCGGCGGCGACGCCGGCCCCGCGTCGCCTGCCTCGTTGGCCGCATCATCGGCGTCCGGTTCGTCGGGCGGCCAGCTGTAGTAGATGAGGTAGCGACCGTCGTCGCGCCAGACGAATTCCTCGCGCAGGGCGGCAAAAGTCCGGTTGCGGGCGATATCCCCTCTCGGCATATTGCGCGTCATCGCCGAGCGACCGTCACCGTTCGGCCCGTGGGGAGACCCTGGAAGTGGATAGCCTGTCCGCTGCGCGAGCGCTCGAGCTCGACGGCGGGTTCGTCGTGGCCACCGGCTTCGAGTGCTCGGCGCCGACCATCCACGGCCGCGTTCGGCAGGACGAGCTGCGCAAGACCGGCCACTGCGAGCGCTTCGCCGAGGACTACCGCATGGCGGCCAGCTTCGGCGTCCGCTACGTCCGCTTCGGCGTGCCGTTCCACGTCGTTGCGCGCAGCGACGAGCGCCGCGAGTTCGACTGGGACTGGACGGATCGCGCGCTCGACGCGCTGCTCGCCGCGGGGCGCGAGCCGATCCTCGACCTGCTCCACTTCGGCCTGCCCGACGACATCGGCGCCGTCGCTGACCCACGCCTGGTGCGGCGCTACGAGGCGTACGTGGCCGAGGTTGCCGAGCGCTACCCGTGGGCCCGCTACTACACGCCGGTAAACGAGCCGCTCGTGACGGCGCTGTTCTCGGCCAGGTACGGGATGTGGAACGAACGGCGGCGCGACGATCGCTCGCTGGTCGCCGCGATCGACCGGCTGGCAACGTGCGTGGTGCGCGGCATGCAGCTCATCCGCGAGCGCCGCCCCGACGCCATCTTCGTCCACAGCGACGGCTGCGACTCGTTCCAGCCGGCTGAGCCGGCGGCCGCCGGCCGGGCGGCCTTCCTCAACGAGCTGCGCTTTGTCGGTTGGGACCTCGCCTTCGGTAGGCGGCCGGCCGCTATCGTCGTCGACTGGCTGCGCGCCAACGGGATGGGCGAGGAGCGCCTCGATTGGTTCGCCGTTCACGGCTCGACGGCGGGCGGCATAGTTGGGCACGACTACTACCGCGGCAACGAACGTCTCGTGCTGGCCGATGGCAGCGTGCGCCAGGCGGGCGACCGGCGGCACGGTTACCTGGCGCTTGCCCGCGCCTACCACGCCCGGTATGGCATGCCGTTCATGCTGAGCGAAACGAACATCGCCGGGCAGCGCGCGCCGAGCTGGCTGGCCGAGGTCTGGGCCGATGCGCTCACCCTGCGCGCCGAGGGCGCGCCGATTCGCGGCTTCTGCTGGTACGGCTTCGTCGATCACGTCGATTGGGACAGCGGCCTTCGCTGGAACCGCAGTCGGGTAAATCGCTGTGGGCTGGTCGGGCTCGACCGCCAGCCGCACCGCGTCGGCCTGCTCTATCGCGGCCTCGCCCAGGCGGCTGCCACCGGCGCCTACGCCCGGCTCGCGGTCGGGCCCGCGCGCACCCTCGCCCGCGCGGCATAGGCGCAGCTGTCCGCGCCCGGCCACGGGATCAACGAGCCCGGATAACACGCGCTCATTCTCGCGCGCCGTGTCCGATCCGGCCAAGCCGCGACGCGGGACTGTGATGAGCTCGCAAGACTCCTGCGGCTGACGGTCCGGTCCGCCGCGGAGCATGCCCAATTACGCTTCGTCGCCGGGAAGTCCGTGGGATAACTGCCGGGGCCCGCCGGCGCTCTCCTGTATCCGAAAGGCCGCGTTCCGCCATGTCCGTGCCCGATCTCGTATGCCTGTCGCACCTGCCCTGGGACTTCGTGTACCAGCGCCCGAATCACCTGATGGCGCGGGCGGCGCGTGAGCGGCGCGTCTTCTTCATCGAGGAGCCGCAGTGGTCGGGAGAGCGAGCCTTCGTCCGTCGTACTCGGCGTGACGAGCTGACCATCGTGCGACCGCTCGTGCCCGCTGCCGCGCGCGGTCGGCAGGCGTACCTGTTGCTGCAGGACGCGATCTCGGCGTTCCTCGAGCGCGAGGGCGTCGTCGATCCGTGGCTCTGGTACTACACGCCGATGGCGCTGATGTGGATGGCACGCGTGCGCGCGTCGGCCGTGATCTACGACTGCATGGACGAGTTGAGCGCCTTTCGGTCAGCGCCAGCGCGGCTGCGCGACCTCGAGCGGCAACTGTTGCGCGGCGCGGACGTCGTCTTCACCGGCGGCCGCAGCCTGTACGAGGCGAAACGCGCGCAGCACGCACATACCCACCTCTTCCCGAGCAGCGTCGATCGGGCGCACTTTGCCCGTGCACGCGATGTGCTGCCCGAGCCGGCCGACCAGGCCGCTATCAGCCGTCCGCGCATCGGCTACTTCGGCGTGATCGACGAGCGGCTCGATCTCGAGCTGATCGCCCACGTTGCCGCGGCCCGGCCAGGTTGGCAGATCGTGATGGTCGGCCCAACGGCAAAGATCGACGAGGATGATCTTCCGCGCGCGTCGAACCTGCACTGGCTCGGCCTCAAGGAGTACGCGCAGCTGCCGGCCTACCTGTCTGGCTGGGACGTGGCGATCATGCCCTTCGCGCTCAACGAGGCGACGCGCTACATCAGCCCGACCAAGACGCCCGAGTACCTGTCCGGTGGCCGTCCGGTCGTTTCGACGCCTGTCCGCGATGTCGTCCGCCCGTACGGCGAGCAGGGCGTGGTCGCCATCGCCGCCGACGGGCCGGCCTTCGTCCGCGCCATCCAAGCGGCACTGGCGACGGACCGCCGGACGCTGTGGGCGCGCGCCGATGCGCTGCTAGCGGCACAGTCGTGGGACGCGACCTGGTGCGCGATGCGCGATCTCGTGC
>JALYGJ010000139.1 GCA_030777155.1 Chloroflexota bacterium | reverse complement strand
GGGCCCGAGCGACGAAGCGTTCGTCGGCCAGGCGCGCCTCGGTCTGCGCCAGCTGCGCGCGCGCCTGGTCGAGCTCGCGCGACAGCCGCGCACGCTCGCGCTCGACGTCGGCATCCGAGCGGACGAGCTTTGCCTCGGCGTCGCCGGCAATGACCGAGAGCCCGCCCGTCGCCTGCTCGAGCTCGGCTGGCCGCTCAGCCAGGCGCGGCCTGATGCGCGCCAACCGGCCAATGGCCGACTCGAGGTCCGGATAGGCGCGGCGGGCCGGTCCGTCGGGTAGCCAGATCAGGGCGGGCAGCCAGTCGGCCGGTTCGATGCCCGCCTCTGCGCGCGCCGTCCGCGCCTCGGTCACCAGCGCGATCAGCGCCGCCGTTCCCGCTGCAGCCGCCGCATCGATCGTCGCGCGTCCGTCAGCCGTGGGCCAGCCGGCCACGATCAGCAGGTCGGGATCGCCCGGGCGGTGGGGCAGCCGCTGCCAGATCTCCTCGGTCAGGTGCGGCATCACCGGGTGCAGCAGGCGCAGGTAGCGATCGAGGACCCAGGCGAGAACCGACCACGTCGCCGCCCGGCGGGAGCCCGACGCGCCCGGCGTCCCGGCGCGTCCGAGCTCGACTTTCGCCAGCTCGAGGTACCAATCGCAGTATTCGCTCCAGACCGCCTCGTAGAGCAGCCGCGTGACCTCGCCGAACTGGAACTCGGCGTACGCACGGTCGACGGCGGCGACCGTAGCGGCGCAGCGCTCGAGGATCCAGTGCTCGGCCGGCCCGAGCTGGTCGGCGGGGGGGAGTGAGAGCGTCGCTTCGGCGGCCAGGTCAGGCGGACGCGCCGCGATCACGAAACGGGCAGCGTTCCACAGCTTGTTGCCGAAGTTGCGCGCGTCCTCCAGCTTCTCCCGGCGGAACTTCTGGTCGTTGCCCGGCGACGTCCCGTGCAGCAGTGCGAAGCGCAGCGCGTCGGCACCGGCATCGGCGATCGCGTCGAGCGGATCGACGACGTTGCCCTTCGTCTTCGACATGCGCTGACCCTGCGGATCCTTGACCAGGCCATGCAGGTAGACCGTCTCGAACGGGACGTCGCCCATCAGCTGCAGGCCGAGCATCATCATCCGCGCCACCCAGAAGAAGATGATGTCGTAGCCGGTCTCCATCACCGAGCCCGGGTAATAGCGCCGCAGGTCGTCGGTGTCGTCAGGCCAACCGAGCGTCGAGAACGGCCACAGCCCTGAGCTGAACCAGGTGTCGAAGATGTCGGCGTCCTGCTCGAGCTCGGCCGCCGCGCGGCGGCAGACCTCGCATGCCGGAGGCCCCTCCGGCAGCGCCGAGACGGTCACGTGCCCGTCGGGGCAGTACCAGGCCGGGATGCGGTGCCCCCACCAGAGCTGGCGGCTGACGTTCCAGTCGTGGATGTTCGTCATCCACTGCTCCCAGACCTTCTCGAAACGTGGCGGGATGATGCGTGTCCGGCCGCTTCGCGTCGCCTCCAGCGCCAAGCGCGCCATCGGCCCGGTGCGGATGAACCACTGCGTCTTCAGCCGTGGCTCGATGACGTCGTTCGAGCGCTGGCAGCGACCGATCAGCATCTCGTGCTCGCGTGCCGCTTCGAGGTCACCGCGGGCGTCGAGGTCGAGGAGGATGCGCCGGCGCGCTTCGTAGCGATCGAGCCGCGCATAGCCCTCACCGTTCTCGTTGACCGTTGCGTCGTCGGTAAGGACCGTCACCATCGGCAGCCCGTGCCGCTGCGCGATCTGGTAGTCGGCGTGGTCGTGGGCCGGCGTCACCTTGACGGCGCCGGTCCCGAAGGCCGGATCGACCCCCTCGTCGGCAACGATGGGCACGTCGCGCTCGACGAACGGGATGCGGACTCGCTGACCGACCAGCCCGCGGTAGCGCTCGTCGGCCGGGTGGACGGCGACCGCCGTGTCGCCGAGGATCGTCTCCGGGCGGGTGGTCGCGACGGCCAGCCAGGCGGTCGGATCCGGCCCGCCGGTCCCCTCGTCGAGCAGGTGATAGCGGAGCGTCCACAGCGTGCCCTGCTCCGGCGTTGGGATCACCTCCAGGTCTGAGACGCTCGTCCGACAACCCGGACACCAGTTGATCAGCGCCTCCGTGCGGTAGGCCAGCCCGGCGCGGTAGAGCCGGTGGAACGCCTCGCGCACCGCGCGCGAGGACTGCTCGTCCATCGTGAAGCGCAACCGACTCCAGTCGAGCGACGCTCCCAGCCGGCGATGCTGGCCGTTCATCACCTCACGCGTGGCGTTGATGAACTGCCACATACGCTCCAGGTAACGCTCGCGCCCCAGGCTCGCCCGCGACTCGCCCTCGGCGGCGAGGATGCGATCGAGCACGTACTGGGCGGCGATCGAGGCGTGGTCGAGGCCGGGCAACCACAGTGTTGGCCGGCCGAGCATGCGCGCCCGCCGGACCATCGCGTCCTCGAGCGTGGCGGTCAGCGCGTGGCCGAGGTGCAGCGCGCCGGTGATATTGGGTGGCGGCTGAATGATCACGAAGGGCGGCTGCGACCAGTCGGCGCGGCTCCCCGCGCCGTCGGGCGCGAAGACGTCGGCGGCCAGCCAGCGCTCGTATGTCCGCGGCTCGACCTCAGCCGGCCGGTATGCCGGCGGCATGTCGGTCGTCCGCGTGTCGGCCGCCATCTTCGCGTCGGCCGCCGTCTTCACCTCCGTGGTCTGCGACTGTGTCGCCATCCTGCGACCTCCACCGAAACTCGAAACCCCGCTCGTCCAGCGGACGAACGGGGTCGTGGTGCCACCTGCTGGTTCGGTGTCCGGGCGTCGCGCTCATCACGCGCCGGCTGTTCCGGCCACCCTCTCGGCGCGCTAGCGGGCGCCTCCCGTCACTGCTCGCGGGCGACCTTCACGTCCTCGTGCCTCGCCCCGGCTTTCAGCCGCTGACCGGAGCTCTCTGGCAGGCCGTGGAGCGCTACTCCTCCCGGTCTTCGCCGTGAGCGGCGAGTGTAACATCGGCCCCGATGTGCTTCGCGCCTGACGCTCGGCCGCCGATCGCAGCGGTGGCGGGGGCGGCACTCGACGGACGGCGCATCGAGCTCGCCTCAAGGGACGGTACGCGGTTCATGGCCTTCGCCGCGCGGGCGGAGTCGGCCGCCGGTGCGGCAATCCTGATCCTCCCCGACGTCCGCGGGCTGCATCGCTATTACGAAGAGCTCGCGCTCCGCTTCGCGGAGGCCGGAGTTGATGCGCTCGCCATGGACTACTTCGGGCGAACAACGCCGGTTGCCGACCGCCCGACTGACTTCGACCACCGGCTGCACATCGCTCAGACGCGCTACCCGACACTCGTCGACGACGTTTCGACGGCCGTCGACCACCTGCGCTCGAGCACCGGCGCCGGAAGCGTCTTCTCGATCGGGTTCTGTTTCGGCGGCCGGCTATCGTTCCTCGCCGCGACCAGGCCGGAGCTCGGCCTGGCCGGGGTGATCGGCTTCTATGGCTGGCCGGTAGGCAGCTTCCGAGCGGGCATGCCAGCGCCGGCGGACGTGGCGGCGGAGATGCGCTGTCCCGTACTGGCCATCTTCGGCGGCGCCGACGAAGGCATCCCGGGCGACGACGTCGAGCACTTCCGGAGCGCACTGGTCGCCGCCGGCGTCGAGCACGAGATCGTGGTCTATCCCGGTGCGTCGCACTCGTTCTTCGACCGGAAGGCTGAGGAGTTTGCCGACGCCTCGGCCGACGCGTGGCGGCGCGTGCTCGACTTCGTACGGCAGAGCGCGGCGGTTCGCTAAGCGGGGCCGACCACCGCCGGCGGCGAAACTGACTGGTCCGGCGACGCCACGCCGACCGGCGAGTCCCGTCGCGCCAGCGCCTCCACTGCAGCCGCCCGCGGGTGGGAAACGGATAGACGGTATGGATGAGCATCGCCGCCCGGATGCTGGACCTCTCGGCAGCGAAGAGCGCTCCGAAGAGCATGTAGTCGAAGGCAACGACGTCGGCCTCGTGCCGTTCGAGAACGCGGACCGTGTCGGCGGCCATCGACGGGGCCGTGCCGGCCAGCAGGTTCTGGCGGACCGCCGCGGCGGCACGTTTCCGCCGCCCGGCCGACAGCACGAATAGAAACTCGCTCATCAACCCCTCGTCGTTGCGCAGCACGGCTTGCACCGTTTCGAGCATCAGCTGTGCGGTCTCCGCGCGCGTCAATTACATGTCCACGCGGAGAAGCTTCGACACGAACACGTCGGTCAGCGCGATCAGTTGTGCCCGCACGTGTTCGCCGTCAGCCCCTATCAGGTAAGGCCTGAAAGCGCGTTCAAGCGATGCGTAGTAAAGAGCACGACCGCGGTCGGCGATTGCCTTCAGCGGCGGCCACGCGGTCCCCTGCGCGAGCAGTCGCAGTGCCGCGCGGCCGCACTCCTCCGGCGGCGTTAAGTGGGATTCAGAGCAGGGCGGCGGCGAGCTCCCGGTAGCCCTCGATCGCCGGATCGCTCGACTGCTCCGCGCGCAGCTGGATGCACACGTGGTCGGCGCCGGCGTCCAGATGGTCGCGCACGCGCCGCACGATGTGGTCGACATCGCCGATCGCGATGACGGCCTCGACAAGCCGATCGCTCCCCTGATTGGCAATATCGTCGTCCGACCAGCCCAGGCGGCGCAGGTTATTGGCGTAGTTGGGCAGTGCCAGGTAGTGACGCGCGAAGGCGCGGGCGATGCGCAGGCCGGCGCTGCGATCGGCCGTCAGCACCGCCGTCACCTCCGTCGCCAGACACGGCTCCCGGCCCAGGTGACGGCGGGCGAACGGCGTGTGCTCGAGTGGGACGAAGTAGGGATGGGCACCGTCTGCACGTTCGGCGGCGAGCTCGAGCATGCGCGCTCCAAGCGCCGCGAGCACGAGTGGGATCGGTGACGCGGGCTGCGGCGCGGAGTACTGCGCGTCGTCCATGGCGTCCAGGTAGGCGCCCATCTTGGCCAGCGGATTGCCGTATTCGCCGCCCCGCCGCTCGACCGACGGCGCGTGACTGACACCAATGCCGAGCACGAAACGGTCCGGATATGCTTCGCCCAGGGCACGGGCAGCGTTGGCCATCGCCATCGGGTCACGGGCGTGGATGTTGGCGATGCCAGGTGCAATGGCGACACGGCTGGTGGCGGCAAGCAGGATCGCCGAGTGCGCGAAGACTTCCTTGCTGCCCACGGTCTCCGGCATCCAGAGCGCCGGGTAGCGCTGACCCTCGAGCTCGCGGGCGATCGTCCGTTCGTCGGCTGCCCTGAGCCGTTGGAGCGCGAAGCTCCACACGCCGACGCGGCCCAGCCGCTCGGCGAGCCGCCGCCCGCCGTAGCCGCCGATCCCCGGGATCGCGCTCATCGGCCGGTCATGGAGACGGCGGCTCGAGGTCGACCGGTGTCAGGCGAGTGCCGCGCACCGAGTGACTGTACTTGAGGAGTGCGACGAAGACCCCGCCGCCGACCGCGTTGCCGATGGTCGCCAGGGCCAAGAAGCGGAGGAACGCATCCACGTCAGGACCGCTGCCACTGAATAACCCGGCCAACACCTCGACGGCGCCGAGGATCGAGTGGTGCAGCCCGGCGAAGCCGATGAGCGCGGTGACAAGCCAGACGAAGACGATCTGGCTGATCGTGTCTCGGCCGGCCGTCAAGAGCCATGAGAGCAGGCCCATCAGCCAGCCGGCGAGCATCGCGCTGAGGAGCATTGCCAGCGGCCCACCGGCGGTGATGGAGCTGGCCAGGTCCCCGAGCAAGCGGCCGGATGCGATGCCCGCCGCTGGCAGGAGCACGGCGGCGATGGCGGCGAACACGATCGCGCCGCACAGGTTGCCGACGTAGACGATCAACCACAGCCGGCCGAGGTCGGTTATCCCGGCCCGCCGGTGCAGGATCGGCAGCACGGCCAGCGTCGTCTGCTCGGTGAACAGCTCCGAGCGGCCCATCACGACGAAGACGAAGCCGACGGCGTAGGCGTTCGCGAGCAACAGCCGCGTGACGAGCGGATCGAGGTCGCCGCCCATCGCGAGCACGGTGGCGATGGCGACCAGGCTGAAGCCGATGTCGAGGCCACCCGAGAGCGCCGACAGGAACAGGCCGGCAGCGGAACGATGCAGGGCCCCCAGACCCTTGCTGAGCTCCTGCTTGAGAAGGTCACCCTCGCTGAACGCGGCGGCGGTCGGCGAGTCGCTCCCGGCTGGCGGAGCTTTCCGCTCGGCCGAAAGGCGAGAGTCGGCCGGTGCTTGGTCGCTTGTCAGGCGCCCCGCTCCAGCAGCTCCCCGTAATTCGTTTCGTCGACGCCGCGGTCGATCTCCGCCTTGGTCAACAGCAGTGGCGCGCGCCCGCTGCGAATGGTCTCCTCGGTGATGATGCAGCGCCGGACATCGGTGCGGTCGGGGATGTCGTACATCACCTCGAGCAGCGACTCCTCGATGATCGAGCGCAGCGCGCGCGCGCCCGTCTTGCGCGCGAGCGCCAGCTCGGCGGCGGCCTCGATCGCGGCGGGGGTGAAGTGCAGCTCGACCTTGTCGAGCTGGAGGAACTTCTGGAACTGGCGCGTGACCGCGTTCTTCGGCTCGGTGAGGACACGCATCAGATCGTCGCGCGTCAGCGCGGAGAGGGAGACGATGACCGGCAAGCGGCCGACGAACTCGGGGATCAGCCCGAACTTGAGCAGGTCCTCCGGCATCATGTGCTCGAGTATCTTCTCGCGCTTGGCGCGGTCGGTCTGCGCCTCCGAGCCGAAGCCCATCGTGCGCTTGCCGACGCGCTCCTCGACGATCTTCTCCAGGCCTTCGAAGGCGCCGCCACAGACGAAGAGGATGTTCGTCGTGTCGATCTGGATGAAGTCCTGGTGCGGGTGCTTGCGCCCGCCCTGCGGCGGAACGTTGGCCACCGTACCCTCGAGGATCTTGAGCAGCCCCTGCTGCACGCCCTCGCCGGAGACGTCACGCGTGATCGACGGGTTGTCGGCCTTGCGCGCGATCTTGTCGATCTCGTCGATGTAGATGATCCCGCGCTGGGCGCGCGCGACGTCGAAGTCGGCGGCCTGGATCAGCCGCAGCAGGATGTTCTCGACGTCCTCGCCGACATAGCCGGCCTCGGTGAGGGAGGTCGCATCGGCGATGCAGAAGGGCACGTCGAGGACGCGTGCGAGCGTCTGCGCCATCAGCGTCTTGCCCGAGCCGGTGGGCCCGACGAGGAGCACGTTCGACTTCTGCAGCTCGACCTCGTCGACGAGGTGGCCGGCGTTGACTCGCTTGTAATGGTTGTAGACCGCGACCGACAGGACCTTCTTGGCCCGCTCCTGGCTGATGACGTACGAATCGAGCGCGCGCTTGATCTGTGCCGGGTTGGGCAGCTTGGCCGCCTGCGGCTTGGCGCGCGGCGCCTCGAGCATCTCCTCTTCGATGATTTCCTGGCAGAGGTTGATGCACTCGTCGCAGATGTAGACGCCCTGGCCGGCGATCAGCTTGCGCACCTGCTCCTGGCTCTTGCCGCAGAAGCTGCAGCGGTACGGCACCTTGGTGCCCTTGCTGCCGGTGGTAGTCATCCGAGCTCCGATCTGCTCCCGTAGTCCCGCGCCGTCCGAGCGCCTCAGCCCCTGTCCGGCGCGGGCGCGACGCTCTCGCCGGCGGCCACGGCGCCCCCTTCGCCACCCAGCGCGCCTTTCGCGCGAGCTTCGCTGATCAGCGACTGGTCGGGCGTCGTGTAGACCTCGTCGATGATGCCATATGCCTTGGCCTCTTCGGGCGACATGAAGTAGTCGCGCTCGGTGTCGCGCATCACCTTCTCGACCGGCTGGCCGGTGTGGCGGGCGAGGATGTGGTGGTTGATGTTGATCAGCGCCTCGAGCTCCTTGACCTGGATGAAGACGTCGGGGGTGTTGCCGCGGAAGCCGCCCGAGCCCTGGTGGATCATGATCCGGCTATGCGGCAACGCGTAGCGCTTGCCCTTCGCGCCGGCCGCCAGCAGTACCGAGGCCATGCTCGCCGCCATGCCGATGCAGATGGTGCTCACCGGCGCGCGCAGGTACTGCATCGTGTCGTAGATGGCGAGGCCGGCGGTGACGACGCCGCCGGGCGAGTTGATGTAGAGGCTGATGTCGCGATCGGGGTCCTCCGCTTCGAGGAAGAGCAACTGGGCGATGATCAGGTTCGCCATGTGATCTTCGATCGCGTCGCCGAGGAAGATGATCCGGTCCTTGAGCAGTCGACTGTAGATGTCGTATGCGCGCTCACCACGGCTAGAGCTCTCGATGACCATCGGGACCAGCATCAGGCGTTTCCTTTCTGGCTTGCGGCAGCTGGGGGTTCGTCGTGCAGGTGCTGCACGTGGGCGAACTCGGGGTGTTGCTCGATCCAGCGATCGATCAGCGTCTCGACCGTCTTCGAGCGGCGGAGCAGTGACCGAGTGTAGGCCCGGCCGCGTGCCGACTCGAGGTACGACACCAGGCGCGGGTTGTCGCGATAGCGCTCGCCCGAGCGAGTGATCTCCGCCTCGAGCTCGGCGTCATCAGCGTCGATACCCTCGCGGTCGGCGATCGCCGACAGCACGAGCAGCGTCTTGACCCGCCGCTCCGCGTCCGGCCGGAAGTCCGGCCGGAGAGCCGCCTCGTCGATCTCTCTCGCGCGCAGGTACTCCTCCCAGCCGATGCGCTGCTCCGCCAGGCGCACCTTGAGCTCGTCGATCATCACCTCGAGCTCACGTTCGACGAGCACGTCAGGCAACTCGACCGTCGCGTTGGCGACGGCGAACTCGATGATCCGGTCGGCGAAGCGGTGGCGCGCGCGATCGAGCTCGCTGCGCTCGAGCCGGCGGCGGATCTCTTCCCGCAGGGCAGCCAGGTCCGGGTAGCTGCCCAGGCTGCGCGCGAAGTCGTCGTCGGCGTCGGGCAGCCGTTTCTCGCGCAACTCGAGGAGCTCGACGTCGAACTCGGCGGTCGCGCCGGCGAGCTCGCCCTGCGGGTACTCGGCGGGGAAGGTCAGGCTGAACGTCTTCTGCTCGCCTTCGCGCAGCCCGACGAGCTGCTCCTCGAAGCCGGGCACCATGTTCTCGTCGCCGATGACCAACGGCACGCGCTCGGCCTGTGCGCCCTCGATCGGCTCGCCGTCGCGGCGGCCGGCGAAGCGGATGACGCCGTAGTCGCCCTTCTGCGCCGCCCTGTCCTCGACCGGTGCGAGGGTCGCCTGCTGGTCGCGCAGCTGCTCGACGACGGCATCGACGCGGGCGTCGTCGATCTCGGCCAGGTCGATGCCGAAGGGATAGTCGGTGTAGGCGCCGAGCTGGACCTCAGGCCGCAGCGGCAGGGTCACGCGGTAGGTCGCGCCAGCCGACTCCTCGAAGCGCAGCCACTCAGGTTCGGCGATCGACAGCACGTCGAGGTTTTCCTGCTGCACGGCCTCCAGCACGGACGACTCGAAGAGGTGCTCCTTCGCATCGTCGTACAGCGGGTTGGGCGCCGACGGATCGTCGCGGCGCACACCGAGGGCACGTTCGAGGAGCGGGCGCGGCACCTTACCGGGCCGGAAGCCGGGCACCTTCGTGCGCTCACCGAGGTGGCGCACCGAGGCATCGACGGAGCGGCGGACGCGTTCGGCGGGGAGCTCCACCTCGAGCACGACCGAGCGGCGGGCAGCGGGCGTGGTCGTGACCTTCAGCGAGGTCCGAGCAGGGTCGATCATCCGGACGGCTGAGTATACGGAGCGCGGCTGCGCACCGCCGACTACCCTTTGGCCTCGTGTTCAGGCTCGTGCGCTTCCTGGCCTTCTTCGTGCTGCTCGTCGGGCTGGCGATCTTCCTCGTGCTGCCCGCGGCCGCCTCGCCCTTGCTCACGCAGGCGGTGCGCGAGATGGGCGTTCAGGCAGACGAACTGAAGGTTACCGTCGACACGTTCGATCCGGCACTCCTCTACGGGCGCGCTGCGCGGCTGCGCGTGGAGGGCCGCAACGTCGCTCTTGGCCGAGCGACGGTCGGCCGGCTCGACCTCGTCTTCGGCGGCGTCTCGATCTTCGACCGCTCGTTCCAGTCGCTCTCCGGGCGGATGGAGGACGTCGTCGTGATGGCCGGCGGAATCCAGGCGCGGGCGATCCTGGTCGAGGTGTACGGTCCGGCCGAATCGGCGCGCGCTACCGGGCACTTCGACGCCGAGCAGAGCGCGGCGATGGTCGACATTGCCGCCGAAAGGGCCGGCTTCACCTTCGATGACGTCCAGCTCGTCGACGGCGGCCTGCGCCTGACGCTGGCCAACGTCGAGGCCCGCGCCGCCATCGCCGTCGACGGCGGCGCGCTGGTGCTGCGACCCGAGTACGGCGCGCCGATCGTGCTGCTGCAACCGGCCGCGTCCGACCCGTGGCGCCTGTCGGAGGCGTACGTCTCGCCCAACGGCGTCACGGTCCTTGGCGTCGTCAACACGCGCCAGGTGGCGGCGCGGTTGCTGGGCGCTACCCCGTCCCCGTAGGCCGCCCGCTACCCGGCAGATGGTGGGCGAGGTCGGATTCGAACCGACACGCCGCTTACGCGGCACCAGCTCCTAAGGCTGGCGTGTCTGCCGTTCCACCACTCGCCCGGCGGAAGTTTCCGTTGAAACGTAGGGCAAGGATACCGGCCGCCGCCGTGCCGTCGTTAAGTGGCATCCAAACACGCGACCGTGTCGCGGCTACTATCCTCCACCGTCGGTCAGCGATCGTGCCGGGCGTCGTTGAGATGGGAGGGGAGCGTGACTACTGACTCCGCCAGGCGATACGCTCCACTGGTACTCGTCGGTTTACTCGTGCTGGCCGGCTGCACCGCCGATGCGCCGGCTCCATCGCCCACGCCCGCGCTGCCGACACCGTCGCCAACCCTGCTGACCGCAACTCCAACACCGATACCGGCAACGCCAACGCCCGCGCCGGCAACTCCCACTCCGGCACCGGCAACTGCGACCCCGGTGCCGGCAACCGCGACACCCGTACCGACAGCGGCCACACGACCACCGGCGACTTCCTCGCCCGGCGCGGGACTCATCGGGCTGGAAGGACGGGTCGTCAACCACGCTGACGGTTATGCGATGACGCTGCCCGCCGGGTGGCGACGCATCGACCTCTCCGCCGGCGACCTCGAAACCGTGTTGGACACGATCCAGGACCCCCAGCTGCGTCAGCTCTTGCGCGGCCCGGTCGGCGGCATGCTCGCCGCCGGCGTCAAGTTCATCGCATTCCGAACGGCCGATCTGAGCACATCGTTTGCCACCAACGTCAACATCGTCTCCGCTCCCTCCGGTGGTCTGAGCCTTGACGTGCTCGAACAGCTCAACGTCGCGCAGCTCGAGCAGCTCGACGTCCTCGAGGGCGAGGTCGGCTCTGAGCGGGTCCAGCTCGCTGCCGGCGAGGCCCTACACCTCAGCTACCGCTTGTCGGAGGCTGCTGCCGGAAACCCGTATGTCGTCGAGCAGTACGTCATTCCCGCCGGCAGGACGTATCACGTCGTCACGGTCAGCGGCCTGACCGCTGAGGACATCGCGGCCGACGCCGAAGCTATGGCCGAGTCGTTCGAGATCCTCGACTGACGCTCTGAGCACCAGCGGAGGCTAGCTGGCGCCTCCCGCGCGCCTGGCCGACTTCGCGCGTGCCGTCGCCTCGGCCGCCTTCGCTTCCTGTTCGGCCGCCTTCGCTTCCTCCTGAGCGGCTTTTGCTTCCTGCTGCGCCGCCTCGGCCGCGCCCTCCTTGGGCGCGGCGAAGAAGCGCTTGACGAGCTCGCGGGCGGCGGCGGCACCGAGGATGCCGACCAACGTGTCGTATGTCGCCCAGAACGAGCGCCTTGCGTTGGGCTGCTCCTTGACGTGCTCGCGCTCGAGGTAACTGGCGAAGTCGCGCTCCAGGTGCGCGCGCAACTCCTCCTGCTCCTCCTCCGGCATGCGGTCGAGCGTTCGGTCTATCTCCTTCGGCAGCAGGCGGCGTGGCCGGCGACGGGGCAACACTCGGCCTTCGGCCGCCTTCAGCACCCGCTTCGGGCCGCCGAGCAGGAGGAAGGCCGCGCCGGCGCCGAGGCCCACCGTCCGCGCCGGGTTGCGCCGGACCTTGGCTGGTATGTCGAATGCGCTGCGCGCTGAATCACCCAGGCTGTCGAGCTCCGACTCGACCGCCCGCCGCGCGAGCTCTACTTCTTGCCGGGCTTCGGCGACCGACTCCGCCACTGATCCTCCAGCCATTCCCTGGTCTCCGTCACCGTGTCGATTGTCTGCCTTGGGTAAAGCCTGCTGAAGCGAGCGCCGACGTCCAGCCCCGGCCAGGCGAGAAGCGCGTTGAGAATCGGCCACGCAATGAGCCCGACCGTTATCGCGAAGCCGACCGCCGGTGGCCACGTCCACGGCGCGCCGCCAACGAGGTAGCCCAGTACGAGACCCACGACGACGCCGATGATCAGGCCGCCGACGGCGCCCGTCGCACCACCCAGCCGTGACAGCAGGAGCGCAAAGAGCACCCCGAAGATCAGCGCGCCAACCAGAGCCGCCACTGCGCTCGCCGAATTCAGTGGAGCGGGCAGCTGGCCGGCAAAGTAGTCGGCGGTGTCGTGGCCGGCGTTGCTGCCCAGCAGGAGCGCCAGGCCAACGGCAACCAGCGCGGCGATGAGCACGCTGGTTACCGCGCTGCCCTTGCCCGCACCGACGATGCCCAGCGCGAGCGCGACGACGAGCCCCAGCGCGAGCAACGTCCCGTGGGCGAAGCCCCAGCCTATCGAGCCGAAAAGCCACTCGCCGAGGAAGAGGAAGCCGCCGATGTAGATCATGTTCGCCATCAGCAGCAGCAGCGCGATCGCGATGCCGGCGAGCATCGCCATCTGCTTGACCTGGCCGACGATCTCGTCGATCTCAGCGCGCAGGAGCGCTATGTGGGCACGGACGAGACGTGCGAACGCGGAGCGTGTACGGCCGAATTGCTCGCCGACACTGGGTGGCGGCGGCTGGGCGGGCATGGCGCCGGGCGTGTCCGGCGACAGCGGGTCGTGGTCGGAAGACCGCTCGTCAGTAGACAGCTGATACCTCGCGACTAAGGGTTGGCCGCGGCCCAGGTTGGGCTGCCGCGGCAGAACCGCTTTCGCGGCAGGATAGCAGCGGCCAGCTACGAGAGCAGGAAACCCCCGCTGCTGATCCGTGCTGCGGTATCGAAGAAGCCGTACGTCCGGCGATAGCGCCCGTCGGAGAGCCGCGGTGGACGACCGGTCGCGATATGCCACAGGCTTCGTTCCAACTCCTCGATGCGGTCGGCGAGCTCGGCCGGCGTGCGCGGTGGCGAGATGTCGGCGTAGGTGCGCAGGCCGGCCGGGTAATGCACTTCGGTTGCCGGCGTCGCGGGCAGCATCGCAAACGTGAGGCGGGCCAACTCGAGGGCGGCCAGCCGGCGCCGCGACGCGGGCACCAGCTCCCGCTCGCCGCCCGCACCCGACAGCTTCTGGATCGCCTCGACC
>JALYGJ010000138.1 GCA_030777155.1 Chloroflexota bacterium | reverse complement strand
CGCCGGCTGCGTCGCGTTGGCGCAGCCGGCAGCGCCGGCTCGCCGAGTGGCCGGGCCATGTGACGATGGCGGCGCGCCGGCGGACCGGCATTGGTTGGGCGGCGTCGCGGCCGTGACATCAGCGCGGTCGACTCATGCGTACGTAGAGATAGGTGAGCGCGAAGGTTGCCACGGCGATGCCGAGGACGGCGACCGCGGCGAGCAGCGGCGCGCCGACGAGCCCCGGGCCCTCGCCCTCGGCGCGTGGGTCGAAGGGCGTCGCGATCGGCACGGTCGGCGATTGGCCGAGCACCGGAGCGGCGAGCAGCCAGGCAATCAAGGCCGGGCCAAACAGCGCGAGCAGCACCGTCGTCGTCGCCCGTGGCGCGCCGCCCGTGCGTCGCGACTTGCGACACGCAAAGCGTCTGCAACGTACGCCTGCGCCATCCATCACCCCACTCCCGAGCCTAGCATGCGGCGCGCGGGCAACGGACGAGGCGAGGGCCGACACGGACTAGGCGAGGGTGAACACGGATACCGCCACCGCGGCGGCAAGCAGGACGACCCCGACGATCAGCAGCGCGCCGAGCAACAGCGTCATGCCGCGCTGTCCGGCCGCGAGCACACGCATCGCAGCCGGCAGCTCGAGCGTGGTCAGGATCAGCGGTCGCCGGGCAGCGCTCGAGATGATCACTTCGCCACCCGTGCCGCTCTGCGGCATGCCGGCCACGAAGGCGTGCTCGACTGCGGAGACCTGCTCGACGACGAGACGCGCCTGGGCCGTCGCCGGTGCGTCGCCCGCGTCAATGCCGGGCGGCAGGTCGGCCACCCGCCCGACCGACTCACGGGGCAGCACGACCAGACCCTCGCCGAGTGCTGCGCTGTCGACGGCGACGCTCGCGCCACGCGATTCGACCCCGAACGGGACACCTTCTGCCTCCTCGGCGACGGCCTCCCACCGTCCTTGGTCGGTGCGTATCTCGATGCGCTTGCGCCGGTAGACGAGCGGCCGGTCGTTCTCGTCGGGGAACTCTTCGGCGCTGCTGATGCGGCCGTGCAGCCGGACATAGCGGCGATCGCCGCGCGCCGCAATATCGATTGCCTGTTCGAGCGAGACCTGAGGCGCAGCGATCAGGATCCGGCCGATCACGTACCGCCGCGCGTAGCGGCGAGCGATCACCTCCGAGCCAACGATGGCGGCGACGCCGAGGGCGGCCAGGACGAGCGCGAGCAGCATCAGCCAGGTGTGACCCGCCACGGGCTGGCGCGGGCAACGAAAGACCCGGAGTGACCTTCACGAGGCGTGGACCTTGATGTGATCGCGGTCGCTAGCTTCGCTGCTGGCCCCTCCGGGCTGGGAGGTACGTTATCGGCGGTCGGCCGGCCGGTCAAGCGAAGTTGTCCACATTCCGTGCGACCGGCATCGCCTTGTTCACCGTTGCTCCACAGCCGCCCGCCCGGTGGCGGCGTCGAGCACGAGCTGCTGGCCGCCGTACGTGGTGAGTATCAGCCTGCCGCCGAGAAGGCGCGCCTCGGTGACGACCTCGTTGTGCGCCGCTCGCCAGGCGACGTCGCCGTTCGGGCGCAGAGCGATGGTTTCGACTTCGCTCTGGAGCAGGCAGTGGCCCAGCCGCGACGAGGCGAAGACGGCGAGCGTAGGGGTCGCCGAGGCGTGGCTCCAGGCGAGCTCGCCGCTGCGCGCAGAGAACGCATACAGGCGAAAGCCGTACTTGACGAGGAGCAGACCCGCCGAGTCCCACAGCACGCCCTGTGGCTCGTCGTAGACGAGCGAGGCGAGGCGCGCGGTCCAGCTGCCCAGCGGACTCTCGACGCGCAGCTCCGCGCGGCAGAGCCGGTCGGGGTCGCCGCCCTCCAGGGTGCCGTAGTCGGCGAGTGTGCCCGTTGCCTCGGAGACGCCGAACACGCTGGCCGCTGAAGCGCTGCCCGCCCAGCGATAGCGCGCCGCCAGCCCGCCCGGATATTGCACGGCCAGCCGGCGCGGCTCGGCTCGCTCGTCGGCCGTGACCCTACCTCGTCGGCGGCGCTGGCAGCGTCGCGGCGCGTTCGCCAGCCGGCTGCACCGTCTCGCCGGTCCGAGCGGCCATCGGCGGGTTGCCCGCTGGCAGCTCGTGGCAGATCGGGGCGATACTCGCGTTGGCCAGCGCACGAAGCGTCGCGGGTGGCACGGCAAAGACGCTGTTGGCCGTGCCGGCTGCCGCCCACACGACGGTGAAGCGCCCGAGGTCATGGTCCATCACGGTCTGCAGCGGCTCAGCATGGCCGAAGGGGGGAATGCCGCCGATGGCAAAGCCGGTCAGCTGGCGCGCCTCCTCGGCCGTCGCGCGCCGCACGCGCGGTTCGCCCAGCGCGGCGGCCAGTCTTTCCGGGTCGACCGTGTTGGCGCCGCTGACCAGGGCCAGGTAGGCCTGAAGCCGTTCGGCGCGCGAGCCGACGAAGACGAGGCTCTTGACGATCTGGCCCACCTCGGCGCCAACGGCATCGGCCGCCTGCTGTGCGGTGCGCGTGCTCTGGGCAAAGGTGACGACATGCAGCTCGACGCCCTTGCGGGCTGCTGCCTCCACTACTCCCCGGACGCCGGCTTCGCTGGGCACGCCGGCGATACTACATCGGGCTCTGCGCGCGCAGCGGCTACAATCGACCTACCAATCACTCACGGGACAGGGGAGCGCCGCTCGGGCGCTGAGAGTGCGACCTGCTCGCAGACCCTCCGAACCTGATCTGGCTCGTACCAGCGCAGGGAGTCCTCGACGATCCTCTCCGTCCCGCCAACGGGAGAAGCGCATGCCGACGACGGTGGGACGATGAAGGCGCTCGTGGTCGCCGATGGCGAGGTGCCGGCGCTGGAGGAGCTTGGCCCGGAGCTACCGCCTGCCGCGGGCGACGAAGAATTCGTCGTCATAGCCGCCAACGGCGGGCTGCGCAAGGCGCAGGCGCTCGGGCTCCACGTCGACCTCGTCGTCGGCGACGCCGACTCGCTCGCCCCGACGACGATCGCATCACTCGCCGAGCAGGGCGTCGAGCTCCAGCGGCACGCGATGGCTAAGGACGCGAGCGACACCGAGCTGGCGCTGCGCGAAGCCGTCCGCCGCGGGGCGGCCGAGGTGTTCCTGGTGGGCGCGCTCGGCGGGCCGCGCTTCGACCATGCGCTGGCCAACGTGCTGCTGCTGGCGGCGCCTGACCTGAGCGTGCCGGTCACCGTGCTGGACCGGGCAACGACCGTGCGCGTGATCGGCGGACCGGAGGGCGGCAGGCTCCAGCTGCTCGGCCGCGCCGGCGACATCGTCTCGCTGCTGCCCCTGGGCACCGACGTCGAGGGTGTGACGCTGACCGGGCTGGAATACTCACTGCACGGCGGCACGCTGCCCGGCGGCTCGAGCCTCGGCCTGTCGAACGTTCTGACCGGCCCGAGCGCGGAGATCAGCGTCACGCGAGGCCGGCTGGTGGCGATCCATATCCGCCAGGGGGCACGAGCATGAGCGGTCCGCTGGCGGCTGCGCGGCAGGCTCGGCCGGGCAGCCGGGCGCGGCGGCGCCTGGCCTCCCTGCTGACAGTGATGGCGTTGCTGGTCGTGGGCTGTACAGGGCCGGGCGCGTCACCCACTCCACCGGCAGAGCTGGTGCTGATGACGCACGACTCGTTTGCCATCTCGGAAGAGGTGCTCGACGAGTTCGAGCAGGCAAACGGGGTTCAGCTGCGCGTCCTCCGCGCGGGTGACGCCGGGGCGATGGTCAACCAGGCGATCCTGGCGCGTGAGGCGCCGCTGGCCGACGTGCTCTTCGGCGTCGACAACACCTTCCTGTCGCGAGCCCTGGCGGCCAACATCTTCGAGCCATACCGCTCGCCGCTGCTCGAGCACGTCCCGGACGCGCTCGAGCTCGACCCCGACGCGCGGGTGACGCCGATCGACTACGGCGACGTGTGCATCAACTACGACCGCGCCGCGTTCTCGGCCGAACTTCCGCCTCCGCAGTCGCTCGAGGAACTGGCCGACCCGCGCTACGACGGCATGCTCGTCGTCCAGAACCCGGCTACGTCCTCGCCCGGCCTGGCCTTTCTGCTCGCCACCATCGCGCGCTTCGGGGAGGGCGTCGGCGAGCGCGGGGGCTGGCAGGGCTTCTGGCGTGCGCTGCGCGCCAACGACGTGCTGGTGACGGCCGGCTGGGAGGACGCCTACTTCGGCGCGTTCTCGGGCGGCGGCGGCGAGGGCGAGCGGCCGCTCGTCGTCTCATACGCGACCAGCCCGGCCGCCGAGGCATTGTCGACCGCGGCGCCGCTCGACGAGGCACCCACCGGCGTCGTCAGCGATGGCTGTTTCCGGCAGATCGAGTTCGCCGGCGTGCTGAAAGGCGCCCGCGCACCGGAGCTCGCCCGCGCATTCATCGACTTCATGCTCTCGCCGACGTTCCAGGAGGACATCCCGCTCAACATGTTCGTCTTCCCGGCCAACCGCCAGGCGGAGCTGCCCGAAGTCTTCGTCGCGCACGCTGAGCAAATCGAGGAACCATTGACGATGGAGCCGACAGAGATCGACGCGCTGCGCGAGCGTGCCATCCGGGAGTGGAACGACGTCGTCCTCCGCTAGCAGGGCGCCGCTGCGCCGCCTGCCGACGCTGCTGCTGGCTGCGCCGCCGCTTCTCTTCCTCGCCCTGTTCTTCCTCTACCCGCTGGCATCGATCTTGGTGGCCGGCCTCGCGCCGGCCGGCCGCCTCGACCTGGCCGGCCCGCTCGAAACCCTGGCCCGCCCCTTCGTGCGCGAGGTCGCCTGGTTCACGTTGTGGCAGGCCGCCGTCTCGACTGGCCTGACGCTGCTCGCGGCGCTTCCTGCCGCCTACGCCTTCGGGCGCTTCCGATTCCCGGGCAAGCGGCTCATCGAGGCCCTCGCCATCGTGCCCTTCGTCCTGCCGACCGTTGTCGTCGCATCGGCTTTCCTGGCCCTGGTGGGCCCGCGCGGTGCGCTGCCCGTCCGCCTCGAGCACACGATCTGGGCGATCCTGCTTGCCCACGTCTTCTACAACTACGCGATCGTGCTCCGCATCGTCGGCGGGCTGTGGGCGCAGCTCGATCCGCGACTCGAGGAACAGGCGCGCGTGCTGGGCGCGAGCCGCTGGCGCGCGTTCCGCGAGATCACGCTGCCGTTGCTCGCACCGGCGATCGCGTCGGCCGCGTCGATCGTTTTCCTCTTCACGTTCACGTCGTTCGGGGTGATCCTCCTGCTCGGCGGCCCCACCTTCGCCACGCTCGAGGTCGAGATCTACCGCCAGACCGCGCAGCTGCTCGACCTGCCGGTCGCGGCGACGCTTTCGCTGTTGCAGATGAGCGGCCTGCTGGTGCTGCTGCTCGTGTACGCACGGGTCCAGGAACGGCTCGCCATCGGCCTGCGGCTGCTGCCTCCGGGCGCCGGCGCGCGACCACCGCGTACCGCCGCCGAACGCGCCTTCGTGGCCGCCAACCTCGCCTTCATGGCGCTGTTGCTGGGCCTGCCGCTGCTCGCGCTCGTCGAGCGTTCGCTCACGACCGCCGGCGGCCACGGCCTCGCCAACTATGCTGCCCTGCTTGGTCCGGCGCGCGGCGCACTGTTCGTGCCACCCCTCGACGCCGTCCGCAACTCGCTCTCCTATGCCAGCTTCGCGACCGTGCTCTGCGTCGTCCTCGGCCTGATGGCCAGTGCGGTCATTGCCTACCGCCGCGGGTGGCTGGCGCAGTCGTTCGACGCGCTGCTGATGCTGCCGCTCGGGACATCGGCGGTGATCATCGGCTTCGGTTTCATCCTCGCCCTCGGGCGGCTACCGCTCAGCCTGCCCTTCGACCTGCGCACTTCGGTCTGGCTGATCCCGATCGCCCACGCGCTCGTCGCGTTGCCCTTCGTCGTCCGCTCGGTGGCGCCGGTGATGCGCTCGGTCGACCGGCGGCTACGTGAGGCGGCGGCGGTGCTCGGGGCGGCGCCGGGGCGCGCCTGGCGCGAGGTCGACCTGCCGATCGTCGGCCGCGCCGCGCTGGTCGGCGCCGGCTTCGCCTTCGCCGTTTCGCTCGGCGAGTTCGGCGCGACGCTGTTCATCGCCCGACCCGATACGCCGACGATGCCGGTGGCCATTTTCCGCCTGCTCTCCCAGCCCGGCGCCCTTGTCTTTGGCCAGGCGATGGCGATGAGCACGCTGCTGATGGCGGTCAGCGCGCTCTCGATCCTGCTCATCGATCGCTTCCGCGGCGCGGCCACCGGCCAGCTCTGATGTCGCTGCGGCTGGCCGGCGTGACCGTCCATTACGGCCGCCTGGCCGCGCTCGAGGACATAACGCTCGAGGTCGCGCAGCGCGAACGGCTGGCTGTGCTGGGCCCAAGCGGATCAGGCAAGTCCACGCTGCTCCGCGCGGTCGCCGGGCTCGAGCAACCGAGCCGCGGCACGCTGAGCTGGGACGGCCGCGACCTGGCCGGCGTGCCTCCCCATGCACGCGGCTTTGGGCTGATGTTCCAGGACTACGCGCTGTTTCCGCACCGCAACGTGGCCGACAACGTCGCCTTCGGGCTGCGCATGCGCGGCGAGCGGCGGGCAGCGATCGACCGACGCGTCGACGAGGTGCTCGAGATGGTCGGGTTGGCCGGCCATCGCGACCGGCCCACTACCGCGCTGTCGGGCGGCGAGCAGCAGCGAGTTGCGCTCGCCCGCGCGCTGGCGCCGCGACCGCGCCTGCTGATGCTCGACGAGCCACTGGGCGCGCTCGACCGGACCCTGCGCGAGCGGCTGCTCGGAGAGCTCGACGCTCTCTTTCGCGGGCTGGGGCTGACGATCCTGTACGTCACCCACGATCAGGAGGAGGCGCTTGCCATCGGCGACCGAGTGGCGATCCTGCGCCGCGGAAGGCTGGAGGCGGTCGCCCGGCCGGTCGAGCTGTGGCGGCGGCCGCCCTCGGCATGGGCGGCGCGCTTCCTCGGCCTGCACAACATCGCCACCGGCACCGTGGAGGGCGACCGGGCCGCCACCGTGTGGGGGACGCTGCCGGTGCCGGCCGGTACGCCAGGCGGTGAAACGCTGCTCCTCGTCCGGCCCGACGCGCTGACCATCGATCGCACTGGCGCGATCTGCGGGATCGTCGCGTCAGCCACGTTCCGCGGCAGCCGGACCGTCGTGCGCGTCGAAGTGGAGGGAGCGCCGTCACTGGAAGTCCACGCCCCGCCGGCGCTGCCACCGCCGGCGCCCGGCGACTCGGTCTGCCTCGCCGTCGCCGCCGAAGGCGTCGTCGTGCTGCCTGCCGCCGAGCGCGCTAGTCTTTCGCGATGACCGGCACGAATCCGTCCGTTGCCAGCCCGCCACAGATGCCGGCGGCGGGGAGCAGGGCACCAGAGTTCGCGCTGCCCGATGAGACCGGCGCCGAGCACCGTCTGAGCGACGCACGCGGGCGCTGGCTGGTGCTCTATTTCTATCCGAAGGACGACACGGCCGGCTGCACCGTCGAGGCATGCGAGTTTCGCGACGCGAACGAGCAGATTCGTGCTCGCGATGCGCAGGTTTGGGGCGTCAGCATCTTGGGCAGCGGGAGCAAGCAGGCGTTCAAGCGCAAGTTCGGACTGCCCTTCACGCTGCTTGCCGATGAGGACCACCGCGTCGCCGAGGCCTACGGTACGTGGGTCGAGAAGCAGAATTACGGTCGTCGCTACATGGGCGTGCAGCGGGCGACGTTCCTGATCGACCCCGACGGCGTCATCGCTCGTGTGTGGCCACGTGTGCGGCCGGAAGGGCATGCCACGGAGGTGGTGGCTGCGATCGAGCAGGAGAAGCAGGCCCGGGCTGCGCCGCCGGGCGCGCAGTGAGGCATCGCCCGTGGGGGGAGACGAGCGATGCCTCCGCCGAAGAATACACATTCGCAACGTGCGTGCAAGCAATTTTCGCGCCGCTGTCTGGCGGCTGGAATTGAGATCTCGCTTTTGACATGACGCAGGAGCGACGCGAGGCGCATTCGGAGCGCCCGCAGAGGGTGCTCGTCATCGCTGCCCACCCGGATGACGCCGACTTCGGCATTGCCGCCACCGTCGCCGGCTGGGTCAAGGCCGGCACGGCCGCCCGGCTCGTCTGCTGCACCAGCGGCGACGCCGGCGCGGATGATGCACTCACCGATCCGCTCGAGCTCGGGCGGCGGCGTGAGGAGGAACAGCGGGCGGCGGCGGCGGTCGTCGGCTACGAGGAAGTGATCTACCTGCACCGGCCCGACGGCGCACTCGAGAACGATCTGGCGCTGCGCGAAGAGCTGGTGCGAATCATCCGGCAGTTCCGGCCCGACGCGGTGATGACGATGGATCCGACGGTCGTGATCCTCGACAATCACTACATCCAGCACAGCGACCACCGCGTAGCGGGCATGGCTGCGCTCGATGCCGTCTACCCAGCCGCCCGCAACGCGATGGCGTTCCCGGGGCTGGCCACGAACGAGGGCCTGCCACCCCACGACGTCAACATCGTCTACCTCTACTTCTCTGACCACCCGACCGACTGGGTCGACGTCAGCGCCACCCTCGAGATCAAGATCGAGGCGCTGCGCCGCCACGTCAGCCAGCTGCGCAAGCCCGACGAGCTCGAGCAACAGATCCGCAGCTGGGCGGCCGAGGACGGGGCGGCCATCGGTGCGCCCGCCGGCGAGTCCTTCCGTATCGTTCGCCTGGGCTGAGCGCGCCAAGGGCCGGCCAGTCACCCGCCGGTCAGGCGCGGCGCTCCATCGACGGGTCAGTCCCGAGCAGCAGGAGGCGCAGCCGTCCCCAGTTGTCCCACAGGTCGGCCAGCGGCTCGGCGCGGGGCCCCAGGAAGGCGACGATCGCGTCGAGCCGCAGGTCGGGAGCGAGGCTGAGCAGGTGCTCGGCCGCGCCAACAGTCGTGCCCTGCCACAGCGTCTCGATCTCGGCCGCCGTCGGCGGGCGGCGGATCGAGCGCGGGTCGCGACCGGCGAGCGAGAGGGCGGTGGCGAGCTCACGCGGTTGCGCGACTGCGCCGGCCTCCCAGCCGCCATGGCCATCGAAGCGTCGCCCGAGGGCGGCCAGGGCGGCGGCGACGACGCGCGCCTCGGATCGGCTGAATTGCGACCAGAACGGGTGGCGGGGCGGGAAGTCGAACGCACAAGCCCGCCGCGCGACCTCGATGATCGCCTCGCGCAGCTCGAGCATCAGCAACTGCAATCGCCCGGCATCCTGGCCGATTTCCTCGGCCAGCCGCGAAACGACCGCCTGGAGCATGCCGCGGTCGCCACGGAGCAGCCCGACCACGGCCGGCTCCTGGCGCGACGACAGCGCCGCGCCCTCGGCCGGCGCCTGCTCTATCGCTGACAGGGCGACGGGGCGGGCGGGCGATGCCGCCGAGAGCGGCGCGATCGGCGCTCGCGCTGCCACGTCACTCGCTTCTTCGCACGCCGCCAGCGTCCGCCGCGCGTCGAGACACGCCTCGCGTGCGCTGGCAGCGGCGATGCGTGCGGCATCGGCCGCCAGCTCGAGCCGGGCGACCAGCGCGTCGAGCTGCGCTGACTCGCGGTTCACCTGCGCGGCACGCCGGACCGCCAGCCGAGCAGTCCTGTTGAGCTGTGTGATCTCGTGCAGCCACGCTGCTGCCGCAACCGTCACGCCGCGCCCGTCACGCGCCTGCTCGAGCTGGACCTGGTAGGCCTGCTGCGCCTCGAGCTTGGCTTCGCGCAGCCTGCGTCGATCGGCGAGCCGCCCGTCGGTCTCGGCCGTCCGGTTGAGCTCGGCACGCCGGCGGCGGGCGTCGCGCAGCTCGACTGCCTGACGGCGGGCGATCTCGGACAGCCGGTCGGCCTCGCCGCAGCGCTGTGACGCGGCCATGTGGGCGGCACGGCACGGCGAGCCGGAGAGGTCGAGGTCAGGACTACCGGCGGCGGTCACGGGCGCACGCTAGCCCGCTCACGGCGAGCGATCTACGGGACAGTCGGACCACCGCGAGCCGGCAGATCGGTGGGGGAGGCCGGCCCGCAGCCTCCAAGCGAGATGCGATGGTAGATTCAGCGTGGTGGCAGACACGGCCAGCAGTCCCTGAAAGGACCCACACCACTTTGGCCATCGACCCCAACCAAGAATTCCTCGTTCAGCCTGTCGACGCCTCCTGGCTGCAGTGCAATATCGAGTGCCAGGAAGCGTGCCCGGTGGGCACGAACTGCCGCGGCTACCTCAACCTCGCCGCTGAAGGGCGCTTCGAGGAGGGGTATATCCTCTCGCGCGAGCCCAACCCGGTAGCGGCGATGTGCGCGTACGTCTGCTCGGCGCCGTGCGAGCGCGCCTGCCGCCGCGGCGACATCGACCGGCCGCTGGCCATTCGCGCCATGAAGCGCTTCCTGGTCGAGTGGCATCAGGCATCGGGCATTCCCGATGACATGCCGGCGATCACGCCGCGCGACACGCGTGTCGCCGTCATCGGCGCCGGACCGGCCGGCCTGGCCGTGGCGCGTGAGGTCGCCGTCGCCGGTCACCAGGTGACGGTCTTCGACGAGCTGCCCTATGGCGGCGGGACGATGCTCATCGGCGTGCCCGCCTTCCGCCTGCCGCGCGAGGCGATCGAGATGGACATCCGCCTCGTCGAGCGGCTGGGCGTGACGTTCCGCTACGGCGTACGGGTCGGCCGCGACATCACCTTCGAGGAGCTGCAGGCGCAGTTCGACGCGATCGCGATCTGTGCCGGCGCCATGGAGGCGGTCCCGCTCGACGTCCCGGGGGGCGATCTCGACGGCATCCAGTACGGCGTCGACTTCATGAAGCTGGCCAACCTGGGCGAGCCGCTGACCGTGGGCAACGACGTCGTCATCATCGGCGGCGGCTACACCGCCATGGACTGCTCGCGGACGAGCCTGCGCCACGGCGCACAGAACGTGACCATCGTCTACCGCCGAACACGCTCGGAGCTGGTCGTTGACGAGGAGGAGCTGGGCGAGACGGAGCGCGAAGGCGTGCGCATGGAGTTCCTGGCCAGCCCGGTCGACGTCGTCAGCGACGGCAACGGCAAGGTCGCCGGCGTACGGTTCATCCGCAACAAGCTCGGCGAGCCCGATGCCACCGGCCGGCGCGCGCCGGTGCCGGTGCCGGGCAGCGAGTTCACGATCAAGGCGGACACCGTCATCCCGGCCGTCAGCCAGGCGGCCGACAACACCTTCCTGCCGGTCGAGGCCAACTTCGAGATCAACCGCGGCCGGGTCAAGGTCGACCCGGCGACGTACGCGACGAACGTGCGCGGAGTCTTCGCCTGCGGCGACTTCGTGACCGGTCCGACGACGCTGATCGAGGCCGCCGGGCACGGCAAGAAGTGTGCCTACGCGATCGATCGCTACCTCTCCGGGCGGCGGGAGGTCGAGGTGGCGGCCAATGTGCGCATCGTGTCCTCGTGGCGGCACGAGATGCCGGAGTACTACGACGTGCTGCCGCGCGTGCACGTGCCGATGGCGCCCGTTGCCGCGCGCATGCCGTCGCCCGATCCGCACGTCAACTTCACCACGCCGGTCGAGATGGGCTACACCACCGAGCAGGCAGTCACCGAGAGCACGCGTTGCCTGATGTGCAACTACAACATCTGGTTCGACGGCTTCCGCTGCGTGTTGTGCGGCGCCTGCGCCGACGTCTGCCCCGAAGGCGTCATCCACATGATCGACGTCAATCAGATGAAGTCGGAGAGCGCACTGCCCGAGCTGATCGACGCCTACGGCTGGTCGGACGGGGCGGCGATGGTCCTCGACGAGGACCGCTGCATCCGCTGCGCGCTGTGCATAAAGCGCTGCCCATATGACGCCATTACGATGGAGCGGTTCGAGCTGCAGGAGGTCAGCAGCGACGGTCGCCTCTACAAGGAGAGCTACCGCGACACCCAGCTCGGGCTGCTCGGAATCGGCAACCAGGCGGAGGCAGGAGGTCGCGTCCGTTGAGGTTCCTGGAGCGCGTCGACATGGCGATCCGGCGCAGCTCGGTCTGGCGTTCGCTGTTCCGCACCTCGTATCCGGCCGACGAGCGGTCGCGCGCGATGGCGGTCATGAACAACGTCTTCCTGCACCTGCACCCCGTGCGCGTCCGCCAGCACGCGGTGAAGTTCGCCTATACGTTCTGCCTCGGTGGGCTCTCCTTCTTCATGTTCCTGGTGCTCGTCGTGACCGGCGTCTACCTGATGTTCTTCTACGTGCCGTCCGAGACGTCGGCCTACGACGACATCCTGCGCATCCAGGCGGAGGTGCCGTTCGGGCTGCTGACGCGCAACATCCACCGCTGGGCGGCGCACCTGATGGTCTTCTTCGTCTTCCTGCACATGATGCGCGTCTTCTACCACGGAGCGTACAAGCCGCCACGCGAGTTCAACTGGGTCGTCGGCGTGCTGCTGCTGTTCTTCACGCTGGCGCTTTCGTTCACCGGCTACCTGCTGCCGTGGGACCAGATCGCGTTCTGGGCGATCACGATCGGCAACAACATCGCCTCCTACGTCCCGCTCTTCGCGCGGCCCACGCAGCTGCTCGTCTTCGGCGGCGTCGAGGTCAGCCAGAACACGCTGCTGCGCTTCTACGTGCTGCACGTCATCCTGCTGCCGCTGATCGCTGCCGTTTTCCTGGCCGTCCACTTCTGGCGCATCCGGAAGGACGGCGGCATCTCCGGCCCACTGTGAGAGATATGCGATGACCGACGAGAAGCGGCGCCTGCCGACGACCACCGCCCCCGAGCCACCCGAGCGGCGGACGGCACTGCCCGCCGCACCGCCCGAGCGGCGCACGACCGAGATCGACAAGCAGCGCGTGCCAATGGCGGCCAAGCCCTACCGCCTGCTCGCGCTGGTCAAGCAGGACGCCGTCGTGCGCGTCCAGAAGGAGCCCGACGACACCGTCCTGACCTGGCCGCACCTGCTGTCGATCGAGTTCTTCGCGGCGACGGTAATGAGCGTCTTCCTGCTCCTGATGGGCGTCTTCGTCAACGCGCCGCTCGAAGAGCTGGCCAACCCCAACGTGACGCCGGCTGTGGCCAAGGCGCCGTGGTACCTGGTCGGCGTGCAGGAGCTGCTGGCTTACTTCCACCCGGTCGTCGCCGGCGTGCTGTCGATCGCGTACATCATCCTGGGCGCACTGGTCATCCCGTACATCGATCGCGGCCCTCGCGGCGACGGCGGCTCGCCGCGCCCGTCGGACCGGAAGGTCGGCGTCATGCTGTTCTCGATGTTCTCCATCGCCGGCCTGGTGATCACCTTCTTGGGCGCGTTCTTCCGCGGCCCGGGCTACGAGTTCACCCTGCCCTGGCAGGGGCTTTGGTTCGCGCTGTGACGGCCGCAGGCGCCCCGGCGGAGGAAGTGTTCTGATGGGTAACTGGAAGCTGGCTCCGTGGCAGGAGCCGAAGACGCTGACCCGCCAGACGCTGCGCGAGATGCGCCGCGGCCGGCCGGCGGGCATGTCGCGGCGGACGCTGATTCGCCGCTCGATCGGC
>JALYGJ010000137.1 GCA_030777155.1 Chloroflexota bacterium | reverse complement strand
GGTCCGCTCAGTGAACGCTGGTTCGAGGGCTGCTAGAAGCCGCGGTCCTCCTCGGTCTCGCCGGTCTGCCCGCCCTGGCCCCAGTCGGTTCCGCCGGTCTGGCCGCCTCGCTCGCCACCCATCTGGCCGTAGTCGCTGCCCGGCTGGCGTTCGGTCTCGCCGCCGGCGTAGTCGGTGCCGCCACCCGCGCCGCCATAGTCGGCGCCGCCGCCGGTGCCCGTACCCATGCCGCCGCCGAGATCGCTCTCGCCGCCGATCGTCCCTTCCTGCTCACGCTCACGGTTCTGATCCATGCGATCGCCTCCCTTGGCTGAGGTTCGCCCCACGGCGAACCGTGGATGAACGGGCGACTCAAAGATGCGCACGGCTCGATTGCGGGTGGCGCGCGACCGCCGGCCGACTCGTTTCACTGCCGCGACAACGCCGCGGCAGTGAAACGACGGTCCAACTCGAGGGCGGTGTAAGTTATCGGGGCGGCTCGCCTCGAAGCCGCTGCAACTGACTGGAGGAAACAAACGGTGGCACCGCTGTTGCCGTATCTAATTCTCGTGCTCATTCCCACGATCGCGCTGACGGCGTGGGCGGCGTGGAAGGTCAGGTCGACCTACGGCAAGTGGGACAAGGTCGACTCGGGCATCAACATGTCAGCCGTCGACTTCGCGCGTTACCTCCTCGACCGGCAGGGCCTGCGCCACGTTCGTATCGAGCCGACGCCCGGTCACCTGACCGACCACTACGATCCGCGCAGCCGGACGTTGCGCGTCAGCTCGTCGGTGGCGGGCATGGCCGGTGGCCGAGACGAGTTCGATCCCATCGAGCAGCAGTTCGGGTTCTCCGTCTCGGGCGGTGGACAGCTCTCGGTCGCCGCCGCGGCGGTGATCGCACACGAAGTCGGACATGCTCTCCAGCACGAGGAGCGTGACCCGGCCATGGCGTTGCGTCAGCTGATCGTGCCGGTGGCGCAGATCGGCTCGAGTCTCGCGCCGTGGCTGATCATCATCGGGCTCATCCTCAACTTCCTGAACCTGGCCGTTGTCGGGCTGGTCTTCTTCGCCGGGGCGGTCGTGTTCACTTTCGTGACGCTGCCCGTCGAGTTCGGCGCCAGCAACCGCGCGCTGGCCTTCGTTGCTCCCCTCGGCCTGACCGGGCAGCGCGGCGACGGAGCACGAGCCGTGCTGCGGGCGGCCGGCTGGACTTACGTGGCGGCGGCGCTGACGGCCCTGCTGACGTTCCTCTACTACCTGATGCTGATCTTCGGCTCGCGCCGCTAGCGCTCGCGCCGCTGGCACGACCGCGCATCGTGCGCGGTCCGCGAGAAAACGAAAAGAGGCCGGTCCCGGCGAAAGCCGGCCGGCCTCTTGTCTGATCGCAGGATCAGCTCAGTTCAGCGGCGGTCGTCGATGTCCTCGGTCGTCTCGTCGAGGCCTTCGCGGACGTTACCAACGCCCTCACGGACGTGGCCTTCGCCCTGCTGCCACTTGCCCTCGTACTCCATCTGCTCGTTGCCGATGGCGTCGCCGAGCTCTTCCTTGATCTTGCCCGTTGTCTTGTCCCACTTGCCGCGGGCCTGGTCTTCGTTGGCCATGTCATTCCTCCCTGGACTTCCAGATGGTGGGTATGGGCGGCGACCGACGCGCGGCACGCCGTTCCGTACCCTCCATAAGTCTGCCAGTGGGCGCTTCTGGCGCTGACTGCACGGGTGGCGGCTAACCTTTCACCTGTGTCCCAGTGGGGCGCACGGGCCGGCGAGAGTAGAATCTGAGTGTGCCCCAGCCAGACACGTCGCAGCGCGGCGCTCGCCACACCAAGCAGCTTGGCGACACGGCTGCCCGCATCGGCCGCCTTGAGCTGCGCACGGAACCAGCGCGCCTCGTGGCGCGGCCGGAGCCGCTCAGCGTCCGGCGCGGCACGCCGCTCGGCGAAGCACTCCGCCAGATGCAGCAGGCGCAGGGGGAGGCACTGCTCGTGTGCGACGGCCGGCGGCTGGTCGGCATCTTCACAGAGCACGACGTGCTGACGCGGGTCATCGGACGCAATGTGCCGGCCGACCGCCCGATCGATGAGCTGATGACGGCGCAACCGCGAACCCTGCACGCTGACGCTACGCTGCACGATGCGCTGGCTGCGATGGAGAACGGCGGCTACCGCAACCTGCCGCTGGTTGACACCGATGGGGCACCCGTCGCGCTGTTGCGCCAGCAGGACGTCCTCGCCTACGTCGCCGAGGCATTTCCACAGGAGATACTCAACCTGCCGCCCCGCCCCCACCAGTTGATGGAGGAACCAGAAGGCGCGTGACCACCGAAACGGCCGTCGAGCGTGAGTTGAACGTTCGCGAACTGGAGCGGGTGACGATCCGCTTCGCCGGCGACTCGGGCGACGGGATGCAGCTGACCGGCAGCCAGTTCACGCGGACGGCGGCCGTCTTCGGCAACGACATCAGCACGCTGCCCGACTTTCCGGCCGAGATCCGTGCGCCGGCCGGCTCGCTGCCCGGCGTGTCGGGCTTCCAGATCAGCTTCGCGTCGTCCGACATCCACACGCCGGGCGATGAGCCCGACGTGCTGGTGGCGATGAACCCGGCGGCGCTGCGCACCAACATCGGCGATCTCCCGCCGGGCGGAGCGCTGATCGTCAACCAGGATGCCTTCACGCCCAACAACCTCAAGAAGGCCGGCTACGAGTCGAACCCGCTGACCGACGGCTCACTCAAGCAGTACAACGTCTTCGAGGTCCCGATCAGCACACTCAACGCGCGCGCGCTCGAGGACCTCGAGCTGACCGCCAAGCAGGTCGACCTGACCAAGAACTTCTTTGCTCTCGGGCTGATGTTCTGGCTCTACGAGCGGAGCATGGAACCCACGCTGCGCTGGATCGACAACAAGTTCAAGGCGCGCCCGCAGATCGCTGAGGCGAACCGGCGCGCGCTGAAGGCGGGCTACGCCTTCGGCGAGACGACCGAGATGTTCCACACCACCTATCGGGTGGCGCCGGCCAAGCTTGCCCCCGGCACCTACCGCAACATCACCGGCAACGAGGCGACCGCGCTCGGCTTCGTCACCGCCGCACGCCTCGCCCAGCGCGAGCTCGTCTACGGCAGCTACCCGATCACCCCCGCCAGCGACATCCTGCACCAGCTGGCGACGTACAAGAGCTTCGGCGTCAAGACCTTCCAGGCGGAGGATGAGATCGCTGCCATCGGCTCGGCCATCGGCGCCTCGTACGGTGGCGCGATGGGCATGACCGCCTCGTCGGGGCCGGGGATCGCGCTCAAGAGCGAGGCGCTCAACCTGGCCGTGATGGTCGAGCTACCACTGGTCGTCGTCGACGTCCAGCGGGCCGGGCCGTCGACCGGCATGCCGACCAAGACGGAGCAGGCCGACCTGCTGATGGCGATGTTCGGCCGCAACAGCGACTCGCCGGTCGCGATCGTCGCCCCGGCGACGCCGGCCGAGTGCTTCGACTACGCCATCGAGGCGTGGCGCATCGCCCTTCGCTACATGACCCCCGTGGTCTACCTGTCGGACGCCTTCCTCGCCACCGGCTCAGAGCCATGGCGGGTCCCGGCGGTCGACGACCTGCCCGAGATCGGCGTCGGCAACGCGACCGATCGTGCCACCTTCCAGCCATATGCCCGCGATCCGGAGACGCTGGCCCGGCCGTGGGCCGTGCCCGGCACGCCCGGCCTCGAACACCGCATCGGCGGCCTCGAGAAGGCCGATGTCACCGGCAACGTCAGCTACGACCCCGACAACCATCACCGGATGCAGCTTCTGCGCGCCGAGAAGATCGCCCGCATCGGGCGTGATATTCCGCCGCTCGACGTGTTCGGACCTGAGCGCGGTGACCTGCTCGTGCTCGGCTGGGGCTCGACCTACGGGGCCATCCGCAGCGCGGTCGAACGGCTGCAACAGGAGGGCTGGCCGGTTGCCCATGCCCACCTGCGCCACCTCAATCCGCTGCCCGCCAACACCGGCGACGTTCTGCGCGCCTACCGGCGTGTGCTCGTGCCCGAGGTGAACCTGGGCCAGCTGTCGCTGCTGCTGCGCGCGCGCTACCTGGTCGACGTCGTCGGCTTTAACCGCGTCCGCGGCAAGCCCTTCCGGATCAGCGAGATCCAGAGCGCGGCCGAGGCTCTGCTCGGCGAGAATGGACACGACCGATGACCCAGCCACGCTCGACCAACGGCGATGCACCGCTCTCGACGGAGAACGAGCAGGTGCTCCAGCTGACGCGCAAGGACTTCGTCTCGGACCAGGAGGTCCGCTGGTGCCCTGGCTGCGGCGACTATTCGATCCTCGCCCAGACGCAGAAGACGATGCCCGACTTCGGGGTGCCGAAGGAGAACATCGTTTTCATCAGCGGCATTGGCTGCTCCGGGCGGCTGCCGTACTACATGAATGCCTACGGCTTCCACACGATCCACGGCCGCGCGCCCACGCTCGCCACCGGGCTCAAGCTGGCCAACCCGGGGCTGATGGTATGGGTCATCACCGGCGACGGTGACGCGCTGTCGATCGGCGGCAACCACGTCCTGCACTCGATGCGCCGTAACGTCGACATCAAGCTGGTCATGTTCAACAACCGTATCTATGGCTTGACCAAGGGCCAGGCTTCGCCGACGTCCGAGCTGGGCAAGCGCACCAAGTCGTCGCCGGCCGGGACCGTCGACTACCCGGTCCAGCCGCTGTCGGTCGCGCTGGCCGCCGAGGCGAGCTTCGTCGCCCGTTCGGTCGATACCCATACCGAGCACCTGCAGCAGACGCTCAACCGGGCCGGCTTCCATCGTGGCTCGGCGTTCGTCGAGGTGCTCCAGAACTGCAACATCTTCAATGACGGTGCCTTCCGCGAGTTCACCGAGCGCGAGGTGCGCGACGACCGAATGCTCGTCCTCGAGCACGGCAAGCCGATGATCTTCGGCGCCAAGCGCGACCGCGGCATCCGCCTGCGCGGGCTGCAGCCGGAGGTGGTCGAGCTCGGCAACGGCGTGACCGAGGACGACCTGCTCGTCCACGACGAGCAGGCGGAGGACCCCTACCTGGCCTTCATGCTCTCGCGCATGTGGTGGCCCGAGTTCCCGGTGCCGGTGGGAGTCTTCCGCCGCATCGATCGGCCGACGCACGACCGGCTGGTGAGCGCGCAGATCGAGGACGCGCGTCGCCAGCAGGGCGAAGGCGACCTGGCCAAGCTGCTGTTCGCCGGTGAGACTTGGGTAGTCGACTGACCGCGCGATGATCTGCCCGGTCTGCGGCTACGAGAACCTGCAGGGCGAGGACAACTGCCAGAACTGCGGCACGGACCTGCGCACCGCCGACGTCCCGGCACCGGGCACACGCTTCGAGGCTCGGCTGCTCAGGCAGCCGCTGGCCGCGCTCGATACGACGCCGGTCCAGACGGCCGCGCCGTCGGCGCCGGCCGCCGAGGCGATCGCGCGGATGCAGCGCGACGGCGCAGGGGCGCTGGTCGTCGAGCAGGACGGGCGAGTGGTGGGCATCTTCACCGAGCACGACGCGCTGCAGAAGGTCGCCGGACGCAGCCTTGACGGGTTGACGATCGAGCAGGTCATGACGCGCGACCCGGTCATGTTGCGCGCCGACGACAGCGTCGCCGTCGCCATTCACAAGATGGCCGTCGGCGGCTTCCGTCACATCCCGCTGGTCGACGGTGGCCGGATCACCGCCGTCGTCACGGCGCGCGACCTGTTCCGCTACATCCTGGAGCTGCTCGGCTGATCGATCCCGCCCTGATAACGCTGGCGGTGATCGTGATCGCCATCGTCGCGATGGCGCGCGAGCTGGTTCAGCCTGCGGTGGCCGTGCTGACCGCGACCGTCGTGCTGCTGCTGCTCGGCGTGACGACGCCGGCGCAGGCGTTCTCGGGCTTCTCCAACGAGGCGCCGATCATCGTCGCCTCACTCCTCGTCCTGGCGCGCGCGGTCGATATCTCGGGCGTCCTGCAGCCGGTGGTCGGCGCCCTGTTCGGTGCCGCCGCCGGCGCCCGGCAGCTGCTCATCCGGCTGTCGGTCCCGGTTGCCGGCTCGTCGGGCTTCCTCAACAACACGACGGTCGTGGCGATGATCGTGCCGACCGTCATCGAGCTGTCGCGGCGGCGCGCGATTCCGCCCTCGCGCTTCCTGATCCCGGTCAGCTACGCGGCGGTGCTGGGTGGCGTGATGACCACGATCGGCACGTCGACCAACCTGACCGTCTCGGGCCTCCTGTCACGCGAGGGGCTGCCGCCGCTCGGCCTCTTCGAGATCACGCCGGTCGGCCTACCGGCCGCGCTGGCCGGCGTGGCGGCGATCGTCCTGTTCGCGCCGCGACTGCTGCCCGACCGCGGCGAGCGACGCGCAGAGTGGAACGAGGGCGGCCGCGACTTCACCGTTACGATGCGCGTCGTCGAAGGCGGCGTGCTGGACGGCGTCACCATCGAGGAGGGCGGCCTGCGCCACCTGCACGGGGTCTTCCTCGTCGAGATCGAGCGCGACGACCACGCGATTGCGCCGGTTGCGCCGACCGAGCGCCTGGTCGGCGGCGACCGGCTGACGTTCGTCGGGCGGGTCGACGACATCGTTGACCTGCAGCGCATGCGCGGCCTCGTATCAACGGAGCGGACCCAGCTCGACCGGTTAGCGGGTCGCGGCCACTCGTTCTACGAGGTCGTGGTAGGCGACTCGGAGTTGTCGGGCCGGACGCTGCGCGAGGTCGGTTTCCGCGCTCGATACAACGCCGCCGTCCTGGCCATCCATCGACAGGGGCAACGGCTGGAGGCCAAGCTGGGCGACGTCCGGCTGCGCATGGGTGACACGCTGCTCGTCCTCGCCGACGCCGACTTCCGTAACCGCTGGCGCGACTCGCGCGAGTTCCTGCTGATCGCTCCGCTGAGCGGCATACCGCCGACGCGGCCGCGCAAGGCCGTGCAGGTGGCGCTGATCGCGCTCGGTTTCATCGCTCTCACCGGGCTCGGTTACGTGACCATCCTGCAGGGCGCGCTGCTCGTGCCACTGCTGCTCATCGCCACGCGCACGCTGACCATCACCGAGGCGCGGCGCGCCATCGACGTGAACCTCGTCGTCCTGATCGCCGCCTCGTTCGGGCTCGGCGCCGCGGTGCAGGCGAGTGGCCTGGGAACGGCGGCCGCCGGCGGGCTCCTCGCGCTGGTCGCTCCATTTGGCGTGATGGCGGCGCTGCTCGCCGTTTACGTCGCCACGATCACGCTGACCGAGCTGATCTCGAACAACGCGGCGGCGGTGCTGCTCTTCCCCGTCGCAATCGCCACTGCCGCCGGGCTGGCTGTCGACCCGCGGCCATTCGTCATCACCGTCCTGTTCGGGGCGAGTCTTTCCTTCCTGACGCCGGTCGGCTACCAGACCAACCTGATGGTCTATGGCCTGGGCAACTACCGCTTCCTCGACTTCACGCGCCTGGGCGTGCCGGTCACGCTGAGCGCGGGCGCGGTCGTCGTCCTGCTCGTACCAGTGTTCTTCCCGCTGCGAACTGTTTGAGCGACGAGGAGGACCGGGCGCCCGGCTGCGCGGCGCATTCGCGGGCAGCAAAACACCCGAAGGAACCTCGGATCTTGGAAGCCGGCGGCGGGAGCCGAGGCTCCTGCTCCGTACTTCCGGCCGGTGTCCGGGACTGAGGCGCGAGGCCCCTGTCTCGGATCCGGTCCTCCGTGGCCCCTTCGGGCTGAACGAAAGATACGGGCGCGAGGAAACGCAGGGCAAGCCCTTCCGTCCACGAGTTTGCGTTCAGCCGGCAGCCTTATCCACGAAACGGGCGCCGGCTGGGGACGGCCGTTGTGGATTAGTTCGGCGCGGGCTGCCGTCGGCGAGCTTGCTAGGCGGAACCGGCGGCGCGAGGAGCTAGAAGATCGCCTGTGTGCACTGGACGAGCAGGAACAGCACCAGCAGCACGCCGATGATGATCCCGAGCAGAAGCTTTCCCATCGCGCCAACGATCGCGCGGCGGTTGCGGTCGGGGCAGAACGCACAACAGCGCTCGGGTTGCGACTTCCTTCCAAGCACAGCCGGCCCGAGGAGGGGCCGCCCGGCCGCGCAACGAGCGCTGCGGCAAGATGGGCAGGTGGCCAACGACGAAGTGCTCGTCAGCGTCGACATCGAAGCGTCCGGGCCTTCGCCCGGCACGGGCAGCATGATCGCACTCGGTGCCTGCCTGGTCGATGATCCGGCGAGATCGATCTACCTCGAGCTGAAGCCGCTGCCCGGAATGCCGTGGAGCGCGGCGGCAGAGCGCGTTCACCAGCTCGATCGCCGGCGGCTCGAGGCGGAGGGGGTGGAGCCGGCCCAGGCGATGCGGCGCCTGAGCGACTGGCTGATCGATGTGGCAGACGGGCGGCGGCCCGTGCTCGTCGGATGGAACGCCGCCTTCGACTGGATGTTCGTCGCCGACTACTACAACCGCTTCGTCGGCAGCAACCCGTTCGGCATCGCGCCGCTCGACATGAAGGCCTACGTGATGGGTCATCTGCACCTGCGTCGCTGGTCGGAAACACGACGCGATGCGCTCGTCGAGCGCTATGCCGAGGCGAGCCCGCTCTCGCATCACGCTCTTGAGGACGCGCGCCACCAGGCAGCACTTTTCCGGCGCCTACTGGAAGAGGACGATGGTCCGCGCTGAATACGCCAAACATCTCAATTCCATTGCAGACACACCATGTATGATTGCGGCCGTACCACGGGGGTGCCCGGGAGGGGGCAGGCAACTGCGCAGCTTCACGGTCCCACGACGGTTGAACGAGTGGCGGTGGTGAAGATGCGAGTGTTGCGGTACCGGCTGCGGCAGCGGATAGCCAGGCAGCCAAGGCGATGGGTCCTAGCCGGAGCGACGCTGCTCGCCCTGCTCGTTGTCGGCGCTACAGCACTGTTCTTCCTGCCCCGTGCCAGCACGCCGACGACTGTCCTCAGCACAGTCAGCACCAGCCAGCGCTGGACGCTGCACGAGACGCAGGCGCGCATCAACGCTGGCGAGGTCAGCGCCATCAACGTCGGCGAGACCGAAGCCGGCCGGCGCGTTCTGTTCGCGCGCACCACGTCGGGCGAGCTGGCAACGATCAGCCTGACCGTCTCGGTCGGCGAGGGCGCGGCCGCCCTGGCGGCGCTCGGCAACGGCGACCTGTTGGGCGCCGACGCATGGGCGATGATCGAGGCGCGCACCGCCGTCCAGCCCGCCGGCGACCCGCTGCGCAACATCCTCAACATCGCCTTCCTGGCCCTGCTCGTGCTGCTTGCCGTCGTGCTCGTCTGGCGCCTGCGCGCGTCGGGCCTGCTCGAGCTACGGCGCGGATCACGTTTCTCGACCATCCTGCCCACCGCCGCCGCGCGGCCGGCTGAGCCGGCGACCGTGACGACGAGGAGCGCGCCGGTTTCGTCAGCGCCGGTCCACCTGGCCGATGTCGCCGGCTGCGACGAAGCCAAGCTCGAGCTGGCCGAAGCGATCGAGTTCCTGCGCGATCCACGGCACTTCCGCGGACTCGGTGCCCGTGTGCCGCGCGGCATCCTGCTCTTCGGGCCGCCAGGTACCGGCAAGACAATGCTGGCGCGTGCTGTCGCGACGGAGGCAGGCGTCCCGTTCCACCACGCGTCCGGCTCTGATTTCGTGGAGAAGTACGTCGGCGTGGGGGCGAAGCGCGTGCGCGAGCTCTTCGTGCAGGCGCGCAAGCTGGGCAAGGGCGTCATCTTCATCGACGAGTTCGACGCGCTGGGCAAGGCGCGCGGCGGCAACAACAGCCACGAGGAGCGCGAGCAGACGCTCAACCAGCTGCTGGTCGAGCTTGACGGCTTCGGCACCTCCGAGGACATCGTCGTCATCGGCGCGACCAACCGCATCGACATCCTCGACGAGGCACTCCTCCGCCCTGGTCGCTTCAGCCGCAAGGTTCACGTCGGCCTGCCCGACGTGGCTGGCCGGCGCGCCATCCTCGAGGTCCACGCGCGGGGCAAGCCGCTGGCCGGTGAGGTCTCGCTCGACGGCGTCGCGCGCAAGACGTACGGCTTCTCGGGCGCCCAGCTGGCCGACCTGCTCAATGAGGCGGCGATCATGGCCGCGCGCCGCCGTGCCGAGACGATCAACAACGACGACATCCATGCCGGCTGGCTGAAGGTCGCCGTCGGCACCGGCCGCCGGCGCTCGATGGGCGAGCGCGATCGGGCGATCATCGCCGCCCACGAGGTCGGCCACGCCATCTGCGGGCGTGTTCACGGCGACAACCGGCGCGTGGAGGAGATCAGCCTCTTCGCCCACGGCGACGCCCTGGGCGTGACCGTCAGCTCGCAGGAAGACAACGACCTGCCCGGCGAGTCAGACCTGCGCGCGCGCCTGATCGCGCTGATGGGCGGCCGGGCGGCGGAGGAGCTCCTCTTCCAGGAGGTGACCCCCGGCGCCTCGAATGACTTCGAGAAGGCGACTCACATCGCCACGATGATGGTCCACCGCTGGGGCATGGGACGCGATCCGCAGCAGAAGAGCGACGGCGCGTCGGGGCGCGGTGCGCTCTCGTTCATCGCCGCCAAGCGTGACGCGTCGCTGCCGACCGAGCTGCAGGCGGCAGCCACGCGGGCCGTGGCGAGCATCCTTGACGAGGCCTATACACACGCGCGCCAGACGCTCGTCAAGCATGTCGACACGCTGCGCCGCATCGGCCGCTACCTCGTCCAGGAGGAGCGGATCGACGGCGACACGTTCGATGCCCTGTTCGAGGGCCGCCTCGCAGTGCCCGATGCGGACACCGAGTGGCGCCCCGAGAAGTCGCGGCCCCGGGATTGGCTCGATGTGCCGCAGGTGATCGTCTCGCGCCACGCACCAACGACAGGCGGCGGAGCGGTCGCGCAGGCATTCCGGTCGGGCGATGGAGCGACGCTGACCAACTAGCTCGCGAGCCAAGCTGGGACTGCATCCGTCGTCCGTCGTCGGCGCCGTAAAAGCACTTGGCTCTTGTCATTCAGCGGTCCCGCGGTTGCTATCGCGCGATCGACCCGCCCCGTGGGTCAAATAGCGACGACGCCGCTATCTGACGGAAATGCCAAGCGTGAGGCGCGCGAACCCGACGAACGCCTCGGATAACAACCGCGTGGTCGCTAAGTGAAAAAGCCGGCACGCCGCCGCGCTCTCGGTTCCGCCGGCCAAGGGCGGGCAGCCGGCTCACGGCTCCGGGGTCGGCACTCCCAGCACGTTGAAACCGGCGTCGACATACAGCGTCTCACCGGTTACCGCCCGCGAGAGGTCGCTCGCCAGGAACACCGCTGCGCCGCCGACATCGTCGAGCGAGACGTTGCGCCGCAGCGGCGCGACGTCGCGAAACCGCCCGTAGAGCGTCTTGAAGCCGGCAATGCCCGAGGCGGCAAGAGTGCGGACCGGCCCGGCGCTGATCGCGTTGACGCGAATGCCCGCTGGGCCAAGGTCGGCGGCCAGGTAGCGGACGCTCGCCTCGAGTGCCGCCTTGGCCACGCCCATCACGTTGTAGTTGGCAACGACCTTCTCGGCGCCGTAGTAGGTCAGCGTGATGATGCTGCCGCCGTCGGGCATCACCGCCTGGCCGGCGTGGGCGAGCGCGACGAGCGAGTAGGCGCTGACGTCGAGCGCCAGCGCAAAGCCGTCGCGTGACGTTTCGATGAACCGGCCGTCGAGGTCCTCGCGGCGCGCGAAGGCGAGCGCGTGGACGAGCACGTCGAGCTGGCCATGCTGCTCGTCCCAACGCGCGAACACGCGCGCGATCTGCTCGTCGTCCTGGACGTCGCAAGGCTCCACGAACGTCGCGCCCAGCCTCGTCGCCAGCGGTCGGACGCGCTTCTCGATGAGCGACTCGACCGACGAAAAGCCCACCTCGGCGCCCTGCGCGTGGAGCGCGCGCGCGATACCCCAGCCGATCGAGTGATCGTTGGCGACGCCGAAAACGAGCGCCTTGCGCCCGGCCAGCAAGCTCACCTCTTTCGTCCTGTTAGCACCAGCTCGCGTGCCCGCTGGTAAGCCGCGACGTACTCGCGCGCCGGCCCGGCCCACGACCAATCGATGCCCATCGCGCGCCGCTGGAGCGCGCGCCAGCGCGCAGGATCGTCCCACGCGTGGAAGGCGCGCCACCAAGCTTCGACCAACGCGGCCGACTCGGCTGGACCGAAGACAAAGCCGTTGCCGTGCTGGGAATCGACATCTGCGTCAATGACCGTGTCCGTCAAACCGCCCGTGGAGCGCACGACCGGCAGCGTGCCGTAGCGCATGGCGATCATCTGCCCCTGGCCGCACGGCTCGAAGCGCGATGGCATCAGGAACGCGTCGGCACCGGCGTAGATCCGGCGCGCGAGCAGGCGATCGAAGCTCTCCTCGACGCGGACCTGCCGCGGATGGCGCGCGGCCACCGACTTCAGCTCGCTCACCAGTCGACGATCGCCGGTGCCCAGAACGCAGATCCGTGCACCGCCATCGACAAGTGCCGGCGCTGCCGCCGCGAGCAGGTCGAAGCCCTTCTGCGGGTCGAGCCGGCTGACCATGCCCAGGACCGGGCCGTCGGGGTGCAGCCCCAGCTCGGCACACAGCGCCGCCCGGCAGGCGGCCTTGCCCGAGAGATCGGCCGCCGAGTAGTTGGCGGCGATGGCCGTGTCGGTGGCCGGATCCCACAGCTCGGTGTCGATCCCGTTGAGGATACCGACGTAGCGCTCGCCGAGGCTGCGCAGGGCGTCCTCCACCCCGCCGCCGCCGCCCTCGGTCACCGACTCGCGTGCGTAGCCGGGGCTGACCGTCGTCACCATGTCCGCCGCCAGGATGCCCTCGCGGAGCAGGTCGATGCCGCCGACGACGCCGACCGTGGCGGGAAGGTCGAGCTGGTTGGTGACGACCGACCGCGGGACCCAGCCGTGATAGGCGAGGTTGTGGCAGGTGAGCATCGTGGCCGTGCCGGCGAACAGTGGGTCGCCGGCGTAGCGATGACGCAGCAGGAGCAGCGCCGGCGCGCCCTCCCAGTCGTGGCCGTGCACGACGTCGGCCGCGACGCGCTCGCTGCGCATGGCCTCCAGCGCGCTCCGGCCGAGCAACGCGAAGCGCGCGCCGTTGTCGGGATAGTCGCGCCCGTCGGCGACGTAGTAGTCGGGCCGGTCGTAGTACCCAGGATGGTCGACCAGCCGCAGTCGGTAGCCGTCGGCCGGCGCCGTCACCAGCCGGACCTCGGCGGTCCGGTCACCGCCTTCGGGAACGCTGAGGGCGAGCACGCTGGCCGGTGCCGGCGGCTCTACGCCGCGGTAGCGCGGCAGGTAGACGTCGACCTGGTGACCGAGGCGTCCCAGCGCCCGCGAGAGCGCGTCGACGACATCGGCCAGGCCGCCCGTCTTCGCGAACGGCTCGCACTCCGACGCGACCATCGCGATGTGCACGCGGCCATGCTAACGGCGAACGCGCCGATCGACGACGGGGATTGTGCAGCGGCACCGGAATCGTGCGCCGAGCGACCTGAACCGGTTTACCGCCCGCACGGCCGTCGTGTAGCATGCCCGCCACAGTGCCCTTCGCGTTCGATATTCCCACGCTGCCGCCGGCAGGTGTCCGACTCCCCGCCCAACTCTCCGGCCTCGAGCGGCTGGCCTACAACCTCTACTGGATCTGGCACCCGCGCGTGCGCGTGCTCTTCCGCCGCATCGACGCCGGCGCGTGGCTGCGCTACCGCAGCCCGGTCGCGGTGGTGCAGGCGCACCGCAACTGGTCGGAGATACTCAACGACGTCGACCTGATGGCCGAGTACCAGACGCTGCTCGACCAGTTCGATCGCTATCTGGTCGACGGCCGCGGCCACTGGTTCCAGCGCCGCCATGCCAACCGGCTGGAAGGCCCGCTGGCCTACTTCTGTGCCGAATACGGGCTGCACGAGTCGCTCGGAATCTACTCGGGCGGCCTGGGCGTGCTGGCCGGTGACCACCTGAAGGCGGCGTCGGACATGGCGCTCCCCTTCGTCGGCGTCGGGCTGCTCTACCGCCACGGCTACTTCCGCCAGTCGATCGACGCCGACGGCCACCAAGAACACGCCTATCCCGACTACGACCCCGCGCGGCTGCCGCTGCGGCGTGTGCGCGACGACGACGGCGGCCCGCTGCATGTGCCGGTCGAGCTGCCCGGCCGGACGGTCTGGTGCGCCGTCTGGCTGGCCCAGGTCGGGCGGGTGCCGTTGCTCCTGCTCGACACGGACATACCGGAAAACGACGAGGGCGACCGGCCGATCACGCACATCCTCTACGTCCGCGGGCGCGAAATGCGCCTGCACCAGGAGATCGTGCTCGGCGTTGGCGGCGTGCGGGCGCTGCGCGCCCTCGACATCGAGCCGGCGGCCTGGCACCTGAACGAGGGCCACTCGGCCTTCCTGCTCGTCGAGCGCGCCCGTGAGCTGACCCGCGCTGCCGACGGCCGGCCCGCGCTCGACCTCGGTGCGGCCTTCGCGCGGGTGCGCCGCAACTCGGTCTTCACCATCCACACGCCGGTGTCGGCCGGCAACGAGCGCTTCGACACCGCGCTGGTGCGGACGCTGGCCGCGCCGCTGCTCGGGGCGAGCGACATGGAGCGCATCCTCGAGCTGGGTCGCGGGGTCGACGGCGATGTCGGTCAGTTCGACATGACCGCCTTCTCGCTGCGCCTGACCAACGGCGCCAACGCGGTCAGCAGGCTGCATGCGCAGACTGCCAACGCCACCTGGCATCCGATTGCCGAACGGCCGATCCTCGGCATCACCAACGGCGTCCACCCGCCGTCGTGGGTGGGCGAGCCGTTCCGCCGGCTGTACGCGCAGCTGGGCGCGGACCTCGATCACATCGACGCCAGCACGCGGCGCCAGCGCTTCTGGGAGCGGCTCGACCGCATACCGGACGAGCAGCTGTGGGAGGCGCATCGGCGGCAGAAGCTCGAGCTCGCCTTCTTTGCCCGCCGCCGGCTGCAGTCGCAGTTCGCGCGCCACGGCGAGGCACCGCGCACGCTGCACGAGCTGTCGAGCGTGCTCGATCCGCAGGTTCTGACGATCGGCTTCGCGCGCCGCTTCGCGACGTACAAGCGTGCCTCGCTGCTGTTCTCGGACGAGGAGCGGCTCGCTCGACTCATCTTCGACGAGAAGCGGCCGCTGCAGGTCATCTTCGCCGGCAAGGCGCACCCGGCCGATAGGCCCGGCCAGCGCGTCATCCAGGAGATCTTCGGGCGCAGCCGGTCGCCCAAGCTTGCCGGGCGCGTGTTCGTCCTCGAGGACTACGACATGCGCATCGGTCGCTACTTGGTGCAGGGGGTGGACGTCTGGCTCAACAACCCGCGCCGGCCGCTCGAGGCGTCCGGGACCAGCGGCATGAAGGCAGCCATGAACGGCATCGTCAACTGCTCGGTGCTCGACGGTTGGTGGGACGAGGGCTACAACGGCCGCAACGGTTGGGCCATCGGTGGCCGTGACAGCAACCCCGACGACGGCGCACAGGACTGGGCCGACGCGCAGGAGATCTACCGCCTGCTCGAGCAGGAGATCGTGCCCGCCTATTACGAGCGCGACGCCGCTGGCCTGCCCCGGCGCTGGCTGCGATTGATGAAGGAATCGATCGCCAGCACGATCTGGCAGTTCTCGACGAGCCGGATGCTCGAGGAGTACGTCGAGCAGCTGTACCTGCCGGCGGCGACGGCAGCGGACGCGATGGCCGCGCAAACGGCCGGGCGAGCCGCGCGCACTGGTCTGGCGGCCGCCGACGAACACGAGCGCGCCGCCCTTGAGGGCCGGGCGCTGGAACCCGCGACAGCCGGCGCGTCCTCAGCGGGGACTGGCTCGACCGTCGATCACTCCGCCGGCTGACTCGACGCGCCGCCGTCCGATGCCCGGGCACCACTCGCTGTGAGCGCCCGCATCTCGCTTGCCCTTGTCTTCCACAACCATCAGCCGGTGGGCAACTTCGGCTGGGTGATCGAGGACGTCTTCGAGCACGCCTACGAGCCAATGGTTGCTGCGCTCGAGCGGCACCCCCAGCTTCGCGTCGGCCTGCACTACACCGGCCCGCTGCTCGAGTGGATCGAGCGCGAGCGGCCGGAGTTCCTCGAGCGGCTGCACCAGCTCGTCGGGCGCGGCCAGGTCGAGATCCTCGGCGGCGCCCACTTCGAGCCGATCCTCGTCGCGCTGCCCGAACGCGACCGCCACGGCCAGCTGGTCCGGATGCGCGAGGACCTCGCGCGCCGCTTCGGGCAGGCGCCGCTCGGCGCCTGGCTGGCGGAGCGTGTATGGGAGCCGTCGCTGCCCGCTGACCTGGCCGGCGCCGGCTACCGCTACACCGTTCTCGACGACAACCACCTGCGCGGCGCTTCCGTTCACGAGGACGAGATGTGGGGCACGTACACGACCGACGACCAGGGCCGGATGCTGACCGTCTTCGGCACCGAGAAGGGACTGCGCTACCTGATCCCGTTCCGACCGGTCAGGGAGCTGATCGGCTACCTGCGCCGACATGCCTCGGCCGAGCGCCCAGTGCTGGGCACGATGGGCGACGACGGTGAGAAGTTCGGGGCGTGGCCGGGCACGTACGAGCACTGCTGGGGCAGGCGCGGCTGGGTCGAGGAGTGTTTCACGGCATTCGAGAGGAACGCCGATTGGCTGACCACGGTCACCCCCTCGGAGTGGCTGGCGCACCAGCCGGCGCTGGGGCGCATCTACGTGCCAACGTCGTCGTACGTCGAGATGACGCAGTGGGCGCTACCGGCCGATGAGGCGAACGTATTCGGCGACCTTCTGCAGCAGGCGCTCGCGCAGCGCTCGCCGGCGGCGCGCTTTCTGCGTGGCGGCATGTGGCGCAACTTCCAGGCACGCTACCGCGAGATCAACGATCTGCACAAGCAGATGCTGCGCGTGTCGGCGGCAGTCGCCGCGATGGCCGGCCGCGATGCTGACTCGCGGGCGGCGGTCGACCACCTGTACCGCGGCCAGTCCAACGATTGCTACTGGCACGGCCTGTTCGGCGGCGTCTATCTCGTCCACATGCGCATGGCCACGCTCGCCGAGTTGATCGCGGCCGAAGATCTCGCGCTGGGCGACGCGCCCGCCGCCGGCATTGCCGACTACGACCTCGACGGCGTCGACGAGGTGCTGCTCGGGACGGCCGGCCAAACGGTGCTCGTCGACGTGGCCGAGGGCGCCGGAGTCGGCGCCTGGGACCTGCGCGCGTCGCGTGTGGCGCTGGCGTCCGTGCTGCGCCGGCGGCGTGAGGCGTACCACGAGCAGCTGCGTGCCTTCGAGACAGCCAGGGCGCGCGGCGAGAAGGGTGAAGGCCGCACGCTGACCAGCGTCCACGAAACGCTACTGGTGAAGGAGGAGGGCCTCTCGCGGCTGCTCGTCTACGATGACTACGAGCGGCGCAGCGGGCTCGTCCGCCTGTTTGCCGGCAGCACCGAGGTCGGCGATCTCGCGCGCGCGCCGTGGCAGCTCATGCGCGTCGCCCAGGCCGAGCTGGTCGTCGGCCGGTCGGAGGGCGGGCTGGCGCTGGCGAAGACGCTTTCGCTCGGCGGCGACCGGCTGGCGCCGAGACTGGCGCTGACGGTCGAGGCGACTGCGACGGAGCAGGCGATCGAGGCGGAGCTGGTCGTCGAGTGGAACCTGAACCTCTCCGGTGGCGGCGGCAACCGGGCCGCCTACTACCGCTGGGGGGACCGGGAGGTCCGACACGACAGCATGGCGGCGTTAACGGCCGCCGACCCGTCGCTCCGCTTCGGTAACACCTACTTCGGCGTCGAGATCCTCGTGCAGGCCGACCCGCCGGCGGCGCGCGACTGGTATGCGGTCGAGACCGTCTCCAACTCGGAGGCCGGCTTCGAGCGCGTCTACCAGGGCAGCTGCCTGTCCTTCCGCTGGCCGATGCGGCTCGCCGTCGGCGAGAGTGCCCGCTTCAGTGTGGAGTTCGATGTCGCCCAGGCGCGCGACCTGCGCGTCGAGGGGCAATGACGAGCGGACGTCGCCCACCTCGCGCGGGCGATGGTTGCGATCGACGACGTCGGCCGGACTGACATTCACCGCCTAAGGAAGCCGCCGCAAGGCGCCGCTCGCCGCTCGAGCTTGAGCCCGACCAAGCTCACTGTTGCTCGGGGCCGACCCAGCGCGACCAGGCGAAGGCCGGCTGGAACCCCAGCCGGCGGTAGACGCCGAGCGCCGGCTCATTGCGCTCGTCGACCGACAGCCACACCAGTCGCGCGCCCGACGCCAGTGCCGCTCGTGTCGCGATGGCGGTCACGAGCGTGCCCAAGCCGTGCCGCCGATGCATCGCCGCAACGCCTACGCCGAAGATGCCGCCCAGGCCGATGCCGGTGACCAGGCGCGCCGTCGCTACCGCCTCGCGATGCAGCCGGATCAGGTAGGCGCGCAGCTCGCCGCCGGCTAGCGCGTCAGCGAGGTGAGCGGTCCGCTGGGCGGCGAACTCGGCGGGCAATCCGAACGCCTCGCGCTCCAGTTGCTCGTACTCGGCGGCGCTGCGGGCGGTGACGGCCTCGACACGCAGCGACGGATCGAGGTGCGGCACGGAGGGCGGCTGGCGCGTCCACAGGACGCGTTCGTGCTCGAGGCGGAACCAGCCGGCGGTCGCCACCTCGTCGCCGAGCGAGAGCGGCTGCGATACGCCGTTGGCGACGACCAGCGCCGGCCACTCGCCGGCTCTCCGCATGCGTGCGGCGACTTCGCCAAGGAAGACAGGCACTTCAGCGCTCGACCAGCGCGGGCAGGCATAGAAGTTGTAGCCGGCGCCGCGTCCGGGCAGGCGGACGGCGACGGCGCCGATTTCCGGTTCGTCCTCCACGACCGCTCCGGAGAAGCGCGGCAGCTCCGCCAGCGAGCGCTCGATCGCCGCCAATTCCTCGTCGCTCGGCGCGGCCGCCTCACCACCCACCGTCGCCGAACTACCGCGCGGCCGCGCTGTTGCCGGGCGGCTGACTGCCGGCCGAGAATCGTCGGTCACGGGACGGCCGCGCGCACCTCGGCATCGAAGCGCTCGAACGCCTCCCGGTGGCGCCTCACGTCGGTCTCGGCAAAGTCCACGGCGACATGGCTCACGCCCACCTCGGCGAACGAGCGCAGCTCGCCGATCATCTGCTCGGACGTTCCGGCGAGCTGATAGAACGGCGCCTCGTGGGCGCCGTAGTTGACGCGCACGCGAGCCGAGATGAGCGGCGCCCGCCGACCGGACTCCGCTGCCGCGTTGCGCACGACGGGCACGCGCACGGCCAGCTGGGCCGGGCTGCTCGCCGAGGCGTGGTAGGCGTCGGCCAGCCGGCCCGCTCTGCGCAACGCGCGTTCGTCCCGCCCGCCGATCCAGATCGGCATCGCCGCCCCCTGCACCGGAAGCGGACCGAAGCGGACCTCGCCAAAGCGGTGGAAGCGGCCGTCGAATGGCCCGGTCTGGCCCGACCAGAGGTGACGCCAGAGTGCAATGGCCTCCTCGAGATAGGCGCCGCGGCGGTTGAAGCGGTCGGCTGCCCCCAGGTTGCCGAACTCGACCGGGTTCCAGCCGATGCCGACACCCACGATCAGCCGGCCGCCGCTCAGCGCGTCGAGCGTGGCCAGCTCCTTGGCCAGCACGACGGCGTTGCGCATGGGCACGACGATGACGCTGACGCCAACGCGCAGCGATGGCTGCCGGGCGGCCACGTGAGCAAGCGTGACCAGCGCGTCGAAGAGATGGAAGTAGTCCTGGCTGCGCGCGGAGGGCTCGACCAGCACGTGGTCCGTCGTGAACACTTCTCCCCAACCGGCTCGCGTCGCGAGCTCGGCGGCTGCGTCGATCCCCTCGACCGACGCGCCGTCGCGGTAGCTCGGCAGGATCAGCCCGAAGTCCATCAGCCGGCGCCGTGGGCGGCGGGCTCTGCGCTGGCCAGGATCTGGCGCACCCACTTGATCGGCGGCGTGCCATGCGCGATGACCGACTCTAGGTGCCGGCGGTAGTCGAAGCCGGGCGTCTCGCCCAGGCCACCGGCGATGCGCTGCCCGGGGACGGCCGACTCATCAGCGCCGACCGCCCGAGCGGCGCGCCGCCGGGCCTCCTCCTCGATAGCCCACATCTCGAGCGAGCCGAGGTAATAGGTCGACAGCTGCGTCGACGTCAGCCGCGCGCGCAGCCACTTCTGGCGCGCCTCGTGCTCCTCCTGGAAACCGCCCTCAACCATCATCGTCATCGCCTCCTGCTCGCTCATGCCGGCGGTGTGGATGCGGACGTCGATGATCGCGTTGATCACGGCGCGCAGGTAGAACTTCCAGTTGGTGAGAAGCAGCGCCGGGTCGGCGCCGCCGTAGCCCACGTCCATCATCACCTGGGTCACGTACACCGCCCAGCCCTCGGCGAACATCCCGGAATAGAACACCGCGCGCGCCAGCGACGGCGAGCGATTTGACCAGGCCAGCTGAAGGTAGTGACCGGGGATGGCCTCGTGGATGCACAGCAGGCGCAGCATCCGCTCGTTGTCTTCGCGCATGTACGACTCGACGGCCTCCGGCCCGCGGCTCTCGTCAGGCGGGGTGATCCAGAAGTAGCTCGACAGGCCCTTGTCGAGCGGTCCCGGCGAGGCGAGGAAGGCGCCGCCATAGGCACGCATGAAGACCGGCGTCCAGGTGATTTGCAGCGGCTCGTCGGGCAGGCCGATCAGTTCGCGACTGCGACAGAACTCCTCGATCCGCGCGACCTCGGCGCGGCACCAATCGAGCAGCTCCTCGGGGCGCGGGTGTTCATGAGCGATCACGTCGAGCACGCGCCGGACTACCTCGTTGTCGGCGGCGGCGGGCGTCCCGGCACTGGCCACATCGGGCAGCGGCTGGTCGGGCAACAGTCGCGGCCACAGCTGGCGCGCGAGGCGCACCATCTCTGCGCGGACGAGGTCATAGTCTCGCTCGGCGCGCGCCAGCAGCTCGGCGGGCGAGATGTTGCTGGCGAGCGTGTGCCGCAGCTTGGCAGCAAAAAGGTCACCACCGAGCCGGCCCTCGCCCTCGGCGCGTCCCCCGATCTCCCCTTCCAGTGCGCGGCGGTAGTCGTCGATCGCAGCGCGCGCGCCCGGCAGCGCCGCCTCGATCTGCCTGGCCAGCTCCGGCTCCTCGCCGGCCGCAGCCCGCCGCTCGGCCTCGGCCGCTCCTTCCGCGAGGAGGTCCGAGACGCCGACGAGCTGCTCGAGTGCGGTGTCGGTATGCAGCCGCGAGACTGGCCGATCGGGCAGCCCGACGAGCACGTCGGCCGCCTGCCGCAAATACTCCGGCAGGCGGTTCATTCGGCCCACGAAGGCCTGCCCGCGATGCGCCCACGGCGCGAACTCACGGGCGAGCAGGTCGAACAGACCCGAGCCCGCCACGGCGACATGGCTCAGCGGATCCCACGCCGCCTCGCGCAGCGCCGCCTCACCGAACTCCATCGCGTCGATCGCCTCGAGCACTACGCCGAGGTCGATGGCTTCGGCCCGGGAGAGCTCGGAGGGCTCGAGCGCGGCGAAGCGGGCGCGGTGGTGGCGCAGCATCGCCAGGCGCGCCTGGCGGCCGGCCTCGCTCGCATCGGGCCAGCGATCGTCGAAGCGATGAAACCCCGTCGACGTCGCCCATACCGGCTCGGCCTCGAACAGGTCGTCGAGGAACTTGTGGAGAGCCATCTCGAAGGCCGTCCGCGGCTCCGGTCGGCTGTCGGCGGCGAGCGATACGAAGCGCGGCTGTACGGCGTCTGCCACGGCGTCGACTCCTGCTCGGCGGGGGCGTCGCTGTCCGTTGTGCGCGCGTGCATCGTAGCCCGCATCGGCCGCCTGTACGATTCGCCGCGCATGATCGACGTCGCCGTCCGGGTGCTGATCAACGCGCTCGCGCTCATCGCCGCCGTGCAGGTCGTACCCGGCATTCGGGCACCCGACGAGATCTGGCAGTTGTTCGTGCTGGCCGCGATATTCGGCCTCATCAACGCCTACCTGCGGCCGATCGTCAAGCTGCTCAGCCTGCCGCTGAACCTGGTCGCCTTCGGCCTGGTCGGCTTCGTGATCAACGCCGGCCTGTTGCTGCTGCTCGCCTTCGTCAGCGGCCAGCTCGACCTGGGCTTCTCGATCGCCGGCTGGCCGGGCGGCGAGTTCGACGCCGACGTGATCGTGGCGGCGTTCCTCGCCTCGCTCGTGACCAGCGTCGTGTCGGCCGCGCTGGCTCTCGCCCGCCGGATCGTGCCCGGCGTGTGACGATCGCCGTCCTGCCCGACCATCATCGGCCAACGCTGCCTCCATGTAACCTAGGGCGATGAGTGGGGACGTCACCTCTCACGCACGGGCGGCTTTTGCCGCGCGGCTGGCGCGTGCCCCACTGCTGCTCGACGGCGCGATGGGCACGCTGCTCTTCAGCCGCGGCGTGCCCCAGCGGGCGGCGCTCGATGAGCTGGTCGAGACGCGGCCCGACCTGATCGGCACCATCCATCGGGAGTACATCGCTGCCGGCGCGGAGGCGATCGAGACGAACACCTTCGGCGCCAATCGCTTCCGCCTCGCGCCGCACGGGCTGCATGCCAGGGCCTCGCGCCTGAATCGCCGCGCGGCGCAGCTCGCCCGCGAAGCGCGCGACGTGTCCGGCAGAGACGTGCTCGTCTTCGGCGCCATCGGGCCGTTGGGCGCCCCGGTTCGCGGCCCGGCGCGCCTGCCCGACGAGGCCGTGCGCACCGGCTTCCGGGAGCAGGTGGAGGGCCTGCTCGAGGGCGGCGTTGACGTGCTCCTGTTCGAGACGTTCAGCGACCTACAGGAGCTGCTGCTCGGCGTGGCCGAGGCGCGCGCGCTGTCCGACCTCCCGATCGTCGCCCAGATGACCTTCGGCGAGGAGTTGGTCTCGATCGACGGCACGAGCCCGCACACGGCGGCAACGGCGCTGGCCGCGGCCGGTGTCGACGCCGTCGGCGTCAACTGCGGCGCCGGGCCGTTGGTCTGCCTCGACGCGCTCGCACATATGGGCCGGCCCAGCGCCGGCCTCGCCCGCTCGATCGTGCCCAACGCCGGCCTACCGCAACGCGTCGAGGGCCAGTTCGTCTACGCGGCCGGGCCGGGCTACTTCGGCGACGCCGTCGAGCGCTTCCTCGCCGCCGGTGCGCGGATCATCGGCGGCTGCTGCGGCACCACGCCGGAGCACATCGCCCAGATGCGGCTGGCGCTCGACCGGAGCATCGCCCGCGAGCGTGGCGCCGGCGCACTGCCAGGCGGCGTCGTGGGCGCCGCCGCTCCACGCACCCCGATCGTCGAGCCCGGGGCCGCACAGAGCGAGGAACCGCCGCCGCCGACGCGCCTCGCCCAGGCGCTCGCGGATGGCCGCTTCGTCATCAGCGTCGAGATCGACCCGCCGCGCTCGGTGCGCATCGAGCGTACGATCGAGGCTGGGCGGCTGCTGCAGGAAGCGGGCGTCGACATCGTGAACATCAGCGACTCGGCCATGGCCCGCGTGCGCATGGGCGCGATGGCCGTCGCGTTCGGCATCCAGCACGACCTCGATCTCGAGTGCCTCGTTCACTTCACGACGCGCGACCGCAACCTGATGGCGCTCGAGTCCGAGCTGCTCGGCGCGCACGCGCTGGGAGTGCGCAACATCCTCGCCCTGACCGGTGACCCGCCGCGCGTCGGCGACTACCCCACGGGCACGGGCATCTGGGACATCGACTCGACCGGCCTGATCGCCATCCTGCGCCGCCTGAACCGTGGCGAGGATCAGGCGGGCAAGCCGATCGGCGCGCCGGCCGGCTTCACGATCGCCTGCGCTCTCGACCCCACTGCTAGCGACCTCGACCACGAGCTCGAGCGCCTGGCCGGCAAGCTCGACGCCGGCGCCGACCTGATCATGACCCAGCCCATCTACACCGCCGACCAGTGGCACCGCTTCATCGACGGCGCAGCGGCGCGCTGGCCCAGCGGCCTCCCCAAGCCCGTGCTGCTGGGCGTGCTGCCGCTCCACACCGGCCGGCACGCCGAGTTCCTGCACAACGAGGTGCCGGGCATTACGATCCCCGACGAGGTGCGGGCAGCGATGCACGCCGCCGGCGAGCGCGGCAGCGAGGTGGGCGTGGCGATGGCCGAGGCGCTGCTCGAGCAGATGGCGCCACACGTCCAGGGGACATACATCATGCCCAGCTTCGGGCGCTACGAGCTGGCCGCCACGCTCGTCCGCCGGCTGCGCGCATCGGGCATTGCCGAGCGGGCCGCGGCGAGAGCCTGAAGTGCGCCGGGCGCGCTTGGGCGCACTTGCGCTGCTCCTGCTCGGCTGGCTGGTCTCGGCAACGGCGGCGGCAGCGCAGCCCGAGCCGCCGCCGGCCGGTCCGCCCTACCCGCCGCCGGTGCGCGACGTCGTCGTCTATGACCATGCCGACGTCCTCAGCCCGCACTACGAGACGGCGGCGACGAACATCATCGTCGGCATCGAGCAGCGCACCGGCGCAGAGGTCGTCGTCTACACCCAGCTCAAGCCGGGCTCGACGACCGAGTCGACAGCCGAGGACGCGCGCCTGCTGATCGAGCAGTGGGGAGTCGGCCGGGCGGGCTTCGACGACGGCCTGGCGATCCTGATCAACATGAACCGGCCCAACTGCGTGCCCGGCGTGTCGGGCAACGGCCAGGTACAGCTCTACGCGGCCCCCGGCTACCAGTGGACGTACCTCGACAACGCGGCTCGCCAGCGGATCTTCGAAGAGGACATGCTGCCGCTGCTGCGCGAGTGCGACTTCGACTCGGCGCTGCTCGCCGGGCTGGACAAGATCGACGCGGCGACGACGCCGGAGAACGCGCGCGCGCTGGAGTTCTCGCGCCAGCTCAACGCGATCGTCGGCCTCGTCGTGGGTCCGCTCGTCTTCCTCGTCCTGGTCGGCATCGCCGGCCGGTCGTGGCTGCGCTACGGCAAGGATCCTGTCTACCTCGATTCGCCGTCGATCCTGATGCCGGCGCCGCCGGCAGGCCTGACCGCCGCTGCGGGCGCGGTCATCTGGGCTGGACGTGCCAACCAGCGGGCGTCGACGACCGCGCTGCTCGACCTTGCCAGCCGCGGGGAGCTGAGTTTCCGACCGGAGGACCACCTGCTGGGCGACAAGGTCGGCCTCGAGCTGCTGGCCCAGCCGCCCGACGATCCATACACCATCCGCAACCGCCGCCGCCCACTGGGCAGCGCCGAGCAACTGCTCCTGCGCCGGATCGACGACCTTGGCCGGCGGCCGGGCGAGGTCATCTCTTCGACGGAGCTGCAGGCTCTCGCCCCGCGCGTCAAGGAGTTCAGCGAGAACATCGAGCGCTACGTCGCTCAGCACGGCTGGTTCCGTGAACCGCCGCACAAGGCGATCCGGCGCTGGAGCGGATGGGGTGCGCTGGCCATCATGGCCGGCATCGTCCTGTTCTTCGTCGCCGACGCCATCCCGCTGAGCGGGCTGACGCTGGTCGCCGTCGCCGTCGCCGCGGCCGGCGTGGCGATGCTCTTCATCGCGCGCTACATGCCGGCGCGGACGATGGCCGGCGCGATGCTGTACGCGATGCTGGCCGCGTACCGGCGGACACTGCAGAAGACGATGGAACAGGCACGATCGATGATCGACGTCGTCGAGCAGGCACAGCTCGACTGGCTCGAGACGCCCGACCAGGCGGTGGTGTGGGGCGTCGCCCTCGGGCTGCACGAAGACGTCGAGCGCGTCCTGGCACGGAGCGCGCAGGACGTCGAGCAGGGCGAGGCCGGGCGGGCGTGGGTGCCGCGCTGGTACGGCGGCGGCAGCACACACCGCAGCGCGGTCAGCGCCGGTTCAGGCGGTCTTGCGCCGGGCCGATTCTCATCGTCAGCCCTGCCCAGCTTCGGCGGCATGGTGGCCGCGCTGGGCACAATCGGCGCCTCGTCGAGCTCGGGTGGGTCGAGCTCCTCGGGTGGCTTCGGCGGGGGCGGGGGCGGCGGTGGCGGGGGCGGCGCCGGCGGCGGCTTCTAGGTAGCCCGGCGCAGCGTTAGACTCGCGTCATGGGTGCAGTCGAGACGATGGAGACGTTCTTCGAGAAGCTCAACGCAGGCGACCGTGACGGCGCGGTGGCGTTGATGGACGAGAAGACCGAGATGCGCATCCATGTCCGCGACAACGTCCGTCAGCTGCGCGGCGTCGAGCAGGTGGGGGGATGGTTCCTGCGCGCCGACAAGGGGCTGCGCATGATCCCCGGCGACATCCGCGACATGGGCAACACGTACGAGTGCAACCTCCTCGTCCTGCGCCCGGGTGCGCCGTCGCAGCAGCTCGACGCGACGTTCCGGGTGGAGGCAGGCAAGATCACCGCCATCAACCTATCGCCGCGCTGAGCGCGCCGCCGGCTGCGCGCGCCGGTCTCAGCTCGGGCTGGCTGTCGGTGGCGCGGTCGTCGGCGGGGGCGTGAAGTCGAGCGGCGGGATGCGGATGACATCGCCGGCGCGGATGTAGTTGGGGTCGGTGATCTGCGGGTTGGCGGCCAGCAGCTGCTCGTAGGTGATGCCGAAGCGGGCGGCGATCCGGAAGAGGTTGTCACCCGCCTGGATCGTGTATTCCTGCCAGGCGTCGAGCGCTGTTGGAGAGGGTGCCGCCGTCGGCGAAGCAGTCGCCTCGCCCGCCGTCGCGGTCGGGCTGACGGCGACGGTGGTTGGGCTCGGCGTGGGCGACGGCGCGAGGCCGAACTGGCTCAGCAGGCCAGGCGCCAGGATGATCAGCGCAACGGCCAGCCCGAGGATGGCGAGCGCCGCCAGGATGGCCGTCAGACGGCTCAGCCAGCCGCCGCGGCGGCCGGTGTCGCCGCGGGCGGCGAGCGGCGGGTAGGACTCGTAGTGCGCGCGCTCCCACGATGGCACCACGTCGTCACGGCGCAGCATGGCTTTGCTGCGCTCGCCGCTGCCCTGCCCCGGACGGCTGCCTGACGCGCCGCGGGCCACGCTCTCGCGCGACGGGCGTGAAATTGGCGGGTCGACGGCCGATGCACGCTTCGCATGCGCGGTCGCGGGC
>JALYGJ010000136.1 GCA_030777155.1 Chloroflexota bacterium | reverse complement strand
CCCTCGTCGCGCAGCTCGCGGGCGAGGCCGGGACCACCGAGGACCATCGTCGCCCGCGGCCGTGGTTCGTGGTTCGCCAGCAACACGGCGGTCGCACGCGCGGCAGTGACGATCGATTCGCGGTCGGCGGGCAGGCCAAGCTCCTCGAGGTGTGACCGGTAGTCGTCGCGGTGGCGGCTCGAATTGTTGGTCACGAAGATGACCCGATCGCCGGCGGCAGACCGGCGGCGCAGAAGCTCGGCAACGCCCGGCACGGGCTGCCGACCGCGGTAGACGACGCCGTCGAGGTCGACGAGCAGAAGCATGGCCGGATGTTAAGCGCGTCGCCGCCGACGGCAGCCGGAATGCGCCTGCGGGAGCGGCGGATGCCCCTGCTAGATCGACTACACAGTCGCTGCCGACGCGCCACTCCATGTGCAACGGGGGACCGCCGACGATGGCGACTGGTGGAGCAGAAAGTCGTCGTTATCACCGGTGCGTCGGCCGGCGTCGGGCGAGCGGCGGCACGTGCCTTCGCCGCGAAGGGCGCGGACGTGGGACTGATCGCGCGCGGCACGGCGGGACTCGCCGGCGCGCGCCGCGACGTCGAGGAGTACGGCCGGCGGGCGGTCGAGATATCGGCTGACGTGGCCGATGCGCAGGCGATGCTCGACGCCGCCGATACCGTCGAGCGCGAGCTCGGCCCGATCGACATCTGGGTGAACAACGCAATGACCTCGGTGTTTGCGCCCTTCTGGGAAGTCGAGCCCGAGGAGTTCCGGCGCGTCACCGACGTCACCTACCATGGCTACGTCAACGGCACCCGCGCTGCCCTGCGCCACATGCGCCCGCGCGACCGGGGAACGATCGTGATGGTCGGGTCCGCGCTTGCCTACCGCAGCATCCCGCTCCAGTCAGCCTACTGCGGCGCGAAGTCGGCCATCGTCGGCTTCACGGACTCGCTGCGTGCCGAGCTGCTGCACGAGAAGAGCTCGATCAAGCTGACCGCGGTCCACCTGCCCGCGATCAACACGCCGCAGTTCCGCTGGGTGCGCAGCCGACTGCCGCGCGAGGCGCAGCCGGTGCCGCCGATCTTCCAGCCCGAGCTCGCCGCCGAGGCGATCGTCTGGGCCAGCGAGCACGACCGGCGTGAAATCCACCTCGCCGCGCCGACCGCCGCCGCCATCCTCGGCCAGCAGTTCGTGCCGGCGCTGCTCGATCGCTACCTGGTCAGCGCGTGGGAAGCGCAGATGATCGAAGAGGCTCGCGATCCCGACCGGCCGGACAACCTGTTCAGCCCGGTCGACGACGACCACGGCGCGCATGGTGCCTTCGATGACCGGGCGCGGCGCGAGAGCCCGTACTGGCTGTTCGATCGCTACCGCGCGCCGATCACGGCCGCCACCGTCGGCATCGGTGCGGCAATTGCGCTGGCGGTGACATTGCTCCGTCCGCGCCGCTGACGCCGGCTCCGGTGGCTGAGGCCGGCTCCGGTGCTGTCACCGGCCGGCCATTACAATCAGGCCGTGCCTGAGAACCCCGCCCAGCCGCCGCCCGGCGCCGGTGATGCCGGCACGGTCTTCCTTGACTGGCTGAGCGGCATCCTGATCCCCGACTGGAACGCGCTGATCGGCCTGCTGCCGATCCTGGTCATTCTGGGCGTGACCGGCCCGATCCTGTCCCTGCTTGCGCTGTACTGGTTCTACCACGCCATCATCGATCGGCGCGGACGGGTGCGTCTCGAGGAGCCCGAACCGGTCGCCGCACCGGTTGGCGACGACGGGCTGCCCATCTTCCCAGCCAACGTGCCGTACTGTCCCAGGCACGCGCTGATCTACCCGCCAACCGACCGACGCTGCAGCATCGACGGCGAGGAGCTGACCGTGCGCTGCCCGGTCGACGAGACGCCGCGCGTGGCCAGCCAGGAACTGTGCCGGGTCTGCGGAACCCGCTATCAGCTGGGCGCGTCGGTGGCGGCGGTGGCGGTCCGCCGCACCCGCCGCCCACCCGAAGGCGGCGCCGCCGTCGCCTGACGTGGTGCGCGACAGGCAATCCAAGGGACGCTGAATGAACCTGGCCAAGCTCTCGTACTACCTCGTCGACATGGGCACGATCACGCTGTTCGTCGCCTTCGTCCTGCTCGTGGCACATACCTCGCTGCTCGCCCTCGGCCGGCGCCAGCCACGCCCGGTGCTGGCAGCGGCCGGGGCGGCAAGCGGCGGCACCGGCACGCTCGCGCTCAGCCGCAACCGCGAGGCGGGCGGCACGACTGCCGCGGGCAGCACCGGCCACGTCTTCGTCTGGCTGTCGTTCATCCTGATCGGCCTTGGCATGGCGGTGCGCGCGTACCTCGTCGGCCGCGGGCCGTGGGGCAACCTGTACGAGTTCAGCGTCGCCTTCGCCTTCGGAATCCTGCTCGGATATGTCTTCCTGGCGCGGCGCTACCCGATTCGCTCGATCGCCTTCCTGCCCGTCGGCGTCGCGCTCTTCCTGATGGGCTACGCGTTCACGCTACCGCAGGAGATCAGCCCGCTCGTGCCCGCACTCGACAATCCGCCACTGCTCACGCTGCATGTCGCGATGGCGATGCTGTCGTACGGGATCTTCGCCGTCAGCTTTGGCGCCGCCGTCGGCTATCTCGCGCAGGGCAGGGAGAACCGCTACTCGTGGCTGCCACCGGCAAGCGTGCTCGATGAGGTCGCCCATCGGGCGGTGATCATCGGCTTCCCCATCTTCGCCACGCTGATCATCCTCGGCTCATGGTGGGCGTCGATCGCATGGGGCCGCTATTGGGGCTGGGATCCGAAGGAAACGTCGGCACTCGTCACCTGGCTGATCTACGCCGTCTACCTGCATGCGCGCAGCCAGCGCAACTGGGCCGGCCGGCCGGCGGCGCTGATCCTGGTGATCGGCTTTGGCGCGGTCCTGTTCACCTACTTCGGCAACCTGTTCTTCCCCGGACTGCACACCTACAGCGGGCTCTAGCGCGGAGGGCGGCCCATGGCAGCGCGACGGATCGGCATCCTGACCGGCGGCGGCGACGTCCCGGGCCTCAACTCGGTCATCAAGAGCGTCGTCTACAACGCGACCGAGATAGGCTGCGAAGTCGTCGGCATCCGCCGCGGCTGGGAGGGGCTCACCCACATGCGCCGGGCGGCGGATCTCGACCACGACTACCTGCGCCGGCTGGACCGAACGAATACCCGGACCATCGACCGGACCGGTGGCACCGTCCTCCACACCTCGCGCACCAACCCGGCGCGCATGAAGGCCGGCCGACTGCCCGCCCACCTGACGGCCGATGAGCTGGCGCCGTATGAGACCAGCGAGGGCGTCTACGATCTGACGCCGATCGTGCTCGGCAACATCGAGGCGCTCGGGCTTGACTACCTGGTCACGATCGGCGGCGACGACACGCTTTCCTACTCGCGCGTGCTCGATCGCCACGGCGTGCCGCTGATCGCCATCCCCAAGACGATGGACAACGACGTCAACGGCACCGAGTACTGCATCGGCTTCTCGTCGGCCATCACCCGCGCCAAGGAGCTGATCGATCGCCAGCGCACGACGCTCGGCTCGCACGAGCGCATCGGCGTCTTCCGCATCTTCGGCCGCGAGGCGGGCTTCTCCGCTCTCTATGCCGCGTACGTGACGTCGGGGCGCTGCGTGATCCCCGAGGCACCGTTCGACCTCGAGCGGCTGCTCGACGTGTTGATCGAGGACAAGCGGCTGAATCCGTCGCGCTATGCGTTCGTGATCGCGTCCGAGGGCGCAGTCTGGCAGGGTGGCGCCGTGCGTGAGTACGGCGAGGCCGACGCCTACGGCCACCGACGCAAGGCGGATATCGGCTTCGCACTGGCCGAGGAGATCCGGCGCCGGACCGGCGAGGATGCGGTGAACTCGGAGCTCACCTACGACCTGCGCTCAGGGCAGGCCGACTCGCTCGACCAGATGGTCGCGATGACGTTCGCCAACATCGCCGTCGACCTCGTCCGCGAAGGCGTCAGTGGGCGAATGACCGCCATCTCCGACGGCAAGTACGCGCACGTTCCCATCCCCGAGCCCGGGCCAGCCCGGACAGTCGACGTGGACGAGATGTACAACGTCGAGCGCTTCCGGCCGCAGTACCACAACCGCCTGGGGCGGCCGCTGCTGCTCGGCTCGACGGTTGCCGAGAAGGTGGGCGAGGCCGCGTTCGCCTAGCGGCCGCACGGTGGGCGAACTGTCCGGCCGTCGATCCAGCAGTCAAAACGACCGACGAGTGGCCCACGCTGGCGGCGAGGAGGCGGCCAACCGGGATGTCAGGGCCGCGCGGCGGTCGTTCGGTAGCGTCGATCAGTCAGGACGACCGCCGAACTGGCGGTGCTCTGCCGCCGCCCGGCGGACGCCGGTCGTTTGGTACGCCAGATCGACGATCGGGCCCGCGCGAGGCGGCGTTCGGGCGGCGCTCGCCACCCGACCGGGTGCCGGGGGCCCAGCGAACGACAGTTCCGTCCAAGCTACGAGATACGAACGTTGTGCCGGCTAGGTCGTTCTGTTTTTCCGCCCCGTGCTCGTGATGCGGGACCGACCCGTAGGGCCGATCCCGCATCGTTGGCTGGCAGATCCGGTTAGCGGAGAACGCCGCTGACCAGGATCGCGTTGGAGCTGAGGCTTCCGCTCCAGGCCAGGTACTCGGTGTCACCCAGCCCGACCAGGACCTCCAGGGTCACGACACCACTCGCATCGCTCTCCCCGGTCAGCGTCTCGAGCAGCGCGCCTGTCGCGTCGAGCACGTCGACCGAGATGGCGGCGTTGGCCAGCGGCTGCTGGTCCGGCCCGAACGCTCGAACGGTCAGCTGCTGGATCGAGCCAGCGTCCGCTTCGTCGAGCAGGACCGGACCGAGGATCAACGTCGAGGCGGTCGCGTCGCCATCCTGGGACTGGCTGCCGTCGCCCACGACTCCGTCCTCGTCGGCGGCCAGTTCCGGGTTGTGGACCTGGATGTTGCCGCCGTCGATCTGCTCGTCGTCGACGCGCGAGAGGGTGCTGTAGTCGCACCCTTCGGTGCACTCGAGGTGGAACATGTCGGGGACCGCGCTCCCGGACTCGCCGAAGTCGGCGACGCAGACGCGGAAGCTGGCGGCCTTGCCGTTGAACGTGCCGCTCCCGGTGATCTCCGCCGAGCCCTCGCCCGGCGGCACGGTGCCGCACTCGTCGGCAAGCGCGTTGAAGGTGACCACGTTCTTGAGGTTGACCTTCGCCTTGGCCTTCTTGTCGTTGAGCTGGAGGTCGCCGCTCAGCGAGCCATCCTCCTCCTCGACTGCCTTGAAGCCGAAGTTGATCTTGTCGCCCTGGGGGGTCAGCAGGTACCCGCCGCCGGTCGTCTCGCGCAGATCGGCCGCGGCCTGGTTGACCGTGATGGTCACCGTCGCGATGTCGAAGGCGCCCTGCGGGTCGGTCAGCCGGTACTGGAACGAGTCGGCGGTGGCGTCGTCGCCGTTGTGCGTGTACGTCACCTGGCCGTCGGCGGTCACACCGGCGGCACCGTGAGTGGGCGGCGTCTCGATCGTCACCGTGAGCTCGGAGTTGGCGTCGTCGGCATCGCTGTCGTTGGCCTTGACGTCGATCGTCGTCGACCCGCCACGATCGACCGTGGCTTCGTCGTCGACCGCGTCGGGCGTAGCGTTCTGCGGCTGGTTGATGGTGATCGTCACGGTCGCCGTGTCGAAGCCACCGTCGGGGTTGGCCACCCGGTACACGAACGAGTCGGAGGTGGCGCTGCCGCCGTTGTTGGTGTAGGTGATCGTCTGGTCGGTCTCCACAACCGCCGTGCCCTGGCTCGGGTCAGAGTCGATCGTGACCGTCAGCTCGGAGTTCGCGTATTGGGGGTCGCTGTCGTTGGCCAGCACGTCGACGTTGACCGACATGCCGGCGTCGACCGACGCGTTGTCATCGTTGGCCACCGGCGGCTGACCGCACGGCTGCAGCAGGCCGTTGACGGCGAAGTCGTCCATCCACCAGCCGCCGGCTTCAGGCGCCAGCTGGTCCTGCGCAAAGCGGAAGCGGAAGCTGACAGTCTGGCCGGCCAGGCCACCGAGGTCGACGTCGACGAGGTTCATCGAGCCGAGCTCGAAGCCGTTCGATTCACCAGCCCACGCCCGGCGCCCCGAAAGGACGAAGCCGGAACCCGGGCTGAGGATGTCGTTGTACTCGCCGGCAACGAAGACGCCGCCGGCGGCAAGGATGTCCTGCCACGCCGCGCCGTCGACGCTGACCTCGAGGACTCCGCCGTCGAAGCCGGGCTCGGTGCGGAAGCGGTGGTAGAAGGTCAGATGGCTATCACCGGAGACCACGAACTCGGGCGTCACCAGACGGACGTCCTTCGACGTGTCTCCGCTGGGGTCTTGCGCCAGGGACTCGGTGAACCAGACCGTCGTGCCACTGCTGGCGAATGCATCGGGGGACAGGAGCTGCCAGGTCTGCGACGGCGGCGTCAGGACGGCCGTGTCGACCGCCCATCCCGGCGAGCCGGACTCGAAGTCGATCGAGTAGTCACCGGCGGGGGCGAAGCACTCGTCGGCGATGGTGATGAAGACCGTCGCCTGATCGCTCTGCCCGGCGGTGTCGGTGATCTCGTAAACGAGCGAGTCCGACGTCGTGGCGGAGCCATCGTGCGTGTACGTGATGCGGTTGTCGGTGGTCACGTCCGCCGTACCGTTCGTCGGCGGAGTCACGATCGTCACCGCCAGCGGGCCTTCGGCGTCGAAGTCGTTGGCCAGCACGTCGACGGTCACGCTGCCGCCGGCGACGACGAACGCGTCGTCGTCATTGGCAACCGGCGGGTTGTCCACGCGCTCGACCACCGGCATGCTGACCCGTGAGTCGCACGGCACGGAGCTGCCTGGTGGCGCACCCGGGCAGGGCTGGGTCGAGTCGTAGTAGATGAAGGCACCCTCTTGGGTGACGAAGAACGGATCGATCTGGACCACGAAGCTGTCGTTGGCCGTCACCTTGGGCACGTCGACGGTGTCGCGGAAGAGCTCCGTCTGCGGCGTCAGCGAGTTGTGACGGACACGCTTCTCGGTCACGAGGGCGCCGTCGGCGAAGAGGCGGATGTTGAAGTCGAGGTTGAACACCGCCTCCTTGTTGGGCGACGTGTACCAGTACTCGACCGTCATCGGGCCCTGCAGCGTCGTCGGCGCGCTGAGCTCCCAGATCCAGTTGGGGTCGTAGATGTTCTGCGCGTTCGATCCGTTGACGATCGAGATCGGCCCCCATGCCGCAGCCGTGTGGTCGTCGAGGACGCCATCCGGGCTGAGGTGCGGCTGGCAGCCGCCGGCATCGGCCAGGACGTCGGTTGCGCCGTTGCCGGTGCAGCCGTCGTGCACGTTGCCGTGCATGTGCAGCACGAGCGCCTCCTGCCCCGTCGACGGCAGCACCGCCACGGGCAGGTGGGCCGCGGGCACGGACGACACGTCGGGCGTCAGCTGCACCTCGGCGAAGGTCCATGCGCCCTTCGGGCTGACGCCGTCGACGTTGGCGGTGATCGTGATGTTCGCCGTCGCTCCGGGCGCGAGCGTGTAGGAAGCCTGGTCGAAGGTGATCGTCATGCCCGCCGGGGTCGTCGCCGACGGCGTCCAGGTCACGGTTGTGCCAGCGCTGCTCGTGATTCCGCGTGTCCACGAACACGACGAGGCGCAGGCGTCGTTGCCGAGACTGGCGATGTTCAGCCTCGTGGCATCGCCACCGAGGGCGGGATTGGCGGCTTCGTAATTTGCCGCGCTCTCGTTGAAGACGATGCCGGCGCGTGCGGCGACGTGGAGGTCGACGCGGCCCGAGCCGGTGTCGAATGGATCGGCCGGCGTGGAGGAATCCTCCTTCAGCACGCCGTGGACTTCGGCGCCGTTACCGGGCAGGTCGGTAAATGCTGTCGTCATCAGTGCCGACTTGACCGCGTCAGGCGACCAGCCCGGCCGGGCAGCGCGCACGAGCGCAGCAGCGCCGGCGGTGTGCGGGCTTGACATCGAGGTGCCGCTGATGATGCCCCATTCGGTCCCGCCCAGCGAGCCGACCGGGCTGCGCCAGGCGGCAAGGATGTCGACGCCGGGAGCAGTAACGTCGGGCTTGATCAGGCTTGGCACGGCCGGGTTCGGGCCGCGCGAGCTGAACGAGGCCATGACGTCACCGAAGGTGGGGTTTTCGTCGGGATTGGAGCCGCGGATCTCGGCCGTGCCCTGGTGTGCCTTGCCGCCGTTGTCGGCGATCCAGGCCTTCAGGATTAGGCCGTCCTGGTAGGTGATGTGGACGCCGGGCAGCGTGTACGGGTCGCCGATCAGCGAGTCGCCGCTGGCCGCATCGTTGGCCAGCACGTAGCCGCCGGCACCGCCGCGCCGGACATACTCGCCCTTCATCACGCGGCCGAACTCGCCGCGGTCGCAGACGACGATCTCGCCGTTGAAGGTTCCGGGCGGGAATGGGTCGCGCTCACCCTCGCCTGTTGCCGGATTACCCGTGCCGGCGCCGCAGAGATGCGCCTTGCCGGGATCCGTCGACTCGGCGGCGTAGTCGCCGGCGTAGACCACGCGGGCGGCAGGCAGGGCCGCGGTCAGCGACTTGCCGAAGATGTCGGCCGGGCCGGCGGAGCTGTCGGCGTTGGTCATGTTGACCACGCCGTTGGCGAGCTTGCGGTCGTGCGTGCTGGCGGCGACCGTGGTCAGCCACGGCGCGTCGCCGGGCGAGCCGAGCGTCGCGGCGCCGGGGCCGGCGTTGCCGGCCGACGTGGCGACGAAGATGCCGGCGGCGTAGGCGTCGAAGAACGCCTGCGCGTCCAGATCCTCCCAAGGATTGGCCGCGCCGCCACCGATCGAATAGTTGATGACGTCGACGCCGTCGAGGGTGGCCTGGTTGATGGCCGCCACGAGGGCGCTCAGCTGGCAGCCCACGGGTAGGCCGCTGCAGCCCTTGTACGAGATGATGTTGGCGTGGGGGGCGACGCCCGAGATATCGCGCTCGAGGGTGATCGTGGGCGCCTCGACGACGGCGTGCATCACGTTGCCGGCGGCGGTGCTGGCGACATGGCTGCCGTGGCCGTTGTCGTCCTCAGGGCCGGTGCCCGTGAAGTCCCAGTAGCCGATCAGCTTGTCGTTGCAGAAGGGCAGGCCGGTGATCGGGTCGCACGCACCGTAGAACCGGCCGCGCGGATTGGTGTGGTCGTAACCGTCGCCGCCCACGTCGGCGAACGATGGGTGGTCGTGGTTGATGCCGGTATCGATGATGCCTACGACGACGCCCTCACCACAGGTGCCGACGCAGTCGGCGTTGCCTGTCGGCGGGTCCTCGCCCCAGATCTCGTCGGCACCGAACCAACGCGGGCCGTTGTCGGTGTGCAGCTCGCGCCGCGAGTCCCGCTCGACCTGGCGCACGCCGGGCAGGTTGGCCACTCGCTGCGCCTCGGCAGCAGTCATGCGCACGGCGATGCCGTTGTAGACGGCGGCGTAGCGGAAGACGACATCGACGTCGCGCCCCAGCTCGGCGCCGATAGCGCGCGTCAGCCCGTCGTGGATGCCATCGAGGTAGGCGAGATAGGCCTTGCTGGCCGCGCTCGTCGGGTCGAGCCGGACGGCGCCGGTTGCCTCTGGTGAGGTGGGTGCGAGCCCATCGATGCCGCCGCGGTACTGGGCCAGCGACGGTGCCTGGTGGCGCACGATGTAGAGATCCGTGCCGGGCTCGCCGGTCTCGTTGCGGACCGTGCCCGGACCGGGCTCCGTCCACAGCGCGTCGCCGGGCTGCGCGGCGACGACCGCCGGCAGGGCGGCGATGGCCACCAGAGCCGCGAGAACGATTGCCAGCAACCTGTTGATCACTTCCGTGCCTCCCCGTCTTATTGGCCCGCCGAGCGGAAACGGCAACGCTTGTCGGCCGTCCTCCGGACAAGCGGACAGTAGCCACCACTGGCTAGGGTGTCAAGCCGCCAACGCCGTTTGCGAGTGGAATGCAACGCGCCGACTGCGTGGCGCGCGGAAGACGACTGAAACGGGTTCGCTGCGCCTGGTAGAGCGGACGCGTCGCGCACGGCCGCAGCATCCTCAGCCGTGACCTTCAAGCGCAACGTCCGCCTCGATCCGGGGCAGGTACGCGATCTGCGCGGTCGAGGCGG
>JALYGJ010000135.1 GCA_030777155.1 Chloroflexota bacterium | reverse complement strand
GCGCACGACCGAGTGGGAGGGCGAGCGCTACAGCTGGCCGGCGCAGGTCGAGACCTTCCGCCGGCAGGTGGCCAAGCGAGTGCGTGCGGCGCGCGACGACGTGCGCGGGCTGCTGCTGCGCGACGGGACCGGGCGCGACCTGGGCTACCCGGGCGGCCGTCGCCGGCCGGCGCGTCTCGACGAACGAGCCCTCGAGCGGTGAAGATCGGCCTAGTCACGCCTTACATCTACCCGCTGCCGGGTGGCGTGAACGGTCACGTCGCCTACCTCTACGAGAACCTCATCGCGCGCGGGCACGACGTGCGCATCATCAGCAGCATTCACGGCCCGCAGCGGCAGAGCGAAGGCGACGTGATCCGGCTCGGCTACGGTTTCTCGGTGCCGGCGAACGGGTCGGTCGGCACGATCACGATCTCACCGCGCTACCAGCGCCAGGTGCGCGAGATGCTCGACGCCGAGCGCTTCGACATCCTCCACTTCCACGAGCCGTTCGTGCCCTTCCTCTCGCTGATCCTGCTGCGCGAGTCGAAGAGCGTCAACATCGCGACCTTCCACGCCTACGCCGGCTGGAGTCCCGCCTACGAGTTCGGCAAGCGCATGCTGCGCCACTTTGCGCGCCGGTTGCATGGGCGCATCGCTGTCAGCGCCGCGGCCCGCCACTTCATCGACCGTTACTTCCCGGGCGACTACAAGGTGATTCCCAACGGCGTCGACCTGCATCGCTTCCAGGCCGCCCAGCCGTTCGCGCGCTGGCGCGACGGCACGCTGAACATCCTGTTCGTCGGCCGGTTCGAGAGCCGCAAGGGCCTGCTCTACCTGCTCAAGGCGTATCGGATCCTGCGCAAGCGCGGCTACGACTGCCGGCTGCTCGTCGCCGGCTCGGGCCCGCAGGAGCGCGAGGCGCGGCGTTACATCGCCACCCGCCGGCTGAACGGGGTCGAGCTGCTCGGCCGCGTGAGTGACGAGGACAAGGCGCGCTACTTCGCCACGGCCGACGTCTACGTCTCGCCGGCAACGGGTGCCGAGTCGTTCGGGATCGTGCTGCTCGAGGCGATGGCCGCCGGCGCGCCGATCGTGTGCAGCGACATCCACGGCTACAAGGGCGTCGTGCGGCGCGGGGAGGAGGCCCTGCTCGTCCCCCCGAAGGACGTCGATGCGCTCGTCGAGGCGATCGCGCGGCTGCTCGACGATGCCGAGCTCCGCGGCCGGATGAGCGAGGCCGGCCGGCGCCGGGCGATCCAGTTCAGCTGGGAGAGCATCACCGCCAAGGTGGAGGAGTACTACGGCTTCGTGCTGCGCCGGCTGGCTGCCCAGGACGCGATGCCGGAGCACGTCTCGGTCGGCCCGCCTGCCGCAGCCGCGTCAGGCGGCGCCGCCCGCCCGCCGGTCAGGCGGGGGGCTGGTCGAACGTGAGCACGCGAGCCGCCGCGCGCTGCTCGCGCCACGAGCGCGCAGCGTAGAAGGCAGCGGCGACCAGCATCAGCATCACCACGCCGAGCATGACGACGCTCATCCAGTCGATGCCGTGGGTAGGCTCGTCCTGGTTGACGGCGAACTGGAAGGCCCAGTTGTAGGTCGGCAGCAGGCCGAGGTGGACCTGTGAGATCGGACCGGGAACGGGCAGCCCGCTGATGTTGGGGAACCACAGCACGAACCACAGCGCTGCGGCGACGAGTGCGCTGACCGCGAAGCGGCGCGGATCGCGTGCGCGGAGCACGTAGTAGGCCGGGACGGCAAGCAGGAGCAGCACCAGCAACGGTACCTCGAAGGCACTGATCTGCGCCTGGAAGACCGGCTCGCCGGGCAGGGCGGCGCCGACGAGCGCGAGCAGCATGCCCGCCGCGGCAAGCGCGATGGCGACCGGCAGCAGCAGCAGGCGGTGCTCGTCGACCCACCGCCAGCGGCCGGCGCTGAACCAGAGCAGCCACACGATCAGGCCGAGCCCGACGAACGTGAGCACGCCGGCGAAGAGCTGCAAGTTGGTCAGGACCATCTGCCGTGAGAGCGCGCCGCAGACCTCCGTGCCCGGGTTCGCCTGCTCGGTGCCGGCGATGCCACACAGCGGCTGGCGGAGCAGCCACAGCGCGGCCGGCCCGACGATCGCGACGGCGGCGCTGGCGCGGGCCAGCAGCCACGTCCGACGCGACGGCCCGTGCCACAGCTCAGCCAGGAAGTACGCCAGGCACAGGATCGAGAAGGGCAGGGTGGTGAAGAAGTGGTACTGGAAGGTGGCCCGGTCGATGCGCGCCCACGGTAGCCAGAGGCACAGGACGGTCAGCACCAGCAGGCCCAGCGCGAGGCTGCGCCGCCGCCACGCCTGGAAGCAGGCGAAGGCGAACGCCGGGATGGCGAGCCAGAAGATGACCAGGTTGCCCGTGTCGTAGATGACGCCGGTCGTGCCGGCGTAGTCAGTCTGCTCGAACCAGACCGGCTTCAGGTCGAGCGGCCAGGCCCACCACGGCGACGCTGCCGGGTGCGTCGCGCGCAGGTTGTTGTGGTAGTCATACATCTGCTTGGTCAGCTCGATCAGTGTCTGGCCGGTCGCCCCTGGCGGGATCTCGCTCGTGTAGCGGTTGCCGAGAGCGACCCAGGGTGCATAGCTCAGCACGTAGATCGCCAGCGGCACGATGACGAGCGTGCCCAGGGCAGCCAGCCAGGGCAGCGCCAGCGGGCCCGAGCCGGGGCGGAGCCAGCCGGGCGGCGGCGGCGGGGCTGGCGGCTCGCCGCTGTCGTCGGTCAATCGATCCTCGACCAGCGGCCCACGGCCGTGTGAACGGGCAAGCCTGGCAACGCCGAAAACGGCCGCACCGACGACGATCAGCGCCACGCCGGCAACGAACAGGAGGCCGGGTGTCAGCAGCGCGCCCTCGCCGGCCCCGATTGCGCTCAGCCACGCACCGGCGGCGAGGACGAGGAGACCGCCGACAACCGGGCCGGCGACGGCCAGGCGCAGCTCGTCGATGGTCAGCCGGATGGGGCGGACCGCCATCGCCACGACGAGCGCGCAGGTCAGCGCGATCATCAGCAGCAGGAAGGGGTAGTTTGCCTGCCCGGTGCCGGCCGCGGCCGGCGCGATGGCCAGGTAGCCGAGGAGGGCAGTGGTCGCGACCATGCCGGCCAGCGCCAGCAGCCGACCGAGGGCAGAGCGAACCACGATGAGCAGCACGACCGCGCCCAGCGCGTACAGCCCTACCCACTTCGAGGCGAGCGCAAGACCGAGCAGCACCGCCACGCCCAGGATTCCGCCGCCGACGGCAAGCGGCGATCGCCAGCGACCGAGCCACAGCGGCGCAAAGAGGGTCATCGCGGCGACGATGAAGAACGCGATGTAGGCGTCGTTCATCGCGATGCGCGTGTTGGCGAACATCATGCCGTCGGCCAGGACGAGGATGGAGGCGAAGACGGCGACGCTGCGCCGGCGGAACAGGAAGCGCGCCAGCAGGTAGATGCAGGCAGCCATCAGCGCGCCGAGCAGGACGCCCGGGAAGCGCCACGCGAAGCTGTTGCTGCCGACGTCCACCGTCGCCTGCCGCCCATCGACCGACAGCGCCAGCAGGTCGAGGCGGTCGTCGGCCGGCCGGCGTGGCTGAGCGTCCATGACCAGCGCCGCCGGTTCGAACGGTAGCGGCGCGTCGGCGAAGACGGCGTTGCCATGGGGCTCGATGGCGTAGACGGTGTTGCCTACGCCATCGCGCGGCCGCCCAAGGACGTGGACCAGCTCGGTCGACGGGTTCCACACGGCGTCGGCGACCGCGCCGGGCATCGGCAACCGGTCAGCGAGTGCCGGGGGCTCGTCGGTGGGCACCCGGACGAGCTGGATGTTCGAGCCGCTGGCGGCGTAGAGGGTCGGCTTCTCCACCGCCCGCTCGACGAGTGCGAAGCCGGTCACCGGCGCGCCCGTGCGCAGGACGAGCAGCTCGTCCAGCGTGTGCGCATCGACGAGCTCGACGCCGTCGGCGGCCGCGACGGCAAGCGCCGCCCCGCTCTCGACGCTGGCGGCGGGCAGCTCGTCGTTGGCGATCGCCTCTTCGACGGCGGCCTTGTCGTCCTCGTCGAGGTAGCCGGCGAGCACGACACGTCCCGATCGGTCGGCCAGCCGCGCGCGCAGCGTGCCCTGGCCCTCGCCCAACACGGTCGCGAGGGCGATCAGGAGCGCCTCGCGATCATCGACCAGCGCGGTGTCGACGACGAGCCGGTCACCGCCCTCGACCGCGGCAACCTCGGCCGCGCCGGCAATCACCCGCCGGCCGGTCTCCTCGCCCGTCGCCGGGTCGAGGCTGATCAGCTCGCCCGTGCCGGCCACGGCGATCAACCGGTCGGCCGCGGCCGTCAAGGAGACCAGCGGCCCGCTCATCCCGCCGAGCGCCGTCAGCGGCTCCGCGTTCAGCTCGGCCGAACCGCCGCCGCCCGCACGCACCGCGTCCAGCTCTTCGGTCGACACCCGCCACAGCTGGCCATCGCGCTGGCCCAGGAAGAGCGTGTGGGTTGAGTCGTCAACGGCGAGCGCCACCACCGGCAGGCCGATCGTCGCCTGCAGCCGTCGGCCAAGCAGGTCGTACGCGCGGAGCTCAGCAGGGCCGGCAACGTACAGCCGGTCACCGTTGCGGACGGTCGGCGCATCGCCCGGCGCCCAGCGCTCCTCGATCGCGGCGGCGGTGACGGGAGTGCCCAACTCGGCCACATCGACGACGCGGTTGTTGCCCAGCCAGTCGATGCTCAGCGCCATCGCGTACTTGGCCAGGTGCGGATGCGTCCACTCGTAGATCGAGTGCCGGATGTCGTAGCGCCAGTGCTGCAGGAATTCGGTCGCCGTACGGGCGTGGTAGACCTCGTCGAAGTGCATGTGATAGGGCTGCTCGATGCGCAACGTGCGTAGCCCGAGGGTGGCGACGAAGACGGCCACGAGCAGCAGCAGGTCGAGCCGATCGAGCCGCCCGCCGGGCTCGTCGGCGAGCTGACCGCTCCGATCCCGCCGCATCGGGACAACGTCGAGCATCGGCGACAGGCGGCGGCCGATGCCAGGCATGGCAAGCGCACCCGGCGCGACCGGCGCTGCCTCCGGCGCCGGCTGCGCCAAGGGGCTGGCCGCCGGCTCGGTGCGGGCTGTCCCGGCGGCCGCCCGATCCTCGTCATCCTGCTCGCCCAGCGGGAGCGGACGGCCGGCTACCGACGGGCGCAACTGCCAGGCGACGAAGGCGAAGGTCGCGGCCTGGAGCAGGACACTGGCGACGACCCACTCCCGCTGGCGGAACGCCTCGCCGAGGGGCAGGGTCTCGAGATTGGGCGTGGCGTAGAGCGGGATTGTGAGGATCCCGTGGAGGTTGATGAACGAGCCAACGGACACGGCGACCATCGCCAGCAGCCAGCGCCGGTCGGCCGCCGCCAGCAGCGGCAGCAGGGCGAAGACGGGGAACAGGTAGCGCTCGTGGACGCGCGTCGGGAGCATGAAGAAGCAGAAGGCGAGGAAGATCGCGACGACGACCAGCGAACGGCGGTCGTCGCGCCAGGCAGCCCGGACGAGGCCGATGCCGAAACCGACCGCCAGCAGCAGCGTCCCGACCACCATCGCCGGCAGCGGGCCGAAGAGTGGCACGTCGTCGGGTGACCAACCGCCGCCGTCGGCCAGCGGCGGCCGGCCGTCCGAGCCGATCAGCGCCCACGGGTTGTAGGCGTTGACGGTCAGGTATTGGTAGCCGGCGGCCGCCTCGAGCACCTTGGCGATCAAGCCGCGCAGATCGAGCGAGAACGGCGTGATCAACGCCAGCAGCACGATCAGCCCGATGGTCGCCGAGGAGAGCAGCCGCCACACGCCGTGCTCCTCCTCGAACCAGCTGCGCAGCGGTGCCGGCACCAGCGGCCGGTGACGCGGCCCCGAACCGGGCGCGAGCAGGTGCCGGCGCAGCAGTACGGCGACGACCAGCGGGCCGAGCAGGATGCCGAACTGCGGCTTGATCAGCCCGGCCAGCACGGCGAGCGCCATCGCGCCCTCCGAGTTGCCACGCGCGAGCGCAGCGAGCCCGAGCAGGACGATGAGCGCCCCGACAGCGTCCACCTGGCCCCAGACGGCAGAGTCGTACCAGGTGACCGGGTTGAACAGGTAGAGGCCGGCCGCCGCCAGCCCAAGCCCGGCGCCCCGGCGAGACCCACCTGCCCAGGCGCGGACGAGCATGAACAGCAGCGCGCCGACGCCGATGTCGGCCAGGATCGGGCCAAGCTTCAGGGCATCACTCGAGACCGCGTCGATGTTGCCGCCGTGCAGCAGTGCGGCAAGGTGGCTGCCCAGCCAGAGCACGTACAGGTACCCAGGTGGGTAGTCGGACCAGTTGTCGGCGTAGAACGTCCCCGGCCCCTCGTGGTAGAGCGCCCTCGCCCACGCGCTGAAGGTGCCGATGTCCGACTCGAAGCCGGAACCGGGCAGCATGACGTATGCAATAGTTAACCGAAGCAGCAGCCCGAGAAGGAGCAGGATGACGAGGGCGGGCGCGGCCGTACCTGCTCTGGCCGGGCGGTAGCCCGCGGAGGAGAGGTCGGCCTCACCCACCCGCGGCGCTGTCACAACGCGACGAGCCTCCAGAGAGTGACGAGGTGGAGGGGAGTATAACAACGGGCTCCGACCGTCCCGCGGCGACGGCCAGGCCGCGCGCCTCCCGTCGGCGTCGCGCGGGAGAGCGGCGGGTGACGCAGACTCCAACGCCAGCGGCGCCGGGACCCGAGCCGGCGAAGGGTCGACCGGCCTTCCGAGATCAGCTCGCTGCAGCGCTTGCCGGTCGCGACCCAGCGCCCGTCGGCCTGGTCTTCGTCCTCCTCGCCCTCGTTGTCTACGGCGCCTCCAACCCCCTCCGCCGCAACTTCTACAACCACTTCGTCTGGCAGGCTGACGCCTACCTCAACGGCAGGTTCGCGATCGCCTGGCCGGTCAGCGAGGGACCGTTCACCAACGCCTACTTCCAGGACGTCATGCCGTTGGCTGGACAACCCGGCTTTGGCCTGCTGCCCTTCCCACCGCTGCCGGCGATCGTGCTGACGCCGCTGGTCGCGATCTTCGGCCTCGCGACCGACGCGGCGCTGGTGGCCGTCGTCATCGGCGCGATCAACGTCGGGCTCTGCTGGCGAATGCTGACGCGGGTGACGGACAGCCCCGGCGCGCGCCTCCTGACGACGCTCTTCTTCGCCTTCGGCACCGTCCACTGGTACGCCGCGATGCTGGGCAGCACCTGGTTCCTGGCCCACGTGCTGGCCGTCACCTTCGTGCTGATGGCGATCACGCTCGCCCTCGACGGCGAGCGGCAGGAGGAGATTCGCGCCGCTCTCGGCGGCGCGCGCGAGGGGATCCTGGGGGGACTGTTGGCGCCGCTCCAGCTGCTCGCCGGGCTGGCCCTTGGCGTGGCCGCGCTGTCGCGCCTCACCGTCATCTTCGGCGCACCGTTCTTCTTGTTCGTCGGCGCCGGCGGCTCATACCTGCGACGTGGCCTGGCGGCCGGCATCGGCGCCGCGATACCGCTCGGCTTCCTGCTGCTGTACAACCTCGCCGCCACCGGCCACGCGTTCAACCCGGCGTACCAGTGGCTCTACCAGCACGAGTACCTGGGCTACCTGCCCGACTGGCTCGCCATCGACCGCAGCTGGGCGCTGCAGGACCCGCGCTACATTCCCGGCAACACCCTGATCATGCTGGCCTGGCCGCCGGCGGTGCGTCCCGAGTGCGGGCTCGAGCTGCTCGACCGGAGTTGCCCCCTGCTCCGGCCCGAGCAGATCGGTATGAGCCTGCTGCTGACCAGCCCGGCCTACCTGATCGCGCTGCCGCTGTTCGCGATCGCCCGGCGGCAGCGGCTCGTGCTCGGCGCCGCGCTGGCCGTTCTCGCCATCGCCGTCGTCAACCTGATGCACTTCAGCCAGGGCTGGGTCCAGTTCGGCTACCGCTTCAGCAACGACTTCGCGCCCTTCGCGGTCATCCTCGTCGCCCTCGCCATCGCCCGGCTGGGCGTACGCCCGCTGACCGTGACGCTGGTCGGGCTGTCGATCCTGATCAACGCGTGGGGCGTCTACTGGGGGGTCGTACTCGGCTGGTGAGGCGCCTGACCAACGCAACACGGCAGGCCAGCGTCATCATCTTGTCGCATCGCGCGAGCGGCTGGAGGCAAGGGGCGGCTGACTATAATCGGGCCCGTGGTCGCCGACAGTGGGCCGCGCCCGCGTGTGGCGGCGCTCTCCTTCTTCTTCCCCGCGCACAACGAAGCCGAGAACATCGAAGCGCTTGTGCTCGAGGCGCTCGATGCGCTGCCCGCGCTGGCCGACGAGTTCGAGATCATCGCCGTCGACGACGGCAGCCGCGACGCTACGGGGGAGATCGCCGACCGCCTGGCGGCCGAGCATCCGCCGGTGCGTGTGGTCCACCATCGGCGCAACCGCGGCTACGGCGCGGCGCTGCGTTCGGGCTTGGCCGCCGCGCGCCACCCGCTGGTCTGCTTCCTCGACGGCGACCGCCAGTTCCGCGTCGCCGACCTGGGTCTGCTCCTCGACCGGCTCGTCCAGGCCGACGATCTCGACGTGGTCGTCGGCTATCGCCTGCGCCGCGCCGATCACCCCCTGCGCCTGCTCTACGCGCGCGCCTACCGGCTGGCGCTACGCGTCTTCTTCGGCCTCCGCGTGCGCGATCCCGACTGCGCCTGCAAGCTCTTCCGGCGCGCGGCGCTCGACGGAATACGGCTTGAATCGGGCGGTGCGTTCATGTCGGCCGAACTGCTCATCAAGCTGCGCTGGCGCGGCCGGCGCATCGTCGAGGCCGGGGTGCCGCACCATCCACGCACGGCCGGCAAGGCGTCTGGGGCCAACCCGAAGGTCGTGCTGCGCGCGGTGCGCGACTTCTGGCGGCTGCGCCTGCGCCTCTTGTTGCGGCCGCGCGAGGCACTCGAGCGCGGCGCGCCCGTGCTGCCCAACCGACCGCCGGCCGAAGCCTAGTCGGGCCGGCGCTCGCCCGTTTCCTCGTCGGGCAGCTCGAACTCGAGGGAGTTCACGAACTCGCGGAAGACCGACAGCCGCTCCTCCTCCTCGCTCTCGGGCACGACCGCGGCGCGGTCGAGGACGGCGTCGCTGGCGAAGATCGGGACGTTGGCGCGAACGGCGAGGGCGATCGCGTCGCTCGGTCGAGCGTCGACTTCGACCGAACGCCCGTCGAGCTCGAGATGCATGCGCGCGCGGAACGTGTCGTCGGCGAGGTCGGAGACGACGATCTGCTTGAGCACGACGCCGAGCTCCTCGAGGGTGCGTGAGAACAGGTCGTGCGTCATTGGCCGCTCGGGCGTGATGCCCTGCAGGCGCATGGCGATTGCGTTCGCCTCCCACGGCCCGATCCAGATGGGCAGGTAACGCTCGCGGGCAGCGTCACGCAGGATGACGACATGTTGCGAGGAGAGCATGTGGACGCGGACGCTCTCGACGACCATCTCGTTGAGGCCGGCGGTCATGATCCGATTCTAATCACGGGCTGGGTGACAGGCGCGGCGTCCGTCGGGGGCGGTCGGTCGGTGAGGCGTCGGGGGAGGCGTCCGGCGAGGCGTCCGGGGAGGCGTCCGGCGAGGCGTCGGGCGAGGCCTGCGGCGAGGCGTCGGGCGAGGCCTGCGGCGAGCCGGTCGGCGAAGGGCTGGCGCCCGGCGACGTCGGTTCTGTCGGGCTCGGCGTGGCTAGGGGCTCGGCCGGCGCATCGAGCGTTGCCCGGAAGAGGCCGTCGGGCGTAGCCCAGAAGAGCACCGGCGGCTGCGTCTCCTCGCCCTCGACGACGTACATGCCGCGGATGTCGACAAACGTTGGCTGGCCTTCGGCGGCGATGAACTGCTCGATGTAGGAGCCGTCGTTCTTGTCGTAGACGACGATGCGCGAGTGGACGGCGTCGAACAGGTATAGCCGGCCCGCCTGGCGCGGCCCGGTGCCGGCGAAACGCTGGTAGTCGCGCCCCGGCCGCAGATCGTCGGCATCGGGCGGAGCGGCGAGCTGGAAGCTCGTCACCCGGCGTCCGTTGAAGTAGCGCAGCACGTTCTCGGCGGTCAGGGCAAAGATGTCGCCGTCGATGAACAGCTGGCGGAACGCGTCGACCGGTTCGTCGTCGCCCAGGAAATAGGGTGTGGGCGAGATGAACGAGCCGCCGTCAGCGACCGGCTCATAGCGCAGGATCTGGTTCGCCGGCGGATAGGCGACGTAGAGCCGGTAGAGGCCCTGGTCGGGATTGATGACAAAGGTCCCGATGTCAGGCACTTCGCGCCCCCACTGCTCCTCTCCGCCGACACGGATGTGGCCGAGCGTCCCGCCGCCCTGGTCGTCGAAATGCCGCCAGCGCCAGAGCGCGCCGCGGATGTCGACGATGAGCAGGTCGGGGCCACCGCGGCCGAGCAGGAGTGGCGCGCCCATGCCCCCGTCCGGCCCCTCGCCGGCGCGGGCGATGGTCACTGCCCGGCCGGTGGCGGTGTCGATACGGACGACCGCGCGCTCGGTCGTGATCACGTAGGCCGCACCGTCGGGACCGCGCACCATCCCCGCCACCGCTGCGCCGGCAGGGACAGCGTACACCTGGCTGGTCGCGATGTGGTGGAGTTCGTAGAGCTGCTCGAGCCCGGCCGCCAGACGGCCGCGCAGCGACTCGACCGCGGTGGCATCGGCGCCGGCAGCGGCGGCGCGGTCGAGGTCGGTCCATGCCGACCGGAGGAGCGCACGTGCCTGGGCCGGGTTGTTGTTCAGCAGGTCGGTCGGGCCAAGCACCCGGTCTGCCTTCTCCCTCGCCGTGCGGAAGGCGGCTTCGCTTTCGGTTACCTGCTGGATCGGCCGCTCGACCTGGCGCAGCGGACCCTGCCACAGCCAGAGGCTGCCGCCGAGAAGCGCCGTCACGCCGAGAAACGAGAGCATCGCGGCCGCCACGCGGCGCTGCGTTTCGCGTCGCGTCGTGGCCGGCCGGATGCGGCGGTACGGCGTGCGGCGATGCGGCATCAGGTCGAGCAGGTTGGCCACCGCCCCGGCGACGCCGTCGCGCATGATGCTGCGCGCCGCGATGGCCCGGTCCTGGACTGCCAGTGCGGCACCGGCGAAATGGTCGGCGAGCGGTATCGGCGAGCGCACCGGCGCCCCCGCCAGCGGCTCAGACGGGCTGACCGGGACGAGCCGGTGCTCGACGCGCGAGAGAGCCACCTCCGACGCCTCGATCGCCAGCACGGCGTCGGATCCCTCGCCACCGGCCGCGACGAACAGGTGGTGGAGGTGCTCGACGGCGGACTGCGGATGGAGCGTCACGACGGCGTTCTTGAGCTCCTCCGTCCCGACGACGTCGACGAGGTTGCGCGAGCACAGCAGCAGCGAATCGCCGACCGAGAACTCGCCGCGCCAGACATCGATGCGCAGGTTGTCGTCGGCCGGCAGCCCGGGCCCTGGGTCGCGTTCGGGCATGAGCAGGCGCGCGGCGCGCACCAGGTACGCCTCGGCGTCACCGCTGGTTGCCACGTACAGCTCGTTGGCGCGCACGACCGCCACGGCAAGGCCGAGCGTTGCCGGAGCCAGGCCGCTGCCCTCACGCGCGTGGCGCAGGCGTCGGTTGGCGCTGCGGATCGACTTCTGGAGGACGATCGGGATGCCCGCCGACTCGTCGTAGTAGTACTCGCGACGGATGATGTCGGCGACGAGCTTGCACGCCTCGGCGCTGCGGCCGGCGTGGCTGCGCGAGGTGACGATCAGGTAGAGATTGCCCTTCGTACGCGCCTTCGAGCCCGTCGTCGGCTCGCTGACGAGCACGGCATCGGCCGAGCTCGAGAGTCGATCCTGCTCGGACACCAGCCCGTACTTGAGCTGAAGCCGGGAAGCCATGGGCGGCCTAGTCTACACGCGCGTCGGGGTGACTCCGGCGCGGCCCTCCGGCGGCGCGGCCGGGTCGTCCGACGACGCGCAACTCGAGCAGTCGCTGGCCATCGGGGGACGCGGCGAAGGCGTCGAGCAGCTCGGCGCCGCGCAGGCGCAGCTCCTGCGCGACGATCGGCCGTGCGGCGCTGACG
>JALYGJ010000134.1 GCA_030777155.1 Chloroflexota bacterium | reverse complement strand
GCCTGCCCCGCCCGGCCGACGCGCTTGCGATTGCCGAGCCCGCCGCTGAGGTCGATGCTCTTCGCCGAGCCGCTCTGGCCGGACTGGCCGGTCTGTCGGTCGCTTACGCTGTCTTCGCTCGCGACGGGCGGCGCCGCAACGTCATCGGACTGCTCGGACTCGTCGCCGTCGCGCTGACCGTCGCCACGGCGGCGGTCGGTTGGGCGCCGAGCGCCGTCGACGGCGTCCCGCTGGCGGTGCAGCTGGCGCTGCTGTCGGTGAGCGCCGGTGGCGCCCTGGCGGCGCTGACGCTGGGGCACTGGTACCTCGTCACGCCGCGGCTGTCCGTACAGCCGCTGGTGCTGCTGACCCGCGTGCTGGCCGTGGTGATCGCCATCCAGCTGGCTGTCTTCGCGGTCTGGGCAGCATTCGGCAGCGGGCCCGCACAGGCCGCATTCCAAGCGGTCAGCGGCCCCCACGCGCTCTACGGCTGGCTGCGCCTGCTGGTCACCCTCGCCTTCCCCTTCGTCCTCGTCCTGATGGCGCACCAGACGGCACGCAGCCGGTCGATGGAATCAGCCACCGGGCTGCTCTACATTGCCGTCGCTGCCATCTTTGCCGGCACCATCGGCGCGGCGGCGCTGTACGTCACCTCGGGTCTGCTCGTCTAGGCTGGTGGCGTGCGTGTCACCATCCGACTCTTCGCGATGCTGCGCGAGCGCGCCGGCTGGCGCCAGCGCGAGCTCGAGCTGCCTGACGGCGCCTCGGTCGAGCAGGCCTGGCAGGCGGTTGCCGGCGATGCGCCCGGGCTGGAGTCGTATCGCTCGGCTGTCCGCTTTGCGCGCAACGGTAGATACGCAGCCTCGGACGATCGGCTGAGTGACGGTGACGAGTTGGCGCTGATTCCACCCGTCGCCGGTGGGCGCGCCGAAGGCGATCGCCTCGTCCGCTGTGAGCTGCGTGGAGGACCGATCAACGACGATCTGCTCGCCGAGCTGCGGCATACCGTCCCGACGCCGGCCGATGGTGCGCTCGTCGTCTTCGTCGGCCAGACCCGCGAGACGGCGGGCACGCCGGCACCCGGCCAGGAGGCGGAAGCGGCACTTTTCGCCGGCAAACGCGTTACGGGACTCGAGTACGAGGCGTTCGAGGAGATGGCCGCCGCCGTCCTGCACGAGATCGCCGCCGAGATCGAGCAGCGCTTCGGGGTGCGCCGGCTGGCGATCGTCCACCGCAGCGGGCACGTCCCACTTGGCGAGCCGAGTGTGGTCATCGCCGTCGCCGCCGCCCATCGCGGCCCGGCCTTCGATGCGGCGCGCTATGCGATCGAGGAGCTCAAGGCGCGCGCGCCGATCTGGAAGCGCGAGCTCTACGCCGACGGGTCGGTCTGGATCGGGTCGCCCGCGCGCGAGTCGGCGGCCGGACTGGATCAGCGCGCACAGTAGTGGCCGAGCGGGCACCCTCCGAACTGCATCTCGGTCCCAACGAAGTGCTTCGCTTCGCCTTGCGAGGTTGCTGGTCTGGTCGCAATGGGAATCTGGGGCTGGAACGCGTTCGCCAGTCCATGGAACGTCGCTGCCGCCATCGGCGTGCCGCTGGTCGCCGCCGCCATCTGGGGCACTTTCCGCGTGCCCAACGATCCTGGCCACGCGCCGGTCGAAGTTCCCGGCTTGGTCCGCCTGGCCATCGAGCTCGTCTTTTTCGCCGTCGCCGCCGTGTTGCTCTACGCAGCGGGCAGGAGCTGCCGGCCTTCGTCTTGGCGGGGCTCGTCGTGTTGCACTATGCCGTGGGCTACCGGCGAATCGAGTGGCTGCTGCACGGAGGTGGGCGATGAACGTCTACATCTCGGTCGACATGGAGGGCCTCGCCGGCATCAGCCACAGCAAGCCCACGCAGCGCGGCGATGACGGCTACGGGCGCGCCGTCGAGCTGATGGTCGGCGAGGCCAATGCCGCGATCGAGGGCGCCTTCGCCGCCGGTGCGGCGGACGTGAGCGTCAACGACAGCCACGGCCAGATGTTCAATTTGGCCGCGGACGCCCTCGATCCGCGGGCGCGTCTGGTGCAGGGCACCAAGCCATACAGCATGGTCGAGGGCGCGCGGGACGGCGCGTTCGACGTGGCCCTCTTCGTCGGCTATCACGCGCGCGCCGGCCATCCGCGGGGAACGATCGCGCACACGTACACTGGGCGCATCACGCGCGCCGAGATCAACGGCCGGCCGGCGACCGAGGCCGCCGTCAACGGCCTCTACCTGGGCGCTCTCGGCGTACCGGTGGGCATGATCAGCGGCGACGATGCGCTTGCCGAGGAGCTGGCCGACTGGTTTCCGTGGGCCGAGCTTGTCGTCGTCAAGCGCGCCATCAGTTGGCAGGGCGCCGACTCGCTCCACCCGCAACGGGCACGCCCGCTGATCCGCGATGGCGCCGAGCGGGCCGTGCGGCGCGCCGCCGAGCACGGGCTCCACCCACTCAGCCTCGAGCCGCCGCTGCACCTGCGCCTCGACTTCGCCCACCCCGGGCAGGCCGACATGGCGGCCGTGATCCCCGGCTTCGAGCGCGACGGCGACCGCGGGGTAGTCTTCCGCGCCGAGGACGCGCTGACGCTGTTTCGGGCCTTCCTGGCGGCCGCGCGCCTGTCGCGCAGTGCCGACGACTGATCGTTACGCTAACCGGCGATGCACCGCCCACCCAACGAGCCGCGCAACGTGACGCCGGAAAGCGACGACTTCCGCCGACGGGCGGTACGCGAGCGCGACGAGGGCCCCGAATGGCGCGCCTGGACGTGGGCGAGCGGGGGCACCGGCTTCCCGCTGCTGGGCGTGCTGCTGGTGCTCATCGGCGTCGCGCTGCTCGTCCAGTTCTTCTTCCCGGCGATCAGCGCCGGCACGGTTATCCTGCTCGCCATCGGGGTTGCCTTCCTCGCCGCCTGGGTCCTCGGCCGCTCATGGTTCTCGATGGTGCCCGGCGTGCTGGTCGTCGCGCTTGGCCTGTCCGAGCTCATCGAGGACTTCGGCGTGCTCGGCCCACCGCGTGAGGATGTGCCCGGGCTGGCGGCATCGGCGCTGGCGCTCGGCTTCCTTGCCGTCTGGGCAATCGCCAACGCGTCTGGTCGGAGCTGGCGCTGGCCGCTGTGGGGCGTGGCGATCTTCGGCCTCATCGGCATCGCCGGCCTATCGCGCCTGATCACCATACCGCTGCTAGGCGTGCTGCTGCCGGTGGTCATCATCGTCGCCGGCATAGCGCTCCTGTTGAACGCGCGGCGCAGCTGGCGAGCGCGGCGCAACTGACGAGCGGGCGCGCCGGCACGCTTCGCGTGCGGGCCCCGGCGTTCTTGCCAAGTATCCTGCGGCGTGGACGGCGGGAGGGCCGGAGCCAGAATTTGACAGCCGGTCAGGGCGTGCGAGGCCGACCGTTCGGCCGAGGAAGTGACATAGCTCGGGGTGCGTGGACCGTTGTCAAAAAGTTCGCGCGCGGCAGGCGCCCGTGCCGCGCGCCCCGTCCAGCGGCATGGAGATCTGGCAGAAACTCGACGCCGACGGCGGTGGCGCGTCCCCTAGCGTGGACGTTTGGCAAGACCGCGGTTCGGTCGCGGCCGTGTCGCGTCGGCCGGCGCAACACCCCACACCCGCCGGTCAAGCCGCGCCCTATTTCGTATACACCCCCGCCGGGTCGAGCTCCTCCCGGATCAGCCGCAGCTCCTCAGCGGTAGGCGGCGGCGTCTGCGTCAGCTCCACGGCTACGCGCGGCTGCCAGCCCATCGCCTCACGGACGCGCTCGAGGGTGACACCGGGGTGTAGGGCGTCGAGCTGGAGCTCACCGGCGACGGGATGGAAGACGCCCAGGTCGGTCACGACGACCGACACGCGCTCACCAACCGACGTGCGGAAGTCGAGCCGCTCGACGAAGGAGCGCTTCGACTGGCGCATGATCACGAAGACCTGCCCCGCGTTGAGCGCGATCTCGCACGCTCCACCCGAGCCGGGCAGGCGCGTGCGCGGGCGCACGTAGTCGCCGATGACCGTGGTGTTGATGTTGGCGCGGCGGTCGATCTGCGCTGCGCCGAGGAAGCCGACGTCGACGAGCCCGCCCTGCAGGTAGTAGCCGAACAGCTCGAACATGCTCGTCACCGCCGTCGCGCCGGTGACTATCGTCGGGTCGCCGATCGATAGCGGCAGTCGCGCCGGGTGCGCGCCGAACACGCCCGCCTCGTAGACCAGCTGCAGCTCGGGGGCGACGGTGCGCCGGGCGAGGTTGACGCAGATGTTGGGCAGTCCCACCCCGACGAAGCAGACCCGCTGGCCGGCCAGCTCGCGGGCGGCGGCGACGATCATCATCTCCGACGCGGTGAAGGCCGCGCCGCGCTCGGGCGCGCTCAACGATAGGCCCCGTAATCGACGCTGCCAGAAGGCGCGGGCGCCGGGCGCAGGCTCTCCAGGCGCTGCCGGCCGAGCTTCTCGACGTACTCCTCGCGGCCGGAGACGCCGTGGACCCATTCGTCGATCCAGCGCGCCAGGACTCCCTGATCGCGGGAGATGGCCTCCCACTCGAGGTAGAAGCGGTTGTCGCGGTCGTAGTGACCCTGGGCGTAGGAGGGGTGCGCCCCGAACGGCTCGACCACGACCGCATCGACGATCAGGCCGGGCACGATCGTCCGGTTGGGGTCGGCGCGGACGACGGACTCGTCGACCAGCTCCTCGACGACCACGATGACGCGCTCGGCGGCGAAAGCCGCCTCCTTCTGGCAGCCGAGCAAGCCCCACGCCTGCGTGTTGCCGGCGGCATCAGCGCGCTGGGCGTGGATGATCGTCACGTCCGGACGGAGCGGCGGGACCGCGTAGAGCGTCTCGTCGCCATAGGGTGAGTCGACGGCGCGGATGAGCGGGTTGGCGCGCGGCAGGTCGGTATCGGTGTAGGAGCGGAGCGGGAAGAAGGGCAGGTTCATCGCGCCGGCTGTGTAGCGCGCGACCATCCCGAAGTGGCTGTACTCCTCCAGCTCGAGGGTGGCTGTGTCGCCCTCCGTCACCCGCCGTACGGCGTGCAGCGAACCGACGCCCGGGTTGCCCAGCCACGAGAAGATCAGCTTGCGCGCGCAGCCGGCGGCGACGAGCTGGTCATAGACGAGATCGGGTGTCATGCGCGCAAGCGCCAGGTCACGGCGACCCTGGCGGATGATCTCGTGCCCGGCGGCGAAGCAGATCAGGTGCGTGAAGCCCTCGATCGCGACCGTGTCACCGTCGTGCACGAGCTCGGCGATCGCGTCGCGCATCGAGGCGACCTTCGACGCGCTCATCGAACTCAGCCGCCGACGATGTCCTCTTCCGTCCACTGGCGGGCCATCTGCAGCGCGTGCTGCGGGTCGCGGCTGACCTCGGCGACGGCATCACCGAACAGGCGCACGGCGGTCGCCACCTCGTCGGCCGTGACGATCAACGGCGGCGACAGCCGGACGGCGTCCTCGCCCGCCTCGAGGACCAGCAGGCCGCGTTGGAAGCAGGCCCACTGGACCGCCTCAGCAGTGGCCCCCGAGTCGAACTGGACGCCGATCATGAGGCCCTTGCCGCGCACGTCGCGAACGAGCTCGTAGTCCTGGGCCATCAGCCGCAGGCCGTCGATCGCCTCGCCTCCGCGCGCCTCGGCGTTGGCGATGAGCTCGTCCTCGAGCAGCGCGATCGTGGCGCGCGCCGCCGCGCAGCTGACCGGGTTGCCGCCGAACGTCGAGCCGTGGTGTCCGGCCTGCCAGGTCATCAGCTCGGCTCGCGCGACCATCGCGCCCAGCGGCATGCCCGAGGCAATGCCCTTGGCGGTCAGCAGGATGTCCGGCTGCACGCCGCAGTGCTCGATCGCCCACATCCGGCCGGTGCGGCCCGCCCCTGACTGGATCTCGTCGGCCACGAGCAGGATCCGCTGACGGTCGCACAGCTCGCGCAGGCGCGGCAGGAAGTCGTCGTCAGGAACGATGTAGCCGCCCTCGCCCTGGATCGGCTCGACGAAGATGGCGGCCACCTCGTCAGGCGGTACGAGCCGCGCGAACACCCGCCGCTCGAGCTCGTCGAGGCCGGCGCTGCCGAAGGGGACGTGGACGACGCCGGGGAGCAGCGGTCCGAACCCGGCGTGATAGCGCGCCTTCGAGGCGGTCAGGCTGACCGATCCGTAGGAACGTCCGTGGAACGCGCCGAGGAACGCGACGACGTACTGGCGGCGGCTGTGGAAGCGGGCCAGCTTGATCGCCGCTTCGACAGCCTCCGTGCCGGAGTTGGTGATGAAGCTGCGCGTCGCCCCGTCGATCGGCGCCACCCGGTCGAGGTCGGCGGCCAGCTCGGCGTAGATGGGCAGGTAGAAGTCGGACGCCGAGAAGTGCAGCAGCGACGCCACCTGACGCTCGATCGCGGCCGTCACGCGCGGGTGGCCGTAGCCGGTCGCGGAGACCGCGATGCCGGCGTTGAAGTCGAGGAAGAGATTGCCGTCGATGTCCTCGACGACGGCGCCATCGCCACGCACCGGCACCAGCGGGTATGCGCGCGGGAGGCTGGGCGACGTGTAGGCGTGGTCGAACGCGACGTGCCGACGCGCGCGCGGGCCCGGCGGGGGTGTGCGGATGTGGGGCGCGCTGCGCGGCTGGGCGCGGCGCTCGGCGAGGTCTGTCACGGAGTCCCCTGCATGGATGGAAACGATGCACGCTGCATCGACGGGGGCGAAGTGTAGATCAGATGACCCGGAACCAGTGGAAGCCGTACGGCTCGAGGTCGAGCTCGTGGCGCTGCTCCTCGACCGGCTCGCGCTCCGAGTGGTCGATCAGGTCGACAAGCCGCCGGCCCTCGTACTCTGATACCTCGAGTGAGACGTTTGCCTGGCGCTCGGCGAGGTTGTGGACGGCAATCACCACGCCGCCGTTCCACTCGCAGCGGTGGCCGAAGACCTGCGGGTCGCCGGTCTCGACGATGTCGGCGCGGCCCCACCCGAACTCGGGGTTCTCCTTCCGCGTCCGGATCGCCCGCTCGAGCCAGTTGAGCAGCGAGTCCGGCTCCTGGCGCTGCCGCGCGACGTTCACTGTGCGGTAGTCGAACGGCTCGTCCTCTACGACCGGGCTGATGAGTCGCCCGGCGTCGGCCGCCGAGAAGCCGGCGTTGCGCTCGCTGTTCCACTGCATCGGCGTGCGCACGCTGTTGCGCTCCTCGAGCGACAGATCATCGCCCATGCCGATCTCCTCGCCGTAGTTGACGACGGGCGTGCCGGGCAGCGACAGCATCAGGCTGTAGGCCATCTTGAGACGGTGCCGGTCACCACCGAGCATCGGCGCCAGACGGCGGCGGATACCGCGCCCATAGAGCTGCATCGACTCGTCGGGAGCAAACGCGGCGAAGCAGTCGGCGCGTTGCGATTTGCTCAGGCGGCCAAGGTCGAGCTCGTCGTGGTTGCGCAGGAAGTTGGCCCACTGCGCCGCCTCGCGTAGCGGCGGCGGAGTGAGCAGGCCCTCGATCAGCGGCGCCGCCTGCTGCCGCGCCAAGGCCAGGAAGAGGTGCTGGTTCAGCACGAAGTTGAAGCCCATCTGCAGCTTGTCGTCGGAGAAGTAGTCCAGCATTTCCTCGGGTGGCAGGTTGGCCTCGGCGAGCAGGACGGCGTCACCACGCCGCCAGGTGAGGAACGATCGGAAGTCGGAGAGGAACTCGAGCGGATCGCGGATGTCCTCACGGTCGACGCCCTTCAGCTCGACGACGAAGGGCGCCGCGTCGACCCTGAAACCAGACACGCCGAGGGCCAGCCAGAAGCCCATGATCCGCTCGATCTCGTCCCGTACGCGTGGATTGCCGACGTTGAGGTCGGGCTGGTGTGGATAGAAGCGGTGGAGGTAGTACTCGCCGGCCTTGCGGTCGTAGCTCCAGATCGAGTGCTGGACGCCCGGGAAGATCATGCCCTCGTGCGCGTCGGCCGGTTTCGTCTTCGACCAGACGTAGTAGTCGCGGTAGGGGGAGTCGGGGTCTGATCGCGCCGCCTGGAACCAGGGGTGGTCCTTCGAGGTGTGGTTCACCACCAGGTCGACGATGACGCGCAACCCGCGCTCGCGCGCGAGGTGCATGAACTCGACGAAGTCGCCCAGCGTCCCGAGCGCCGGATCGACGGTGTAGTAGTCCTTGACGTCGTAGCCGTTGTCGCGGTTGGGCGAGGGATAGAACGGCAGCAGCCAGACGCAGGTGAAGCCGAGGCCGGCAATGTAGGTCAGCCGCTCCTTGAGCCCGCGGAAATCGCCGATGCCGTCGCCGTTGCCGTCCCTGAAGCGGTCGACGTCGAGGCAGTAGATGATCGCGTCCTTGTACCAGAGGTCACGCATCGGCGGGGCCGCGTGGTCCGCTGCGTCAATCGACGATCGTCTGCGACTGTTCGCGCATGAACTGCTGTAGGTAGTAGAGCCCGCCGCCGGCCTTGCCCGTCGAGCCGGAGGCCTTCCAGCCGCCGAATGGCTGGATGCCCGGCCACGCCCCGGTAGTCGCGCCGGCACGCCGGTTGACGTAGACGACACCGGCGTGGATCCGCTCGAGGAAGCGCTCGATCTCGCCGCCGTCCTCGCTGAAGAAGCCGGCGGTCAGCGCGTAATCGCTGGCGTTGGCGAGCGCCAGGCCCTGGTCAATGGAGTCGACGGCGGCGACGGCGACGAAGGGCACGAACAGCTCGTCGCGGAACAGCCGGTGGTCGGTCGGTACGCCGGTGGCGATCGTGGGCTCGACGAACCAGCCGCGATCGAGGCCGTTGCCGGTCAGCCGCTCGCCGCCGATCGCGATCGAGCCCTCGCGCCTGGCCTCGCCCACAGCTGTCTGGAAGCGCGCGACGGCGCGGTCGTTGATTACCGGGCCAAGCCAGTTCTCGCGCTGAACGGGATCGCCGATCGAGATCTCGGCAGTCTTCCCAACGAGCTGGCGGACGAGTTCGTCGTGGACCGGCCGCTCGACGTATACGCGGCTGCACGCGGAGCACTTCTGGCCGCCGAAGCCGAAGGCGGCGCGCATGATGCCTTCGGCCGCCTCCTCGATGTCGGCCCTGCGGCTGACGATCGCCGGGTTCTTGCCGCCCATCTCGACGATGACCGGCTTTGGATAGCGCCGCGCGAACGTCTTGTACAGCTCGAAGCCGACTTCGTACGAGCCGGTGAAGACGATGCCGTCGATGTCCTCGTTCTCCTGCAGCTCGGCGCCGACCGACTCGCCCGGCCCGGCCACGTAGTTGAAGGCACCGGTGGGCAGCCCCGCCTCGCGCAGGACGTCGTACAGCTTCAGGCCGAGCAGCGGTGCATCGCTGCTGGGCTTGAAGACGACCGTATTGCCTGCCACCAGCGCTGCGCCGGCTGGGCCGCCGCACAGCGCGAGCGGGAAGTTGAACGGGCTGATGACGGCAAAGACGCCGTGCGGCTTGAGCACGGACCGGGTGTGGACGGCCCGATCGCCCAGGTTGCCCATTGGCACGTCGAAGCCGTCGTTTTCCTCCATCCGATCGCAGTAGTAGCGGATGAGATCGGCCGTCTCCTCCACATCGCCCAGCGCTTCGAGGCGGTTCTTACCGACCTCGTAGCACATCAGCGCGGCATACTCCATCTGCCGCTCGCTGATCAGGTCGGCAGCGCGGCGCAGGATGGCCACCCGTTCCTGCCACGGTGTGCCGGCCCAGCCCGGCGCGGCGGCACGGGCGGCGGCGATCGCGTCACGGACGTCCTGGCGCGTCCCCTTGGCGAACCTGCCCACGAGCAGCTCGTGGTCGATCGGCGAGCGGTCCTCGAACTCGCCCTCACCGTTCCGCGGCTGGCCGTCGACGTGATTGGCGTGGCGGGCGCCGAGTTGGGCGCGCGCCTTCTCGACGCCGCGCTCGAACTGCTCGTGCAGCCCCTCGTTGTCGGCGCGAAGCGTGGCGTAGGTGATCTTCAGCCGTGGGCGGGCAATCGTGTCGGTCATCGGAGTGCCCCTTCTGCTGGGTGGTCGCGCGGGCAGGTCGTTGTAGGAAAAGTCTACTCCGTGACCGCCCGCCACCCGCCGGGCGACGCGGGCCGATGTCGCGTCCCGCCCGCGATCCGGCCGGGGCCGTGCGCCGTCGCTGGCGGTAGCGCCGCGCCACATCACACGACGCGGCGTGGCTTCGTTTTCGTCCGCAATGACGAAGGCCCGCCTCGCGGCGGGCCCTATCAGTGTTGCGCCGAACGGGCGTCAGCTGGCCTGCACCGTCCGGAAGCAGTCGGAGCAGTAGACCGGGCGATCGAGGCGCGGCTTGAACGGCACCTGCGCCGCGTTGCCGCACTTCGAGCAGATGACCGCGAAGTACTCGCGCATCGGGCGGTAGTCGCCACGCTCGTACCCGCGCGGGCCGCCGATCTCGCGAACGTCGAAGCCGCTCGTCTCGCGCGCCGAGCGGCGCGCCGCCCGGCAGCTGGGACAGCGCTTCGGATCAGATGCGAACCCCTTCTGGGCGTAGAACTCCTGATCGGCGGCGGAATGGATGAACTCCACGCCGCAGTCGGCACAGGCGAGGGTTCGATCAACGTAGGACACCGAGGTGGACCTCCTCCCCAAGATGAGTTGCCGGCAACCGGCACGGCCTGCGCGGCCAGCGGCAAATCAGGGGAGCGAGGGCGGGGCGGAAGCCGGGCGCCGCGCGATCCGAATGATTTGCCGAGGGTCCTCGATGGGGCGCACCGGTTACTGAGGCAAGGTTATCACCTGCGCCGACCGCCCGACAAGGGCGCCGCCTCGTCCGGCTCGCCAAGCCAAGTCGCGTTCAGTCGCGCGGCCGGGTGGAGGAACGCCGTACGCGATGAGCTCGTCGGCGAAAGGTGAGCGGTCTGGCGCGAGCGTGCCGAACGTTCACTGGGCAGGCGTGGATCACGGCCGGCGTCGTGCGCACGCTCGGCGCGCCCCCGTTCGGCGAAAAAGGCCGTCAACGTTGCGCCGCAACAGTCTGCTGCGAGGCGATAGCCCATCCGGACCATGTCTGGGGGGACCGGCGGATGGCAGAATGGGGGCCAACCAATCAGGGGAGGGAGTTCACGCCGTATGCCGCGTCTGATGCACATGGCCGACGTGCACCTCGGCGCGCGCCATCACGACCTGGGTCCGGCTGCGACGGCGCTGCGCGAGCGGCAGTTCGCCGCCTTCGGGCGCGCGATCGACGTCGCCCTCGCCGAGAAGGTCGACCTCGTCCTCATCTGCGGCGACCTCTTCGACTCGAACAGCCAACCGCGACGCTCGATCGAGCGCGCCGCGGGCGAGCTCAGGCGCCTCGTCGAGCGGCACGTCCGCGTCGTTGTCATCCCGGGTACCCACGACTGCTATGACGCGTCATCGATCTACCGGGTCTTCGACCTGCCCGCCCTCGCCGGCGCCTCGCGCGGCTCGCCCTACTTCGTCGTGCTGACCGACGAGCGCCCGTCGGTTGCCTTCCCGGACATCGACACGTGCGTCCACGGCTGGGTCTTCCCGACCAAGCGCGCGCCGCGCAGCCCGCTGGCCGGGTTCTCGGCGATCGAGGCCGGGGAGGGCATGCGCTTTCAGGTGGGCATGGTCCACGGTGCCCTCTACACCGCCGGCCAGGTCGAGCAGGACGACGTCATCTTCACGCAGGAGGAGATCGCCGAGAGCGATCTCGACTACCTCGCCCTTGGCCACTGGCATTCCGCCCGACGGGGCCGCGTGGGGCGTACGACGTGGGCCTATTCCGGTGCGCCCGAACCGCTGGCGCTTGACCAGGAAGGCGCCGGCTACGTGCTGTTGGTCGCGCTCGAGGAGGCCAACGGCCGCACGACCGTGCAGGTCGAGCCGCGCCAGGTGGGCCGGACGCGGATGCAGAAGATGACCATCGACGCCGCCTCGCTCGGCGGCCAGGCGGACCTCGTGCGCCGCCTGGCGGCGCTGGCCAATGAGGACGTCGTGCTTGACGCGCGGATCGTGGGTCTGATGCGCGACGGCGTCGACATCCATCTGGACGAGGTGATCGAGCAGCTGCAGCCCAGGTTCCTGCGCCTGCGGCTGGTCGACCAATCGGTGGCCGACCTGCCCGAAGGGCCGCGGCCGCCGGCTGACACGATCGCCGGCGCCTTCGTCCGTGCCCTCGAGCAGCGCATCGAGGCGCAGGAGCAGAGCGGCGACAGCGACGGCGCGGCCGAGCTGCGCGAAGCGCTCCGCCTGGGCCGCCTGCTGATCGAAGATCCTCAGCGCGTGGCGCTCGTCTAGTCATGCGCATCAGTCGCCTGCGGCTGCAGAACGTCAAGCGCCACGCCGACCTGGCGCTCGAGCTGGCGCCGCGCCTGACCGTCATCCGAGGCCCGAACGAGGCGGGCAAGAGCACCATCCAGCGTGCCATCGAGATCGGGCTGTTCCGCCGTGCGACGTCGGCGGCGCAGGAGCTCGACGGCGTGAAGCGCTGGGGCTCGGGCGAGGCCAGCCCGACGGTCGTTATCGGCTTCGAGGACGAGGGCGTCAGCGGCGAGCTGACGAAGGTCTTCGCCGGCCAGCGCGGCGTCGTCGAGCTGCGCATGAACGGCGAGGTGCAGGGCGATCCGGCGGCCGTCGACCACGTCGTGACCGGCCTGACCGGCCTGCCCACCGAGAAGTTCTTCCGGGCGACGGCGAGCGTCCACCACCACGAGCTGCCCAGCCTTGACCAGGACGAGGGCACCCTGCGCGACCGCTTGCAGCAGTCGATGAGCGGCGCAACACGCGGCACGTACACCGCCAAGAAGAAGCTCGACGAGGCGATCCGGCGCTACAGGGCGGAGGGTCCGAAGAACCCCGGCCTGCTCAAGCTGGCGCGCACGGACGTCGCCCGATTGGAGGCGGCAGTCGCCCACGGCGAAGCCGGGCTGCGCCAGCTCGAAACGGACCGTCACGCGTTGGCGCGGGCGCGTGAGCAGCGCCAGCACGTCGATGCCGAGCTGGCCCAGTACCAGCAGGGGCTGACCGCCGCCGAGCGCGCCGCCACGCTGGAGCAGCGTGCGGCCGACGCTCAGCGCCGCTATGGCGTCTACAGGCAGGCGGCCGAGCTGCGGGCCGAGATCGGCCGCCTGGAGGCGAGCCACCCGTCGAGCGTGGCAGCGGTCACGCTCAAGGCCGCTGTCGAGCGGCTGCGCAGCCTCGAGTTCCGGCTTTCAGAGATGCGCGCCGAGCTGGCCAGTGAGCCCGACCTGTCGGGCTATGAGCTGGCCCTGCCCAACCCCAACCCGCGGCGCTGGGCGATCGCGAGCGCCGTCCTGGCGGCGGCCGCCGTCGTGAGCGTCGTCGGCGGCGCGCTGGCCGGCCAGCTGGTGGTCGGCTTCCTGCTCGGCGTCGTCCTCGGGCTTGGCGCGGCTGCTGCGGCTTACGGCGCAATGCGTGGCCGTCGCCAGTTGATCCAGCGCGAGATCGAGAACGAGCTGCGCGAGAGCGAGATTGCGCGTCGTCTGCGCGGCCGCTCGCAGCGGGCGGAAGAACTGCGCGAGGCGGAGCGGGATCGCGACGAAGGGCTGGCCTCAATCGGCGTCGACGACCTGGCGAGCGCCGAGAAGCTGTTGACCAACGAGCTCGAGCACGTCGCCAGGATCGAAGCGGCGAAGGCGGAGTACCGCGGCCTGCTCGGCGCCGAGCAGCCACGCGAGGACGTGGCCGTGCTGCGCGATGCGGCAGCGGCCGAGGCGGAGGAATGCCGCCACGCGCTCGCCGGCATGGGTGACATCGGCGCGGCCCCGGCCAAGGCCCTCGCGTACTACCGCTCCCACGTCCAGCGGCTGACTGCCGAGCGCGAACGTGCCCTGCAAGGGGAGGCGCACGCCGAGGCGCGCCTGGAGGCCAACACCGTCGATGCTGAACGGGTCGCCGCCGATACGGAGGCGCTGGCCGGCGCGGTCGAGTCGCTGCGCATGACCGAGCGGCGGCTGCGCGTGTACGAGCAGACGCTCGCCGCGCTCAACGAAGCCGAGCGGGCGACGATGAAGAAGGCCGCCCGCTTCCTCGAGCAGCGCATGGCGACCGACGTCGGGCGCATAACCGGCGGCCGCTACCGGCGCCTGCGCGTCGACGAGAGCAACCTGCGTTTCAGCGTCTTCTCGGTGGAGCTCAACGACTGGGTCGACGTGCAGAGCCTGTCGCAGGGGACGCTCGATCAGCTGTACCTGTGCGCGCGCCTCGGCATCGTCCGCCAGGTCACACAGCCGGCCAGCCCGCCGCTCATCTTCGACGACCCCTTCGTCACCTTTGACGACCACCGCGCACGGCGCGCCTTCGAGCTGCTGCGCGACATTGCGGGCGAGCATCAGGTCATCTTCCTGACCTGCTCCGAGCGCTACGACGACCTGGCCGACAAGGTCATCACGCTCGCCGGCCCGGAGGCCGTCGACAGCGCGCCTGACGCTGCAGGCGACGAGGATCTGGCAGGCGCCGCCTCGCGCGTCGGCGGCGGCAACGGTCGCGCCAGGCAGGCGACGGGGGCCGGCACCAGCTGATCCCGCTCGGGCCGCTGCTCGGGCTCGCCTCCGCGCTTTCGTGGGGTACCGGCGACTTCTGCGGCGGCCTCGCCAGCCGCTACAGCAGTGTCGCGGCGGCGCTGCTCGGCTCACAGGGCATCGGCTTCTCGGCCACCGTCGTCGTGCTGGCCGGGTCGAGCGAAGCCGCACCCCCGGCCTCCGCGCTGCTGTGGGCGGCGCTGGCCGGCGCGGCCGGCGTCGGCGGACTCGTCTGTTTCTACTTGGCTCTGTCACGCGGCACGATGGGTCTGATCGCCCCGCTCGCGGCGGTCATCGGCGCCGGCCTGCCGGCGCTCGTTTCGATCGTTACCGGCGAGCGGCTGGCCGAGCTCCGGCTGGCGGGCATCGTCAGCGCGCTCGTAGCGGTCGTCATCATCTCCATGCCCGCCGGCAGTCCGTCGTCGAGTGAGGCGGCCGCGCGGCGTATCGACCGGCGCGACTTTCCGCTCGTCGTGCTGGCCGGGCTTGGCTTTGCCGGCTTCTACCTCTTCCTCGACGCGTCCGCCGCCGCGGGCGGCGAAACGTGGTGGCCGCTGCTGCTCGTTCGCCTGATCGGGCTGCTGTGCACCATCGGCGGCCTGGCCTTCGTCGTCGTGGCCCTGCGCCGTGGCCTGGCTGATGTGCTCGGGCTGCCCGCGCTGC
>JALYGJ010000133.1 GCA_030777155.1 Chloroflexota bacterium | reverse complement strand
CTGCTGCCCCGCGCGCGGTGAACGCGACGCGGCCGCCGGGCGCCGGCGCAGGCCGACCGAGCTACGCATATGCCGGAATCGCGCGCGACAGTGACCACGTCAGCCGGCTGCGAGCGGCAGGTCGCCGCGCAGCGCGATCAGCGAGCTGGCCTACCCTCGGCCAGCGGCTGCTGTACGCACTCCTGGCGTGGGTTCCGCTGGCCGTCGTCATCGGCTACGGCGGCGCTGCGCTGGCCGGCTGCGATCGCTCAGCCGCAGCGTGCCCGCCCTGGTTCGTGCCCGGCCAGTCGGTCGTGAGCGCGCTGGCGCTGGGCGCGCTCGTTGCGCTGCCGCGGGTCGCCTTCGTCGCAGCCGCCGCCGGTGTCGGGACGATCGTCTCTGCTGCGGCCACCGTGCTGGCGCTGGCTGTTCTGGGCCGCCAGCCGGTGCTGACCGCGGCGCTCGTCGGCTCGGCGATGCTGTTGTTGGCCGCGCTCTACCTCGGCATCTCTGTTCTGCTGCTCGTCCACCGCCGGCTGTTGCCGTGGTACATGCCGCCGCCACCAGCGCCGGGTCGCGGCGTACGCCGATGAGCGTCCACCGATGAGGGCCGCGCGCGGTTGAGCGTGCGCTGCCGCATCGCGCCCAGCCCGACCGGCCCGCTCCACATCGGGACCGCCCGCACGGCGCTGTTCAACTACCTGTTCGCGCGGCGCCACGGCGGCGCCTTCATCCTGCGCCTCGAGGACACCGACGTGGCGCGCTCGACGCTCGAGTTCGAGCGCGACATCCTCGACAACCTGCACTGGCTCGGCCTTACCTGGGACGAGGGCCCGGAGGTCGCCGGCCTGCCCGCCCGCGGCCCGTACGGACCGTACCGCCAGATGCAGCGCCTCGACCGCTACCGCGCCGCGGCCGAGCGGTTGCTCAGCAAGGACAAGGCCTACGCGTGCTACTGCACGCCACAGCAGCTGGCCGCCGACCGCGTCGCGCAGGAGGCCGCCCGGGAGCCGCCCCACTACGTCGGCCGCTGCGCCCGGCTGACGCCGGACCAGCGCCGCCAGCGTGAGGCGCAGGAGCGCCGGCCGGCGATTCGCTTCCGCGTGGGCGAGGGCGTGATCGCATTCGACGACATCGTCCGGGGCCATGTCGAGATCGACACGATGGCGCTGGGCGGTGACCTCGTCATCGTCCGCTCGGACGGGACGCCGCTGTACCACTTCTCGGTCGTCGTCGACGACGCCGAGATGGCCATCAGCCACGTCATCCGTGGCGAGGACCACCTGTCCAACACGCCCAAGCACATCCTGCTCTTCCGCGCGCTGGGCGCGGACGTGCCGGCCTTCGCCCACCTGCCGCTGATCCTCAACCCCGACCGGACGAAGATGAGCAAGCGCAAGACGCAGACGGCCGTCTCGGACTACCGCACGCAGGGCTACATCCCCGAAGCGCTGGTCAACTACTTCGCCCTGCTCGGCTGGTCGAGCGGGACGGAGGAGGAGCTCTTCAGTCTCGAAGAGTTGGTCGAGCGCTTCGACCTGCGGCGCATCCAGTCCGCCGGTGCGATCTTCGACCGCGAACGACTGGAGTGGCTCAACGGGCAGTGGATCCGCCGCCTGCCCGAGGACGAGCTGGTCGAGCGCGCCCTGCCCTTCCTGATCGGTCCCCTCGAGCAGGCGCAGGCAGCGGGCGCGACGGTCCGGCTGCCGACCGCCGACGACCTGCGCGCGCTGATGCCGATCGTCCGCGAGCGGATGCCCACGCTGGCCGCCATCGGCCCGCTCCTCGACTACCTGTTCATCGACGAGCTCGATGTCGATCGCACGTCGCTCGTCCCCAAGCGCTGGGATGCGGCGACGACGGCAGCGGCGTTGCGTTCTGCACACGACGCCATCGCCGCCATCGGCCCGGTCAGCTTCGAGGCCGACGAGCTCGAGGCGCCGCTGCGCGGGCTGGCCGAGCAGCGTGGCTGGAAGGCCGGCGACCTCTTCATGGCGGTCCGTGTCGCAGTCACCGGCCGGACGGCGACACCACCGCTCTTCGACACGCTCGTCGCGCTGGGCTACGAGCGCACGCTCGAGCGGCTCGACCGCGCCTGCCTGATGCTGCAGGACGGGCGCTAAGGTCGCCCCGCAGCCGGATAGCGACTGCCCATCGACGCGGTTAGGATTGTCTGCCCATGGATGAAGCTGATCGTCAGCGCGCCGACGAGCTGGCCCGCGACGAAGATGCGGAGGAGGTCGCGACCGAGCAGGTCGGCGTTGGTTCTGCACCCGGCAGGCCACCGGCGGTCGGCACCGGCCAGCGCAGGCACCTGACCGACGCCCCGCCGACCGGCCGCTTCGACGACGAGCGAGCGACGTGGGGGGCTTCGGAGGACATACCGGGGTCGGCGGCCGAGGGAGCGCCGCTGCTGAACGTCGGCGGAACTCAGGCCGACACACCGCGCAACTCGGTGGCTGACTTTCCGGGCCGGGACGAAGCCGAAGAGCCGGGCGCGTCGGAGCCGGGCGCGCGCGGCCATCCCGACGAGAGCTCGCGGCCCTGAGCGGCGGCCCGCCACCGCTCCCAGCCTGCCGCGCGGACGGTCGAGGCACACTGTCAGCCGATGGCGCAAACGATCCTCGTCGTCGACGATGAGCAGACGCTGCGTGAAACGCTGGCCTATCAGTTCGAGCGCGAGGGCTACCGCGTCCTGACCGCGGCCGATGGCCGCGCTGCGGTCGAGCGGTTCCGTGCTGACCGCCCCGACCTGGTCCTGCTCGACCTGATGCTGCCCGAGCTGTCGGGCGTCGAGGTCTGTCGCATCCTGCGTGCCGAGTCGGACGTGCCGATCCTGATGCTGACGGCAAAGGACAGCGAGGTCGACAAGGTCGTCGGGCTCGAGCTGGGTGCCGACGACTACGTGACCAAGCCGTTCAGCCTGCGCGAGCTGATGGCGCGCGTCCGCGCTCATCTCCGGCGTCGGGCAGCCAGCGCGCAGTCAGCCGGCGATGCGATTGAGCTCGGGCGGGTCGTCGTCGACCTCGCCGGCCATCGCCTGCTGCGCGATGGCAAGCCGGTGCCGATGAAGCCGAAGGCCTTCGAGCTGCTCGCCTTCCTGCTGCGCCATCCCGGGCAGGTCTTCACGCGCGAGCAGCTGCTCGACGCCGTCTGGGGCTACGAGTACGCCGGCGAGACGCGTACCGTCGACGTTCACGTCCATTGGCTGCGCGCCGAGCTCGAGGAGAACGCGCGCCACCCCCAACTGCTGCAGACGGTGCGCGGGGTGGGTTACGTGCTGCGCCGGGACTCGGCCTAGCGGCCCGCCCTGTCCCGCTCGACCGCATAGACTCGCCATGCAGTGACCGTCGAGCAGCTGGCCATCGTCGTGCTCGTCTTGGCGCTGGCGGTGGCGACCGCCGTCGCCATCGTGCGTGGTCGCCAGCTCGACCGGCTCGAGGCCCGCCTGTCGGTCGACCGTCGGGCGCAGGGAGTCACGACGGCCGTCGATCCGGCCGGACTGCTCGCCCTCGCCGACGAGGCGTCGGTCGGCCTCCTGCGCATCGACGAGGACGGCGCGATCGCTCTCGCCAACGAGGCGGCGCATGGCTACCTTGGCCGGCCCAGCGGCGGCCTGCTCGGGCTCTCGACGATGGAGGCCTTTCTCGACCATCGGGTCGAGGAGACCGTGCGTGAGGGCAGGCGCCGCGGATCTGCCGAGCGCGAGATCACGTTTGGCGGCGAACCGCCGCGCACGTTGCTCGTCCGGGTCAGGCGCGAGGAGCGCGACGGCGGCACGTGGCTCGTCCTGCAGGACGTTTCCGAGCTGCACCGGCTGCGCCGCATCCGCACCGAGTTCCTCGACAATCTGTCGCACGAACTGCGCACCCCGCTGAGCAACGTGCGCTTGCTGACCGAATCGCTGGCCATGGAGCTCGAGCGGAGCGAGGTGCCGCCGCGCGTGCGGGAGGGAATCGCGCGCATCGACGTCGAGACCGGCCACCTGGCGCAGATGGTCAGCGAGCTGCTTGACCTCGCCCGCATCGAGCAGGGTGGCGGCGCGCTGCGCCACGAGCAGGTTGACCTCGCCCGCGTCGTCGAGCAGGCGCTCGACCGGCTGCGGCCGCATGCCGAGCAGCAGGCGGTCAGGCTGCGCGTCGAGGCGCCCGCCGCGGCCGCCGAGCGGAGCGTCGTCGGCGACGAGGAACGGCTGGGGCAGTTGCTGATCAACCTCCTCCACAACGCAGTCAAGTTCTCGCCGCCCGGCGGCGAGGTAGTCGTACGCGTCGTGCCCGGACCGACCGAGACGCGGCTGGAGGTGGAGGACCACGGCCCGGGCATCCCGCGCCGCGAGCTGGAACGGATCTTCGAGCGCTTCTACAAGGTCGACCGGGCACGGACGCGGGCGGCGACGGGCGGCACCGGCCTGGGGCTATCGATCGCGCGCCACATCGCCGAGGGCCACGGTGGGCGCATCTGGGCGGAGAGCGAGGAGGGCCGCGGCGCACGGTTCATCGTGGCCCTGCCGCAGGCGACCCGTGTCGAGCGCGCGGCTTCGCGAAACTGATATCTGAGCCGGCATCACATGCCGACTCGCCGATGCCTGGCGCAGCTGACGCTCCGGCCTTCCCGCCAAGGAGCGGCCGCCCACCACCATGACGATCATCGGCTACCACGCCAGCCACGAACAGTTCAGCCCGGCCGAGCTGCTCGAGTACGTCGAGGCAGCCGAACGCGCGGGTTTCGAGGCGGCGATGTGCTCAGACCACTTCCATCCGTGGACGCCCGACCAGGGCAACTCCGGCTTCGCCTGGTCATGGCTCGGCGCCGCGCTACAGGCAACGCAGCTCAGCTTCGGCACGGTGACGACGCCCGGCTACCGCTACCATCCCGCCGTCCTTGCCCAGGCCGCCGCCACGCTCGCATCGATGTACGAGGGCCGCTTCTGGCTGGCGGTGGGCAGTGGCGAGGCGCTCAACGAGCGGGTCACCGGCGCACACTGGCCACCGAAGTCAGAGCGGAATGCGCGTCTTCTCGAGTGTGTCGAGGTGATGCGCGCGCTGTGGGACGGCGAGACCGTCACCCACTACGGGCGGGTGACGGTCGAACAGGCGACGCTCTACACACGCCCGGCCGCCCGACCGGCGCTCTTTGGCGCAGCGTTGACGCCCGAAACGGCGCGCTGGATGGGCGGCTGGGCCGACGGCCTGATCACGACGGCCCAGCCGGTCGCGAAGCTGGAGCAGATGGTCGAGGCGTTCCGTGTCGACGGGGCCGGCAAGCCGTTGGTCATGCAGGTCCAGCTGTGCCTCGCCGATAGCGATGATGCTGCCCGCCAGACCGCCCGCCAGCGGTGGCCGCTCGCGCCGCTGGCCAGCGACGTCCTCGCCGAGCTGCGCCTGCCCGAGCAGTTCGCGGCCACGACGCATTCCGTCGACGAGAAGTCGATCGGGCAGCATGTCGTCGCCTACTCCGACCCGCGGCGCCTCGTGGAGCAGCTGAGCGAGTACGTCGAGCTCGGCTTCGAGCGCATCTACATTCATCACGTCGGGCCCGACCAGCGAGCCTTCATCGAGAAGTTCGGCGAGCTCGTGCTGCCCGAGCTGCGCACCGTCGCCGCCGGCGGTACGTGAGCGCGCGCCGGCTGGTGCGATAACCGTTGCGCCTGCTCAGCCGACGAGGTCGGCGGGCAGCAGCCAGCGCAGGACACCAGCGCCGGCCCGCAACGGCAGCGCCGCGTCGATGCGGGCCAGGCCCCCCTTGCTGAGCGAAAGCTCGGCCGCACCGGTCAGCTGGGCGGCGAGCTGGCTGAAGTCGGGGTCGTGGCCGACGAGCATCACCCGCCGGCGGTCGACGTCACTCAGCACGCCGGAGAGGACTTCGAGATCGAGCGGGCCGGCCAGGCGATCGTCGAGATCGATCTCCACCTTGAGCGCGTCGGCGATCATCTGCGCCGTCTGGCGGGCGCGCATCCTGGGGCTGCTCAGGACCGCGTCAGGCACGAAGCCACGTCGGCCCAGGAAGCGGCCGAGCGACGAGGCCTGCCGCCGTCCCTTGTCACTCAGTGGGCGCGCCCGGTCGTCGCCTCGCCAGGCAGCCGGGTCGCCTGCGTCGGCGTGGCGCAGCAGGTAGAGCTCGACCTCGTTCACGGCACGGGCTGCTCGACCCGCTCCTCGCGGAGCGCGGCGACGAGTGCGTTGACCCGCCCTTCGATGCCGGCAAAGACGCGCCGGTAGACGGCCAGCTGTTCTTCCTCGCTGCCAACGGCCGCAGACGGGTCCTCGAAGTCCCAGTGCAGCATCCGCCGTGCACCAGGGAACACGGGACACGCCTGCCGGGCCGGTTCACAGACCGTGACGGCGTAGTCGAAGGGCTGCCCGTGGAACTGTTCGAGCGACTTCGAGTGGAGGCCTTCCGTGGGCACCCCGGACTCCTCGAGCACGCGCAGCGTCAGCGGCCGGATGCCGGTGGCCTCGACACCCGCACTGTGCGCCTCGAACTCGCGCCCGCCGATCCGGCGCAGGAGCGCCTCGGCGAAGATGCTGCGCGCCGAGTTGTGACTGCACAGGAACAGCACGCGGATCGGCCCCTTCCCGCGCTCCCCGTCGCCGGCGGCGCCGGTCATGGATTGAGGTCCTCGATGTCGCCGGTAGCGAGGAAGACAACGTCCTCGGCAACGTTGGTCACGCGGTCGCCGATGCGCTCCAGGTAGTGCGCCGCGAACAGGATGCGTGTGCCACGGTCGACGTTGCCCGGGTCGGCGCGCATCAGCCCCAGCACCTCGTCGAAGATCGCGTGGTACAGGTGGTCGACCTCGTCGTCGCGGGCGGCCACTGCTCGCGCCTGCTCGACGTCCAGGTCGACCAGCGCACGCAGTGCGCCGCGCACCAGCTCGGCGGCCAGCCCGCCCATCCGCGGCAGGTCGACGTAGCGCTTGAGAGGAGGCTGGTGCGCCAGCTTGCGCGCCTGCTTGGCCACCGACGCCGCATGGTCGCCGATCCGCTCGAGCTCGTACGTGACGTGGTCGAGCGAGAGCAGGAAGCGCAGGTCACGCGCCACCGGCTGCTGGGTGGCGATGGTCGTCGTGATCAACGACGAGATGTGGCGCTGGGCCTCGTTGATGCGCCCATCGCTGACGATCGCCGCCGTCGCCTTCTCCACATCGTGTTCGACGAGCGCCTCGAGCGCGGCAAGGATCTGGCTGGCGACGAGGCTGCCCATGCGCAGCACTTCGTCCTTGATCTGGCGCATCTCGCGGTCAAGCGTTTCGCGGCTTGCGTAATACGAGGGCCGCGGCCGCGCGCCGCCCGTGCGCGACTCGCCGCTCGTCGCCGGCGCCCGTGCCACGTCGTCGACGACGGTGACGTCGACGCGCTGCTCGCCGGGTCGGCCGCGCTCTTCGTCCATCAGCCCGTCCTCCTGTCGTTCACCCGAAGCGGCCCGAGATGTAGTCCTCGGTCAACCTGTCCTGTGGATTGGTGAAGATCTGTGCCGTTCGCCCGCGCTCCACGACGTAGCCCGCACGGTCCTCGCCGACGTTGAGGAAGACCGTTTCATCGGAAGCACGCGCCGCCTGTTGCATGTTGTGCGTGACGACGACGATGGTGTAGTTCTCCTTGAGCTCCATCATCAGCTCCTCGATGCGCAGCGTGGCCAGCGGGTCGAGCGCGGACGCCGGTTCGTCCATCAGGATGACGTCGGGCGAGGTGGCAATGGCGCGCGCAATGCACAGCCGCTGCTGCTGGCCGCCCGAGAGCGACATTCCGCTCTGATGGAGCTTGTCCTTGACCTCATCCCATAGCGCGGCCCGGCGCAGCGATGCTTCGACCAGGTCATCCAGGCCGTGGCGTACGCCGTTCAGGCGCGGCCCGAAACCGACGTTGTCGTAGATCGACTTGGGGAACGGGTTCGGCTTCTGGAACACCATGCCGATGCGTCGGCGCACCTCGACCGGGTCGATGTCGGGGTCGTAGATGTTCTCGCCGTTGTAGAGGATCTGGCCGGTCGTCCGAGCGCCGGGCAGCAGGTCGTTCATCCGATTGAGGCTACGGAGCAACGTCGACTTGCCGCTACCAGAAGGGCCGATCAGGGCAGTGATGCGGTTGCGCTCGATGTGCAGGTCGATATCGCGCAAGGCGCGGTAGCTGCCATAGAAGATGTTGACGCCGCTCAGCTCGAAGATCGGGCGGGCAGGCGTACCGGCCGCCTCGCCCGGCCGTTCGTCGCGGCGGCCGGCGTCGGGGCGCGTCTGCGGTGGACGTTCGACGACACGGGTCATGCTCACGCTCAATTCTCCCTCTCCTTCAGCTCAACGCGCATAACGCGCCCGGCGCGCGAAGATGCGCGCCACGATCGTCAGCAACAGGACCAACGCGACGAGCTCGAGTGCGCCGGCCCAGGCACGTCCCTGGGCGGCCTCGAACGGTTGGCGTGCCTGCTCGAAGATGAGCAGCGGCAGCGCCGTCTGCGCCCGCCCGACGAGGTCGGTCACCAGGTAGGCAGTGCCAAAGGCGGTCAGGATCAACGGCGCCGTTTCGCCCGCGCCGCGCGCCACGGCAAGCATCGCCCCGGTGACGAGCCCGGGTGCCGCGGCGGGCAGCACCACCAGCAGCGTCGTCTGCCAACGGCGGGCACCCATGGCCGCGCTCGCCGTGCGCAGGTCGGCCGGTACCAGGCGCAGGATCTCCTCCGCCGAGCGGACGACGATGGGCAGCATCAGGATGGCGAGGGCAACCCCGCCGACGAGCGTGCCGAAGCCGATGCCGGCCTCGCGCACGAGCGCCGTGTAGACGAACAGCCCGACGAAGATCGAGGGCACGCCGGTCATGACGTCGGTGAAGAAACGGACCGGTCGGGCGAGCCGGCTGGTGCGGTACTCGACGAGGAAGACGGCGGCCGCGATGCCGAGCGGTACGCTGAGCAGGACCGCGATGCCGAGCATCAGCGCTGTGCCCACCAGCCCGTGCAGGAAGCCGCCGCCGAAGCGGCGATACGAGAGCGGCTGAGTGGAGGTCAGGAACTCGAGGCTGAGTGTCGAGAGGCCCTGCTGCAGGGTTACGAGGATGATCAGCGAGAGCGGCACGACGGCGAGCAGCAGGGAGAGCGCGAGCACGATCCGCATCACCAGGTCGGCCCGCCGGCGGCGCGTCGCGTTCGCCGTCTGGCGGCGCAGGCTGGTCCGCACGGGATCCGACGCCTGGATGGCAGGTGCCGCCGTCATCGGCCGCCCTCAGCGCTCGCCTCGGTCAGTCGAAAGATGATGATCCGCGCCGCCACGTTGATCAGGATCGTCATGCCGAAGAGCGCGACACCGAGCGCGATCAGGCCGCTGATTCCCTCCGGGCTCGCCTCGGCGAAGGCGCTCGCGATCTGTCCGGCGACCGACTGTGCGGGGCGGAAAAGCTCGATCAGCACCGACGGCGAGCCGCCGATGACCATGAGTACGGCGATCGTCTCGCCCAGCGCGCGGCCCAGGCCGAGCATCGTCGCGCCGACGATGCCGGCGCGGCTGCGCGGCAGCACCACGTGGCGCATCACTTCCCACCGTGTTGCCCCCATCGCGAAGGCGGCGTAGCGCTCCTCTTCCGGGACCGCCGCGAAGATCTCGCGCAGCAACGCCGCGATGATCGGCAGCACCATCAGCGAGAGCACGACGCCGGCGGCGAACAGCGAACGAACCGTTGGCGGGCCGGCGAACAGGGGCACCGCCTGGCCGATCGTTCCGGCGAGCAACTCCATCAGCGGGTAGACCACGACCGGCACGAAGAAGAGCAGCGCCCACAGACCGATGACGATGCTCGGGATCATCGCCAGCAGGTCGACGGCGTACGTTGCGGCTGCGCGAACCCAGCGCGGCGCGAGTTGGGTGAGGAAGAGGCTGATCCCAACCGCCAGCGGGACGGCGATCACGATCGCGATCAGTGAGCTGACGACCGTGCCGTAGAGGAAGGCCAGCGCGCCATAATCGCCGGTTATCTCGGTCCGCGACGGGCCCGGCGACCAGTCGGTGCTGGTGAAGAAGCGCAGGCCCTCCTTGGCGAAGACGGGCCACGACTCGAGGACGGTCGACACGACCATCCAGCCGAGCACGACCAGCACGGCCGCGCCACACGCGTGGATCAACCAGCGAAAGATGTCGTCAGACGACCCGGCTCGCCCGCGGCGGAGCGTGTAGCGCGGCGCGCCCGGCTCAGCCACGTTCGTTGATCCTCTCGATGTGGGCGAGGACGCGCGCCTCCAGAGTCGGCGGCAGGGGCGCGTAGTTGAGCTCGCGCGCGAGGTCGTCGCCATGCTCGAGACCGAAGCGCAGGAAGGCGCGCAGCGCCTCGGCTCGGACGGGCGTGTAGCCACAGGTCCAGGCAAGGATCCACGTCGCACCGACGATCGGGTAGCCGTCGCCGCCGATGTCGAGCAGCCCGAAGCGGAAGTCCTCGGGCACCTCGGCGTCGGCGGCAGCCAGGCTGATCGAGTCGCTCGATGGCAGGATCGGCGTGCCGTCGGCGTTGACGACCGCCGCCACGGCCAGCCCGGTTTCCGCCGCGTATTCGTACGAGACGTAGCCGATGCCGCCCGGCTGCTGGCCGATGATCGCTGCCACGCCATCGTTCTGGTCGCCGCCGATGCCGGTTGGCCAGTCGACCTCCGAGCCGGCGCCGACCTCCTCCTCCCACTCGGGGCTGACGCTGGCCAGGTAACGGGTGAAGATCGAGGTCGTGCCCGAGCCGTCAGAGCGGTGCACCCATGTCAAGGCGTCGGCGGGCAACGCCACGCCGGGGTTGAGGGCGGCGATGCGTGGGTCGTTGGCGAGCGTGATGTTGCCCAGCGCGATCTGGGCGATCGTCGGGCCATCGAGCACGAGCTGGTCGACGCCGCCGATGTTGTAGGCGATGGCGACGCCACCGAAGACGGTCGGGATGTGCAGCGGGTCGCAGCCACGCTCCTCGCGTGCGGCGGCGATCTCGTCGTCGCTCATCGGCGAGTCGGTCCCGGCAAAGTCGACCTGCAACGCGATGAACTGGATTCGCCCACCGCTCGAGCCGATGCTGCGGTAGTTGATCGTGACGCCGGGCTCGTCTTCCCGGAAGGCGCCGATCCACTCGAGGTACACCGGTGCCGGGAAGCTCGCGCCGGCCCCCGTGAGCTCGGTCGAGAGGCCGTCGCCGGCGGCCGGCGCGCAGGCCGCGGCGGCGATCAGGGCCAGGCTGACGGCGACGACCGATGGTGCACGTCGAGGCATCTGCGCCGACGATGACGGTGCTGGGTCAACGCGGCGTTGGCGGCGCGTTAACGCAAGGTAAAAATCTCAGCCGGGGCGGCGCCGGCGCGCGCCGCTCTCATCAGAGTCTCGAACGTACCGAGACCGCTCGGCTGCTCGACGGTGTCCTCGGCGCGCCGCCAGATGTCGTCCGTGCCGAGCAGCCAGGCGCGGCGGTCGTCGCTGAGCATGGGCGAAGATGGCCAGGAAACGGGCACGCTCGAGGAGCGGGTTGCGGCGGTCCTGCGCCTCGTGCAGGACGCGGGCGTTGAACTGTAGCCACGACAGCTCTCGGTTGATGTACGGAAGCTCGGTCGTCGCCGCCCGGGCGGTCGTCGCGCGGATGGCCATCAGCCCAGCCGCCGCCGGTCAGCCGACTGGTGTTCGTGCCGGCCGTGGCCGGAATCCGGCGTCCGCTCGCGTGCGCGGCGCGCCGTGTCCTCGGCGCACGGGCATTCCTCGCGCAGGCGGAGGAAGGTGTAGAAGCCGGTGTGGTGCCCATCGGCCCACGTTGGCTGGAGAGCGTAGTTGCCGACGAGCTGAAGATCGGTCAGTTGTGTCTGCGCCGGCGTCAGCGTCGGGTTCGAGTCGAGCCAGCCGGGGACGCCGGCCTCGCCACGGCAGTAGGCACACGGGCACAGCCAGCGCAGCGTGGTGAAGTCGTAGCGCGTCAGGTGGCCGTCCTGCCACTCGAGCTCGAGCACCGCGTTCGGCCGGTCGGCATGGACCCGCCGCGGCATGACGTATTCGTTGCCACGGGCAAATGACGAGGCCATTGCTCCCAGTATCGGCCCAGGTGGCGCCTCGCGCAGCAAGCGAGCGGGAGAGCGGAGCGGGTGCCGCGGGCGCGGGCAGGCGCGCAGCCGAGAGCCTGACGGCGTCCATCTCGACTATCCTCTCGTCGCTCCGCAGTCCGCGGCCGACTTCCAGCCGGCCCACCGAGGTTGCAAGATGCGCCGACCGCCGCGTCCCGAGGACCTGTTCGACCTGCGCGTGCCGACTGAAGTCGCCCTCTCGCCCGACGGGGGGCGCGTGGCGTTCACGGTCAAGGCGCCCAATGCGCGGCGCGACGGGTATCGCGAGCAGATCTGGATCGTACCGGCCGATCGCTCCACGCCGGCCCGCCCCCTAACGCTGGGCATCGGTAAGGACAGGGCGCCGCGCTGGAGTCCCGACGGGCGGATGCTCGCCTTCATCTCGGACCGCGAGCAGCTCTTCGTGAAGGGCGAAGCCGGCGACGACCCGGCACGGGGCGACATCCCGAAGGAGGCGCGCGAGCAGGTCTGGCTGCTGCCGATGGACGGCGGCGAGGCGTGGCAGCTGACGCGCCTGCCGCAGAAGGTGCGCGAACTGCGCTGGAGCCCTGACGGTCGCCGGTTGTGTCTCGTTTCCGGCGCGACGGCGCCCGAGCGTGAGCCGGAGCGCGACCCGCGCACACCGCCGAAGCCCGATACCAAGCTCATCGACCGACTGCAGTACATGCTGAACGCCGAGGGCTACATCTACGAGCATCCGCCGAAGCTGTGGCTGCTCGAGCTGGCCGACGGGAGCCTGCGCCGGCTGACGTCGGGCGACGGGCGTGATGAGGAGCCGGCGTGGAGTCCCGACGGTACCCGCATCGCCTTCCGCTCGAACCGGCACGCGGACGCCGACCTGACGTGGCGGCACGACATCTACATCGTCGAGGTCGCCGGCGCTGCTGTCCGGCGCGTCAGCGGCGGCCGCGGCGAGCGCCACTTCGAGCTGCCCGCGTGGAGCCCCGACGGTCGCTGGATTGCCGCCATCGGCCATCGCTTCCCGGCGCGCGGGCACTCGCGGGCGGACGCCTGGCGCTTCCGTGCCGACGCCGGCCCTGCCGGCGACGGGGGCGAGAACCTGACCGGGCAGAGCGACCTGGAGCTCTCGGCGTCGGTCAACAGCGACCTCTTCGGCTTTGCTCCCTCGCGCCTCGCCTGGAGCGCCGACGGTCGAACGATCACTTTCGCCGCCCCGTTCGAGGGCAGCCAGGAGCTGTGGCGAGTGCACGTCGACGACCGGCAGGTCGAGCGGCTGACACGCGACCGGCACTACCTGTCGCGCCCGGAAGCGGGACCGCTGCCCGGCGGCGGCTCGCGTATCGCCGCCGTCCGCGTCGACGCCACCACCCCACCTGACGTCGTCGTCTACGACATAGCCGACGGCGCCCCTCCCGCTGCCGGCACTCCCCACCGCCAGCTGACGTCGCTGATGGGCCGGGAATGGGCGGACGTCGAGCTCGTCGAGCCGGAGGAGCGCTGGCACGAGGTCGAAGGGCGAAGGATCCAGGGCTGGTTCTACCCCGCGCGCGGAACCGGCAGCGACCGTCCGGCGCCACTGGTCGTCGAGATCCACGGTGGGCCGGCGACGCTGTACGGCTGGTCGCTGATGTGGGAGTGGCAGTGCTTTGTCGCCGCCGGCATGAGCGTCTATGCCTGCAACCCGCGCGGCTCGCAGGGCTACGGGCAGGAGTTCATGAGCGCGAACTTCCGCGACTGGGGTGACGGCCCGATGGCCGACATCATGGCCGGCGGCGACGCGCTGATTTCCGACGGCCTGGTCGACGGTGGCCGGCTGGGCGTGACCGGCGGCTCGTACGGCGGCTACCTGACCAGCTGGATCGTCGGCCATACCGACCGCTTCAGCGCAGCCGTCAGCTGCCGCTCGGTCAACGACCTGACGTCGCAGATGCTCAGCGGCGACATCGGTGGGCCGGTGTTCGGGCGATACAACGTTGGCGCGAACCCGTGGGAAGACCCCGAGCTGTACCGGCTGCTCAGCCCGCTCAGCTACGCCGAACGAATCCGCACCCCGCTGCTGATCCAGCACGCCGAGAACGACCTCCGTACGCCGATCACGCAGGGTGAAGAGCTGTTCAGCGTCCTCCGTTCGCTGGGTCGCCCAGTCCGCCTGATGCGCGTGCCGGAGGAATCGCACGAGCTGACACGCAGTGGAGCGCCCTTCCGGCGGGTCGACAACATCAGGCAGATCGGCGACTGGTTCAGGCACTTCCTGGTCGACGGCGCGCGCGGGCTGCCCCGTATCAGGCGGGCGTGACGGCCGCCGCCCGCCGCGCCGTGCGCACCGCCGCCCGCGTCATCGGCGGTGCCGTCGATGTCGGCAGCAACAGCGTCCACCTGCTCGTCGCCGACGTCGACCAGCAGGGAACCCGCCCGCTGCGCGATCCGAGCGCCTTACTGCGCTGGGCGATCCGCCGAGGCCCCTGAGCGAGCTGTTGCTGCTTGACCGCCTGATCTATCGCACGCTGTCGAGCCATTGCTCGAGCGCAGCGAGGGCAGCCGGCTCACGGAAGTGGCGCCGCCGCCGGCCCTCGGGAAAGGTCTGGATCAGGCCGGCCTCGCGCAGCTGGGCGAGATGCTTCATGACTCCCCAGCGACTCATGCCCGCGATCTGCTCGGCCAGCTCGTGCGTCGTCAGTCCTGGCCGCGCGCCGAGCAGCCTGAACAATCGGCGGCGGGTAGGATCGGCCAGCGCACGCATTACGAGGTCGAGATCGGATGAGTGCATCGGTAGTGTGACTGCATAGTCACATATTAGCGGCGCTAAGTCAATGTTGCGCATGCACGCGCTCGATGTACCATCCGGCGGTGACTGCGATCGTCGACCGCCGGGAAGGAGATTCCGCCGACGCCACCGCGTCAGCGCTCGTCCGCGCCTGGGTCGGCCGCGGCGACGCCATCGAGTCGATGCTCGAGCGCGTCGGCGGCGTCGACCAGGTCGGCGTCGAGGAGCGCGTCGAGCGGCTGCGCAGCCGTTCGATCAAGCGTGAAGCAAAGCTGTGGGCGCTCGATCTCGCGATCCGCATGATGGACCTGACGACGCTCGAGGGGAAGGACACCGCGGGCAAGGTCCGCGCGCTGTGCGCCAAAGGGGTTCGGCCCGATCCATCCGATTCGAGCATCCCGAGCGTCGCCGCGATCTGCATCTACCCGACGCTGATCGCCGTCGGGCGCGCCGCGCTGAGGGGGACTCGCGTAAAGGTCGCGGCGGTGGCGACCGGCTTTCCGTCGGGTCAGACATTCACCGACATCAAGCTGAGCGAGACCCGTCAGGCAGTCGAAGCCGGTGCCGACGAGATCGACATGGTGATCGACCGCGGCGCCTTCCTACAGGGTGACTACCGCTCCGTCTTCGAGGAGATCGTGGCGGTCAAGGAAGCCTGCGGAAACGCTCACCTCAAAGTGATCCTGGAAACCGGCGAGCTGGAAACCTACGACAACGTGCGCCGGGCGAGCATCCTGGCCATGGCTGCCGGTGCCGACTTCATCAAGACCTCGACGGGCAAGGTGACGCCGGCGGCGACACTGCCGGTGACACTGGTCATGCTCGACGCCATCCGTGATTTCCACCGCCGTACCGGCCGCGCCGTCGGCATGAAGCCGGCCGGCGGCATCCGGACGGCGAAGGACGCCATCAGCTACCTGGTCGTGCTCTACGAGACGCTGGGACCGGGCTGGATGACTCCCGACCGCTTCCGCCTCGGCGCCAGCAGCCTGCTCAACGACGTGCTCATGCAGATCCGCAAGGAGCGCACCGGCCGTTACCAGGGCGGCGACTACTTCACGCTCGACTGACGGCCGGGTCAGCCGATCGCGCTGAAGGCAAGCGCGGCGTTGAGACCGCCGAAGCCGAAGGAAGTCGACAGCGCGCCGCCGATCGGCGCCTCAAGCGGGCGAGCCAGGACGCAGGGCAGATGGTCGGACACGGCAGGATCGAGCGCGTCGAGGTTCAGCGTGCCGGGCGCCCAGCCGTCCCTGATGGCGAGCGCGCAGATCGCCGCCTCGATTGCGCCCGAGGCGCCGAGCGGGTGCCCGTAGTACGCCTTCGTCCCGCTTACGGGCACGGTTGCCGCGTGACGGCCGAGCGCGCGCGCGATGGCAAGGGCCTCGGCAGCGTCGCCCAGCGGCGTCGACGAGGCGTGCGCGTTGACGTAGTCGATCTCGTTCGCGCGCATGCGGCCGTCGGCCAGGGCAAGCCTGGCCGCGCGCGCAGCCTGCATGCCATCGGGTCGTGGCTGGACCATGTGATGGGCATCGCTCGTGGCAGCAAATCCACGGAGCTCGGCGTAGGGGGTCGCGCCGCGCCGCTCGGCGACGTCGGCCGCCTCGAGCACGAGCAGTGCTGCCCCTTCGCCCATCACGAACCCGTCACGTTCGCCGTCGAACGGGCGGCAGGCCTCGGACGGGCGGTCGTTGTGGCCGGCCGACAGCGCGCGAATGACATCGAACGCGCCGAAGCAGAGGGGCGAGAGAGGTGCTTCGACGCCGCCGGCGAGCGCGGCGTCTGCGCCGCCCGAGCGGATGAGATGGAGCGCCTCACCCAGCGCAACGGCGCCGGCGGCACACGAATTGGACGTCGCCAGGATCGGTCCGTGCAGGCCGAGCGTGATGCCCAGGTTGGCCGGCGCCGAACCGCCGAACACGGCGAGCGCGAGGTTGGGCGCAACTGCTCGGATGCCGCGGCTCATGTAGCGCTCGTGCTGCTCCTCGGCGTAGGCGATGCCGCCCAGCGCCGACCCGACGTAGACCGCGAAGCGGTCGGGCCGCACGCCGCGCTCTCCGCCCGGCGTCAGCTCGGCATCGGCGATCGCCAGCGTGCCGGCGGCGAGTGAGAGCTGGCTGAAGCGGTCGAGTCGGGAGGCCGTCCGCGGCGCGATGTAGTCTGTAGGCTCGAAGTCATCGATCTGCGCCGCCACCTGCGAACGGAAGGCGGCCGGATCGAAACGGTCGATCCGCTTGACGGGTGACCGGTCCGCCCGCAGGCCCGACCAGAACGAGTCGCGCCCGGTGCCGGCCGGTGTAACCAGGCCGATGCCGGTTATCCAGACGTGACGGGCTGCGCGCGGCATCAGCCGCCCTGCTCGGCCAGGCGCTTGAAGGTGCGCAGCGTCCGCCCGGCGATCGGGCGGACGAAGAAGCGATCGACCAGCCGCGGGAGCAGCTCGCTGCCGACGAGGGGCAGCCGCCGGCTGAAGTCGTGCTCGATGGTGACGCGCGCACCGCCTTCGCGCGGGCGGATGTGCCAGGTCACGGCCATTCCGCGCGTGACGCCGCGCACGTGGCGGAAGTGCAGGCGCAGGTCAGCCGGGTCGCTCTCGTCGGACCACTGCTCGGCGCGCCACGCTACGGGCAGGGGTGCGGGGCCGAACTGCCGCACCGCCACCATCTCGGCGAGGACGCGCCGTTGGTTGCGTGACCTGATCGTCACTTTTCGGTAGTGAGGCAACAGGAGCGGCCAGCGAGCGATGTCGTGGGCGAGCGCGAAGACCCGGCTGGGCGCGGTGGCGACGTCGACGGCGATGCTCGTGCGCATCAGCTCAGGGGCCGAGGGCGCGAACGAGGAAACGCGGGTCGACCAGCGCCGACCCCGGGACCATGTCGGCAAGCGCGCGCGCGAAGGTGCGCCGCGACGCCGTGCGCCGCGACAGGCGCTCGAGCGCATGGCGGGCAAGCGCCGGCTGGAACAGGAACAACTGGAGCAGCCATGAAACGATGTCCTTCCCGCGGAAGCGTGCTCGGAGATGCTGATCGTAGTCCTGCATCGCCGACTCGTCGCCCGCGGCCCACGCGGCGATCGCCTGCGCCGCCAACTCGGCCGAGACAAGTGCCCGGTGCAGCCCTTCGCCACTCAGCGGATCGATGAAGCCGCAGGCATCGCCGACCAGCAGGAAGCCGTCGCCGGCGGCGCGCGCGACGCGATGCACCAGCGGCAGGTGCGCCTGCACGCTGTCCGTCGC
>JALYGJ010000132.1 GCA_030777155.1 Chloroflexota bacterium | reverse complement strand
TCGGCGCGCAGCACGGCATCGGCCAGCCGGCGCAGGCCTTCGGCGACGCTTCCGTGTGGAACGTCGGCGGGCAGCGCGGTGGAGCTCGTCGCCTCAGACCGCCGCGGCGGCTCGGCTGGCGCCTGGCGGCGGTAGCGATCGGCGTCGACCTGCTCGGCGCGCGCCTGTGCCTGCTCGATCGCCTCCCAGTCGCCCCAGCGCTCGGTCACGGGTCGCGCATCCACTCGGGCTGGTCGCGGTTACGCAACGCCGCCTCGAGCTCGGCGATGAGCTGCGGCGCATCTCGCTCGAGCTCGGCATCCGTCATGCCGGCGATGCGCCTGGCGATCGCCGCGGCATCCGGGGCGGCCGAGCGCGCCAGGTACGCCTGCGCCGACTCGGCGAGGATGCGCGTGCCGAACTCGTCGAGCTGCTCGTCGGTCGCCGCGCTGGCCTCGGATTGACCTGCGCGCCGGGCGAGCTCGGCGCGCAACGCGTCGCGCAGCGCGGCCTGCTCGTCGCTGGTCAGATCGTCGGCGCTGCCCGCCCGCCACTGTGCGACGAGCGCGTGGCTCGTGGCGCGGCCGGTCAGCAGCGCGTGCTCCCGCGCCACCACCTCGAGCGCTCGCGCTTTGTCCGAGAGACGCGCCTTCGGATCGCGCAGCCCGCGCAGAACTTCCTCGGTGCCGACGACGACGGCTTCCCACAGGCGCTCGGCCACCTGCTCCCGACTGGCCGAGACAACCGGTTGCATGCCGGGCTGGTGACGCCACTCGCTGATCGTGCGCCGCGGGATGCCGAGCCGGCGGGCGGCCTCGTGGTCGCCGACCGACATGGCGAGGCCGACGGCCTCGGCTCGCTCCTCGGCGCTGTACGCCTGGCGCGTCACAGAGCAGATGACTATGCCGGTTTCGCCGGCCGCCCGAGCGCAGCCGGACGGTCACGCTCGCCAGCCCGTGAGCGCGGATCGAGCAGATGACTAGCAATCATCGCGCCGATCTTCGCACGCGCGAGGCGGACATGGGCGACGCGGCGGCCCTCGGGCCATTGAACGGTCGGACCGTGCACTAGACGACCGTGCACCGACCGTCCATCCCTACAAGGGGATTGGACGGTGAACGGTGCCCTCTGCGAGCGTGCAGTGAACGGTCGTTGGACGGTCATTGAACGGTCACCCCGAGCGTGAAGACGAGCTGCCCGCGGGCGCCCGAATACTCGTCGCAGCCGAGGGCGCGGAGCGCGCTCAGCGCCGTCCCCTTGACGACGCCGAACTGCTCCATCACCTGGCGGGCCGTGACCTGGCCGCGCTCCTCCACGTAGGCGCGGAGCGCCATCGGGTCGACCTTCGCCGGCGCGTCAGGCGGCTCGGCCTCGGTGAACAGCAGCGCGTCGCGGTCGAGCTCGAGCCACATCGCCAGCGGCTCGGCATCGCGGAACTCGCCGACGAGCCGGACGCGCTCGCCACTGCCGTCGAGCGCGAGGTTGGCATCGGTGCCCGAACGGATGGCACCGGCGCCGCGGAAGCGATCCCACACGTCGCCACGCCGCTCGGCCGACGGCTTCGCCAGGTGGTGAGCGGCGACCACGGCGCAGCTGTAGTCGTACGCGATGCCCGCCAGCGACTCCATGACCGGCGTCATCTGTGCCGGCCGGTTCTCGTCGGCGCCGTGCAGCTTGTTGAGCGGGTCGAGCCCGACGAACACCGCGCCGACGTCCTCGACGTGCCCGCGCAGCCGGCGCACGCTGGCGTGATCGTCGAGCCGTACGCGCTGCCGGTGCATGACGTGGATGGGCGGGTTACTGATGCCGAGCTCCGCGGCCTGGCGTCGCAGGCGGTAGGAGATACCCGCGAGCGATCCCTCCTCGATGACGAGCAGCACCGGCTGGCGGACCTCGAGCGCGCGCTGGCTGAGCAACAGCGTCTTGCCCACCTTGGGCGCGCCGGCGATGACGGTCACGCCCACCTTGGGCACGCCTGGGCATAGCTGGGGCGGCGGGTCAGCCGGCTGCGCCATCAGTTCGGCCCACGAGAGCACGGCCGGCCGGGCCCTGACCGCGATCGGCCCTTGCGCCGGCTCGTTGCCGTCGCCGAACCAGTCGGCCTCGCTCATGCGACCTGGCGCCGGTTCAGATAGCGCCGGTATTCGGCGATCGCGCGATCGAGTGCGCGATCGAGTGCGCCGGTCGGGTAGATGGTCACGCGTCGCGCGTCGATCGCGAGCAGGTCGCCCGAGCCAGTGATGCACAGAGCCTTGCCGCTTCCGTTCAGGCCGACGACTGCGGCGGGCCACGGATCGGCGTCGGCGCTGAGCCAGACGAGCGCTGGCTGTGGCCACGGCCCTGCTGTACTGTGTTGGAGGCCGCCGGGCTGCTCGAAGTCGCCGGCGGCCTTCACTTTGCCCTCGGTGGTGGCTTCGCCCTGGCGCGAGCCTGAGAGCTGCGCGCCGCGAGGCGCAGGTAGTGCTGGCGGCGGACAAGCTCAGCCCGACGCGTCACCTCGGCATCGCTCAGCCCTGCTGGCATCGTGAAGTCCGGGCAGCCCGCATTGCAGCCGACGTGCTCGACGCGGAAGCTCTCGCGATACGCGGACCGCGCAGCCGCCGTGATCTCGATGCCATCGTGGCGGGCGAGCGCGGTGAGGGCCCCGAGGCGGCCGCGGAGGGCGCGTTGCCGAGCTGTCATTGCCACGCTCGGAGCGTTGCACTTGGCGCCGTGGTGCAACACGCCACGAACCGGAAGCCGCTATCTCCGGTTCGTGGCGACCCTCTTGATCATCGCCCGCCAGCCGCCAGCCTGGCGGGCGACCTCGCTGATCGTGCGCTCCGAGTATCCCGTTGCGTGACGGAGCGCCGTCTGCGTTGGCGCAGCGCGGCCTGGCGGCCAGTTCTTGGCGATCTGCTCCTCGAGCCGCTCAGGTGTCAGCCCTTGCCCGGGCGGCGGGCCGCCGGCCGCCCGGGCCTGCCGGATGATGCCCGCTACTCGTTTGCGCTCGTCGCCCCACCATCGCCGACGGTCGCCCTCGAGAAACGCGAACACCTCGGCGTCCGTCATGCCCTCGGCCACCAGCTTGGCGATAGCCTCCTCGAGGGACACCAGCCGCCACGTCATCGCTGCGCCGCCTTGATGCGCCGGAAGGCATCGCGGGCGCGCTCGTCGGCCGCGCTGGCGCCGTAGCGGGCGAGCATCTGACGCGAGCGCCAGCCGGCCAGGCGCATCAGATCGCCCTCCTGCATGCCCGAGGACAGCATCTGGTGGGCGAAGGTGTGCCGGAACAGATGCGGGTGTAGCCGGCCCTCGAGCCCGGCTTCCTGGCCGCGCCGCTTGAGCACCTGGGCGATGCCGTCCTCGGTCAGCCGCCCCTTCTTGCCCAGCCACAACCACGGCGAGCGAGCGTCGGGCCGCTTGGCGCGCGCCTTGAGATAGCGCGACAGGTCGCGCGCCGTCTCGGCCTCGAACGGGCAGACGCGCGGCCGGCGGCCCTTGCCCATGACGATCACGTCCTCGCGCTCCATGTCGAGGTCCTCGAGGCGGATGCCGGCCAGCTCGGCGCGGCGCATTCCCGAGTCGAGCAGCAGGCTGACGATCGCCCGGTCGCGCCGGCTCTCGAAGTCCGTGCCCGCGGTCGCCTTGAGCAGCGCCTCGATGTGCTCGCGGCGCAGCACGGCCGGCGGTGCCTCCGGGATCGCCGGCGGGCGCATCCTGGCCATCGGCGACTCGGCGATCTCGCCCTCGCCAACCAGCCAGCGGAAGAACTGCTGCAGGCTCCGGTAGCGGGCGGCCGCCGACGCTGGCCGCAACCGGGCGAGCTGGTCCTCGAGGAAGCTCTCGACGTGCTCGCGCCGGATGGCGGCGACGCTGCGCGGCATGCCCTTCGCCTCGAGGAAGGCGTCGAGCTGACGGACCGCCTCGGCGTAGCTCTTGATCGTAGCCGGCGAGCGGTTGCCGGCGCGCAGGTGGCGGCCGAAGTCGGCTAGGTTGCTCAGGACGTCTGGCGTGCCTGCGGTAGACTGAGAGGGACCGGTTGCGGCTCTTGCCATCGGTTCGAGGCTCCTGATTGCGGGTGCGGAACGCTCGCAATCATCTGCTCTCGGAGCGTAGCAGTCAAGCCGCAATCGGCGGAAACGCCAGTTAGCTGCTCTAACTGAGCGTGAAATACGTGGGCCGCTAGCTCAATGGTAGAGCAGCTGACTCTTAATCAGCTGGTTGAAGGTTCGAGTCCTTCGCGGCTCACCACTTCCCGCAATCCCTTCTTCTCACGAGAGCCGACTGCGCGAGGCACGTCGGGCCGGTACCGCTGGACGTGCGTAGATGGTCGGGGCGCCCCACAACCCCTCGTGACCCCGAAGTGGAGCGCCCCATCGTCCGGCGCCGTGTACCGGACTACGCTGAGGATACGGACCGCGCTCGGCGCCTCAAAGCAGGTGCGACTGCCATGTGGTGCCGAGGCGCACCGTAGCGACCTCGGCTGCCGCGACTGCGCTGGCGCGCCGTTCGGCCGAATACATCCGCGGCCCGGGTCAGGACAGGGGCGGCCGCCTGAGGCGAGGGCCGACGATCAGGACGAGCAGGTAAGCGAGCACATAACCGGCGAGGGCAACGGCGGCGACCGACGCGTACGCCGGCCCATGGCTCCCAAGGTCGTGCGCGGCGCCTTCGGTCGAGCCGAACTGCCAGGCGAGGGCCAGGAGCAGCCCGGCGGCGATGCCGGAGAGCAGGAACAGCAGGCCCAGCCAGCCGCGCCCGATCAGCCCGGCGATCACGCCAGCGGCGCCGCCCAGCACGAGCCACATTGCCTGGTCGCTTCCAATTGGGGAGCCGGGCGCGACCAAGGCCAACATCACTCCGGCGCCGAGCAGCAGCACGGCCAGGTGGCGGAAGAATGGCGAGGGGAGGCCGGCCGCGCCGACGCCAGCCGCGCTCACAGCGGCAGCCGCTGCAGAAGTGCCAGCAGCGGGCGTGTCGAAGCAGCAGGCGTCTCGGTAACGGGCAGGCGCAGCCAGCTGTCGTCGGCGGCGCCCGGTCGGTAGCGGGCGTCGAGATGGCGGGCCGAGATCTCGGTCAGCCCCATCGAGGCGGCCGCGGCGGCCAGGGTGGTGCCCTCGCCGCGCAACCCGCGGCCGAGGACGCACGCGTCATCGTCGCGCATCTGACGAGTGAGCTGCGCGCGCCGGTCCTCGTAGGGCAGGCCGATCAGCGCCCGGCCGCGCAGGTACAGCAGGTCGGAGGCGACGAAGGCACCCGCACCCAGCCGCCGGAGATCGCCGGCCAGCCGGTGGCGCAGCAGATCGGCGTCGGGGCGGCCGTCGTCGTCGAGCACGAGCAAAGTGCCCTGCACGCTCAGGCCGTCGTCGCGGAAGGCAGTGCCGATGTCGGCCAGTTCGGGGAAGGCCGCGTTCGGGTCGGCGAGGTGCCCCACCTGAAGGCGGATATGTCCGCCCTCGAGATAGGCGAGCGCCGGAGCGCCCGGCCACCACGGCTCGAAGAACCAATCGGGGTCGTCGAACGGCGCGCCGCCAGTGACGGGCGACATCTGGGGCAGCCGGGGCAGGCCGCCACGTCGATCGACCGGGTCGATGGCCAGGCTCAGCTGCTCACCGCTGCGCCGGTCGGCCATCGCGCTCAGGCGGTCTTGCGTCGCCGTTCCTGGCGGCCGGCGGTGGCCGACACCGGCTCGGCGGCGGGCTCAGGCTTGGCGCGCCGGCGCTTGGTTGCGCTGATCGGCGCCGGCTTGGCCTCGGCCGCCCGCTGCTCGGCTGCGGCTGGCTCCCCCTGCGTGCGGGCCGCCTTGGCCGCCTCGAGGCTGGCTTCGAGGACGCTCATCAGGTCGGTGATCTTGGTCGGCGCGCTGACCGGCTGCGGCACTTCGGCGGGTTGGCCGGCGATCTTGGCCTCGATCACGGCCATCAGCGCCTGGCGGTAGTCGTCACGGTATTGATCGGCCGCGAAGTCGCCCTTCATCGCCGCCACGAGCTGCTTGGCCATCGTCAGCTCGGCCGGCTTGAACTGGAAGTCGGCCTCGGGCAGGTCGAGCTCGGCGATCGAGCGCACCTCGTCCGGCCAGTACAGCGTGGCCAGCAGCATCGTGCTCGCGTACGGGTTGAGCGAGGCGAGCTGCTCGCGGTCTTTGAGCACGATCTTGCAGATCGCCGACAGGCCCTCGTCGGCAAGCACCGACTTGAGCAGGTAGAACGCCTTGCGCCCGATCGCCTCGGGCTCGATGTAGTACGCCTGGCGGACGAAGTTGGCGCCGTGCGAGTCGCGCGAAGCGTCGACGAACATCTCGATCTCGATCGAGCGGACCGTCTTGAGCGGCACCTGCTCGAAGTCGGCGTCGTCGATGACCACGTACTGGCCCTTGGCGTACTCGTACCCGCGAACCGTCTCGCTGCGCGGTATCGCGCCGTGGATCGGGCAATGCACGCGCATCTGGATGCGGCTCAGGCACTCCCTGTGCAGCAGGTTGAACGACAGCCCGCCGCGCGCTTCGGTCGCCAGATAGAGCTTGACCGGGATGGTCACGAGCCCGAACTGGATCGCCCCGCGCCACATTGCGCGTGCCATGCCCATCTCCTTGCCGTCGGTGAGCGAGGCGGCGCCGCCTCGCCGGCAGAGGATACGACCTGTTCGCAAGTCGGCGCTGGTAGCCTCATCGCTGGCAGCGCGCGAAACAGCCGGTGCGTCCCCGCGAAGCCGTCGAGCGGTGGTTGCGACGCATCTGCAACTGCGCACGCCCGCCTCCTGTCGGCCGCTACGGGCTATTCGTACGAGCATGTTCGGCACCGCGTGCGACGCGGGTCGGCGTGCCCTGCGCAACCGTTGACGACACAGGAGCCTGATCTATGCAACTACCGTGGACGCGACAGAGTTCGCAACCAACAAACGAGCCACCCAAGTTCGACCTGCCGAAGATCGATGTCTCGGCGGCGGCATCGGACGCCCGCCGGGCCGTCAGCGACGGCGCTGAGCAGGTTGCCGCCGTCGCGGCCGACGTTTCACGCGAGGCGGCCAAGCTCGGCAAGGATGCCGCGAAGGCCGGTCGCCAGGCGATCAAGGCCGGGCGCGAGGCGGCCAGGAAGGCGGGCGGGCTGGCCGTCACCGGCGAGGCAACCCTGCGCAACCTGGGCGCCGATGCGAAGGCCGCAGCCGATGACCTGCGCTCCGTCCGCATCGTCCGCAAGCGTGGTCCGGACTGGCGTCCGGGCATGGCTCTCTTCGCCGGCATCAGCGCCGGGGTGGCGGCGATGTTCTTCTTCGATCCCGAGCAGGGGCGGCGGCGTCGAGCGCTGCTGATGGACCAGGTGCGCAAGTGGACGCGGCTCTCATCTGAGTGGGTCGACGGCAAGGTGCGTGACATCCGCAATCGGAGCATTGGTGCCGGCCACGAAGTGAGGCGCGCCGCCGAGGGTGCGACGGAGAGCGCCGCTCGCACGTCGGAGGCAGCCCTCGAGGACGTCGCCGCGGCCACACCTGACGTTTCGGGCGAGCTGGCCGATACCGACGCCGGCGCGACGATCGAGCCGACGCAGCCGAGCTACGTCAGCGAGCGCACCCACTGAGGACGCGCCGGGCGCACGCCGGCCGACCGACGGCGAACGAGACGCCGCCGGCCGCTGGGCACGACCGCGCAGGGGCCACGTCGCGCGCGCTGCTCGTGCTACGCTGAGACCGTCCCTTTCGCACCGGTCCGAGAGGCCGGCACGGGACGGTCCCGGGAGGACCGGCAAGGAGGACGGCCAGATCGTGCTGCCAATTGACCACCGCTCGGGTCCGGGCGGTGGTCTTTCGCTGCTCGGGCCGCCGAGCGCGCTGCCACTGCCCTTCGACGCCGTCGTCGACCCGCGCATCGGCGCGCACGGGCCGGCGCTGCTCGCGCTCGAGGACGGCACGATCTTCCATGGCGTTGCCTTCGGTGCCGCCGTCGAGGGGGGTGGTGATCTGGTGGTGAACACGGCCCAGACGGGCTACCAGGAGATCTGCACCGACCCTTCCTACGCTGGGCAGGTCGTGGTGATGACCTACCCGTTGATCGGCAACTACGGGCGCGTCGAGCGGCACGATCAATCGCTGCGGCCGTGGCTATCCGGCCTCGTCGTCGCCCACGCCACGGCGGCAGCACTGGGGCCCGCGCGCCAGCTGGTTGCGCTCCTGCGCGACGCCGGCGTGCCGGCCATCGCCGGGCTCGACACACGCGCCCTGGCCAGGAAGCTGCGCGCCTCCGGATCGCAGCGCGCGTTGATCACTGCGCCGGGGATGACCGATCGCGCGGCAGCCGTCGAGGGCGCCAGGCGCCTGCCGCGGTGGGAGGAGCAGGACTTCGTGGGCCGCGTCTCCGCCGACCGCCCTCATGAGATGGGCCCGGCCGGCGCGGAGGTCGTCGCGCTCGTCGACCTCGGGCTGAAGGAGAATATCGTGCGCGCCCTGCTCGAGCGTGGCGCGCGCGTCCGCGTGCTGCCCCACACCGCCGCACCCGCCGATGCCCTTGCCGGCGATGTCAAGGGCATCGTCCTGTCGCCGGGACCCGGTGATCCGGCGCGGCTCCAGGGACCGCTTCGCCTGGCGCAGGCGGCGATCGCCGATGGTCGGCCGCTGCTCGGCATCTGCCTCGGCCACCAGATCATAGGCCGTGCCGCCGGCGGCCAGACGCGCCGGCTGCGCTTCGGCCACCACGGCGCCAATCACCCGGTCATCGACCTGCCGACCGGCCGCGTGCAGGTTACTGCCCAGAACCACGAGGTCGAGGTGGTCGGTGAAACGCTGCCCGCCGGCAGTGGCTTCGAGGTCAGCCAGCGGAACCTCAACGATGGATCGGTCGAGGGGCTGCGCCACGCGTCGCTGCCCATCGAGACCGTGCAGTACCACCCCGAGGGTTCGCCGGGCCCACTCGACGCGCTCGAGGTCTTCGACCGCTTCGTCGCCCGCGTCCGCGCCGGCGACGGCGCAACGACGCTGGGACGGTGAAGCCCTCTTCCGTCCTCATCGTCGGCTCCGGGCCGGTGGTGATCGGCCAGGCGGCCGAGTTCGACTACGCCGGCACGCAGGCGTGCCGGGCGCTGCGCGCAGAGGGCGTGCGGACGATCCTCCTCAACTCCAACCCGGCGACGATCATGACCGATCCTGGCGTTGCCGACGTCGTGTACCTCGAGCCGATAACGGTTGCCAGCGTCGAGCGCATCCTCGAGCGCGAACGACCTGATGGCATCCTGTGCGGGCTGGGTGGCCAGACTGCGCTCAATCTCGCCGTTGAGCTGTCGCGCGCAGGCGTGTTCGAGCGCCACGAAGTCGGCCTGCTCGGAACGCCGCTGCCGGCCATCGAGATGGCCGAGGACCGCCAGCGCTTCCGCTCCCTGCTCGAGCGGATCGGGCAGCCGTTTCCCGCCTCGGAGATCGTCGAAGGCACGACGCCGCGCGAGCGCCAGGAAGCGGCTCAGCGGGCGCTTGAGCGCATCGGGCTGCCGGCCGTCATCCGGCCCGCCTTCACGCTTGGCGGCTCAGGCGGCGGGATCGTCGTCAGCGAGGCCGACTACCGCGCCCGGGTCCGCGCCGGAATGCGCACGAGCCCGATTGGCCAGGTCATCGTCGAGCGCTACCTCGACGGCTGGCAGGAGGTCGAGTACGAGGTGATGCGCGACGCGGACGACACGTGCATCTGCGTCTGTTCGATGGAGAACGTCGACCCGCTGGGCGTGCACACCGGCGACTCGATCGTCGTCGCGCCGGTCCAGACGCTGCCCGACGCCGTCAACCAGATGCTGCGCTCGGCGGCACTGGCGATCATCCGTGCGCTCGGCGTGGAGGGCGGCTGCAACGTCCAGTTCGCGCTATCACCCGACCACGCCCAATACGCCGTGATCGAGGTCAACCCGCGCGTCTCGCGCTCGTCGGCACTGGCCTCCAAGGCGACCGGCTATCCGATTGCGCGCGTCGCGGCACAGATCGCCGTCGGTCGCCGGCTGGCCGAGATCCCCAACGCCATCACGGGGACGACCGTCGCCGCCTTCGAGCCGGCGCTCGACTATGTCGTCGTCAAGCTGCCGCGCTTCCCCTTCGACAAGTTCCCCACCGCTGAGCGCCTGCTCGGTTCGCAGATGAAGGCGACGGGCGAGGTGATGGCGATCGACCGCACGTTCGGCGCGGCGCTCAACAAGGCGCTGCGCGGACTCGAGCAGGGCGGGTCCGGCTTCCTGGCCGAGCAGCCTGAGTGGGCCGCCGAGCTCGACGCGCTGACGACGGCGACGGCCGACGACGTCGCGCTGCGCACGTTCCTGGCGCCGTCCGACAGCCGGCTGTGGCGCCTGCTTGCGCTGCTGCGGCGCGGCGCGGCGCCCGACACGCTGCAGCAGGCGACGGGCACCGCGCCGTGGTTCGTTTCCGAGCTCGCCCGCCTGG